>JBFFZZ010000254.1:0-4756 GCA_041568335.1 Candidatus Polarisedimenticolaceae bacterium | reverse complement strand
CGCTCGAGGTCCTGGTACTGGAAGATCGCGCGAGCGAACATGCGCACGTTGAACTGGTAGACCATCCGGAGCTGGGTGAGGTTGACGGTGAACAGCGTCCCACCCGCGACGTCCAGCTCCTGGAACGTGTGGTTGATGCGCGGGTTGAACCGCCGCCCGAGCCGCAGCTCCGTACCCAGGTTGATCCTGACCTGCTCGGCGGGCCGCGTGTTCGCATGATCCACGGTCTCGCCGATGTGCGTCGACCCGGAGACCATCACCGAACCGGAGGGCTGGAGCTCGGCGTAAACGAAGACGCTGTCGATGTTCTCGAAGAGAACGCCCCCGCTACGCGTTCTCTCGCGGTAGGCCTCGACCTCGACGAACGACTGCAACGGACCACGGAAACTGCCGAAAACCTCCAGCAGGTCGTCGGTCAGCTGTCCGTCGTCGTTCTCGGCACGAGAGGCGAAGGCGCCGTACTGGAGCTGTGAATACCAGTTCTCCGGCTCACCCCAGATGTTGCGCCGGAAGACACCCAGCGCACGGTTCCAGTCCGCACGGCGAATGAATCCGCTGTCCGCGCGGAAGTTTCGACCGTTCTCCTGATACTCGAGCGAGAGGATCATGTCCCGCGTGACGCGATTCCAGTCGACGATGAACATGTCGCCGGAAAAGCTCCCCGGCGGCTGAACCTCGGCCGTCGCGACCGCATCGGGGTAGCGCGTGTCCGAGCGCAAGTACTGGATCGTCAAGTCGTTCTTCGAGTTGATCACGAGCGACGCGTCGACGCCCACGACATGGTTCTCGTAGTCGGTCCCCTCCCGGCCGGTGTAGAGCAACCCGATGGTCGAGCTTTCGCCGATGTCGCGCCGGTAGCGCAGCACCCCGCCCAGCACGTCGTCACGGATCGAGGTCGACGAGGTGGTCTCGTTGGCGGGGAACAACAGGTTGTTCACGCGGTCGTTGGCGGCGAACAGACCGAACGTGTTCTTGCCCTGCTTGCCCGTCAGCTTGAAGCCCCACTCGGGGTCGGCCACCGTGCGTGTGAAGACGGCGCTCAGCCGGGTCGAGAAGGTGTCGAACCCCTCGAGGAAGAACGGCCGCTGCTCCGGGAAGAACAGGGCGAAACGCTCGTTGACCATCAGTTGTGCGGTGTCCGCCTCGACCTGCGAGAAATCCGGGTTGATCGTTCCGTTGAGCGTGATGTTGGGGGTCGCACCCCAGCGCACGCTCAAACCCGCCTCGACATCCTCGTCACCGGTTCGTATCGGCCCCGTCGGGAAGCTCACGCGGGTGTCCGTTCGCGCGGCGGTCAGCGTCGGGGCGATCTCCAGGTTGAGTCCCGGTTTCAGGCCCTCGAACCCGCTGATCTTGTTGAACTGGCAGAGCTGGCAGTTCTCGTTGCGATCGACCGGATGCGCGGCGATGCGGTGGCGCACGTTGCGCGGGTAGGATCGTCCGGCCTCGATGCCCCAGGTCTGGACGGACTCGCCGGGTTTGAAGCGCAGCTGGTTGAAGGGCAGCGCTATCTCGACGATGTACCCCTCGTCGGTGATCCTGCCGGCCGATTTCCAGATGACATCCCACGAGAAATCTTCGATCCCGTCGACGGCGCTGAGAATCCCGTCCATCTGCACGCCGAGCGGGTTGACGCGGAACTGGAACGCTCGCCGCTGATCGTTGAACGTGTCCAGCAGCAGTAACACGTGGTCGTCGAGCACGAAGGTGCTGATCGCGTCGCGGTCCATCAGGTGGGCGCGGATCTTCTCCGGTTCCGGGTCGTAGGCGCGGAACGCGACATAGAAATTGTCGTTGTCGTAGGTGAGCAGACAATCCGTCCTCACCGGAGGGACGGCGCGCTCACCGGGGAACCACTCCCATCTCAGATCCAGCATTCCGGCGTCGGCCCAGGCGCGCTCGTCCAGCACCCCGTCGACCGTGATCTCGGAGGTCGCGCGCTCGATCGTCAGGCTGGGTGCGGGTGGGATCTCGTCGGCCGTCACGAGGCTCGCGGCGCAGGCGAGGAAAAGAAGAGGCGGGAAAACCCGCATCGAATAGCCGCCCGGTTTTCGCAAGAGCCCTCCGACCTCGCCGTCCGGGATCGTACGACACACTTATGGGCCGAGACGTGTTGTGCAGTTTCCTTTACGTCATTTTACAAATAAGATGACGGCGTCATGAAGCTCCTCGCCCCGATCTCTTTGGGGATCCTCGTCCTCGGCTCGGCCGCTTTGTTCGTGATGCCGGGTTACCTGGTCTCGCCGATCCGTACGCAGTCGGCCTACGACATCGAGCTGAGTTACGCGTTGAGCAACTGGGCGCCGACGCTGGTCACGATCAACCTGGTCATCGGCGCGATCCTGGCGTGGGCGATCTGGCGCCGGGAGGCCACGCGCACTTTCGGCAAGATCGTTCTCGCCGCCGCCGTCGTCGTGCTGGCCGCGGCCGCCTACCTCGCGAGCAGCTACCCGGCCGAGGGGATGTTCACCCCGTTGCCCGAGGTCGTCCGCCTCCCGGCGACCGACGCGACGCACGTGCTGCCGGAGGATCTCGTCCTCGGTGTGAAGCACAACGGTCAGGCGGCGGCCTATCCGTTCCCGATCATCGGCTACCACCACATCGTCAACGACCGGCTCGCCGGCGAGCCCTACGTCGTCACTTACTGAGTGCTCTGCCGCACCGGTCTGGTGTGGAAGTCGACACTCGACGATCGGGTCCTGACGTTTCGGCTGATCGGGGTCAACAACCAGAACTTCATCATGGAGGACGAGCAGACGGGCACCTGGTGGCAGCAGGTCAGCGGTGAGGCGATCCACGGCCCGCTGAAGGGCCGCAAGCTCGAGCCGATGTTCTTCGACCAGGTCACCTGGGAGGTCTGGTCGCGGGAGAACCCCGACACCACCGTCCTGGAATCGCGGCCCGAGTTCGTCGAGCTTTACTGGCCGGAGCTGGAGCGCGACGAGAACCGCGACGGGGAGAAGATCGCGTTTCCCGTCGAGGCCGGCTCCGACGAGACCGTCGAGCTCGGCGAGGTCATCCAGGCGCTGCGCTTGCCGGACGGCCGCGAGAAGGCCTACCCGATGCGGCTGCTTCGGGAGCAGAACCCCGTCACCGATCGGTTCGGCGGTGTCGACCTCCTCGTCGTCGTCGGCGAGGACGATCGCTCGGTGCGCATCTTCGACCGCACGGTCGGTGGGCGGACGCTGGACTTCTACCGCTGGGTGGATCCGTCAGCCGAGCAGCCCGACGGGGAAACGGCCCCGATCCTCCTGGTCGACGCCGAGACCGGTTCCCACTGGGATTTCTCCGGCACGGCCATCTCCGGCGAGCTGGCCGGGACGAAGCTCCGGCAGCTCCAGGTCTACGCCGACTACTGGTTCGACTGGAAGCAGTACCACCCCGGCGGCCCCGTCTTCGCCGCCGGCCGAGGCTAGCTACAGCTCGGGCGCCCGGCGTGCCTTGGACGCCTGCTCGAACGCGTAAGCCATGTCGATCAGGGATTTCTCGGTGAACGGACCGCCGATGAACGACAACCCTGCCGGCAGGTCGAACACGTAGCCGGCGGGCACCGTGATGCTGGCGTAGCCCGAGATCGCCGCCGGCGACGAGCTGCTGATCGAGAAGTGGTCGCCGTTGACGTGATCGGTCATCCAGGCCGGCCCGTTGGTCGGCGCGACCAGCGCGTCCAATTTGTGCTCCTTCAGCGCGTTGTCGATGCCGTCGCGCGCGATGCGCTTGCTCTTTTCCAGCGCGTCGAGGTAGTCCTGGTCGGTGAGCGGCCCCTTGGCCTCGGCCCTCTCCATGATCTCCTGGCCGAAGATCGGCATCACGGAGCCGGCGTTGGCCGTATTGAATTCGATGATCTCCGCAAGCGTTTTCAATTCCGCGTTCGAGGATGCGAGGTAAGCGTTGAGATCGGCCTTGAACTCGTAGAGCAGGACCTCGTAGGAAGCACCGCTCATCCCCTCCGTCTCGATCTCGATGTCGTCGACGATCTCGGCGCCCTGAACCTTCAGCGTCTCGACCGCGGCCTCGAAGACCTCCTCGATGTAGGGGTTGGCGTCCGCACCGTAGAAACTGCGCAGCACGCCGATACGCTTGCCCTGCAAGCCGTCCGGGCTCAGCTCGGCCGCGTAATCCGGTATCGGTCCGGGACGGTCCGCCGTGAACGGATCGGTCTCGTCCGGCGCGCTCATCGCGTTGAGCATCAGCGCGGCGTCGCGCACGGTCCGCGCCATCGGCCCGGCGGTGTCCTGGCTGTGCGCGATCGGGATGATGCCGTCGCGGCTGACGAGCCCGAGCGTCGGCTTGATGCCGACGATCCCGTTGATCCCGGACGGGCAGGTGATCGATCCGTTGGTCTCGGTGCCCACGGCGAGCACGGTCAGGTTGGCGGCCACCGCGACCCCGGAGCCGCTCGACGAGCCGCACGGGTTACGCAGCGGTTCGTAGGGGTTCTTGGTCTGCCCGCCGATGCTGCTCCACCCGCTCGACGACCGATTCGAACGGAAGTTGGCCCACTCGCTGAGGTTCGCCTTGGCCAGGATCACCGCCCCCGCGTCGCGCAGCTGCCTGGCGATCGACGCGTCGTCCGAAGCGTGGTGATCGGCGAGCGCCAGCGAGCCCGCATGCGTCGCCAGCTGGTCCCCGGTGTCGATGTTCGCCTTGAGCACCACCGGGATGCCGTGCAGCGGCCCGCGCGGTCCGCTCTCCGCCCGCTCGGCGTCGAGCGCTTCGGCGATCGAGCGGGCGTCGGGATTGATCTCGATGATCG
>JBFFZZ010000253.1:0-4777 GCA_041568335.1 Candidatus Polarisedimenticolaceae bacterium | reverse complement strand
GTGGGCTTGTCCGCTCGAGGTCTGGTCGGGGAACAGCTCGCCGAGCCGCGCCTCCAGATGCCCGTCGATCGTCAGGTGCCGGCCGTCCATCGCGGAGAGATCCGCCGCGCCTTGTAAGCCGTCCCCGAGCAAGGCGACCGAAGCGTTGCGGATCGTGCCGTCCAAACCGACGGCTCCGGTCACGTCGACATCCGCCTCGATCCGCGGTCGGTTCGGGTGGTGAACCTCCAGCACGCCCGACACCTCGGTGACCTGCAGGATGCCGAGCTGCAACGTGCCCGCGCCGCCGATCCGGGTGACCTCGAACCGCTCGTACCAGGGGGCGAAGCGCTCACCGCCGTTCCACGGCCCGACGCGACCCGACTCCCAGCGGAGGTCGTCCACTCGCAACGGCAGCGGGGCTCGCTCCTCCTGCTTCGGTGTCCCGCCCCGGCCGGCGGGGAACATCGTCGTGTCCGCCGTCACGTCGCGCACGAGGACGCGATCGAGCCGCACCGGTCGCTGGAACAGCCGGCGCCACTGGAAGCTCGCCGCGACCTCTCCCGCGGTGAGGAACGGACGCTCGCGGCCGGAGGCCTGGATCCGCACGTCCTGCAGGACGAACTCGCCGCGCAGTGGAGAGAGCCGGCTGGCCGCGATCTCGAAGCGAATCCCGGTGTCGCGTTCGAGGCGCTCGGCGAGAAACGTGAACACCCAGCCGCGCCCGGTCGAGGTGCTGAAGAACGCGACCGCAGCGATTAGGCCGAGCGCGACGATCAGCGCCAAACGAAACAGCCAACGGCGCCATCGCGTGCGGCGAACGGGCCGGGGGGGTTCGTGCTCTGACGCGGTGTCGTTGGGTTCTGGGGGCAACGCGGTGATCTGATGGGGCCCGGTGGCTCCTCGACGGGATTAGGGCCGACCGGCCCGTAGACGCGCCAGCTCGCCCTCGGCATTGCGGAGCTCCTCGCGCGCTTTTTCAACCATTTCCTTGGTTCTGTCGTAGCGCTGGGCAGCCGTTTCGCCGCCCTCGGCGCGCTGCGCCTTCTCTTCCTTGGAGATCTCGGGCCGCGCCGCGAACGGGTTGCGGGTCGCCAGCAGCTGCCGCTCCAGGTTGGCCAACTTCTCCTTTGCCGTCGTGACGGCGGCCTCCGCCTCGGCGATCGCCTTGGCCCGGTCGCGTTGGGCGGCCTGTTGCTGACGGAGCAGCTGGAGCGGGTCGGGGGGTGCTTCCTTCTTGGCCTCTTTGGGGTCGGCCGGCGGTGGGGTCGCCGGCGTCTCACCGTCGTCCTCTTCCTTGACGATCTTGAACTTCTCGAGATCCGCGTTGGTGTAGACCTTGACCTCGTCCTTGGCGGGGGCTTTCTTGCGTTCCACGCGATCCTTGGGTTCCTTCTTCGTCTCCTGGGCGGAGACGTCGGCGCCCACCAACCCGATGGCCAGCAGCGCACAACCGATCAAAACTCGCATGGCGACTCCTTGTCCTGCCCTCAGACCTAATAATGTACACCCGGCCCGGTCAGCGTCCAATCTCGGGCGGTTTCGCCACGCTTTCTACCGCCCGGAACACGGTTTCGACGGGCAGCGCCTGCATCAGCCGTCGGGCCGCCCGGCGGCGGCGGCGGCGCGTCCAACGACGTGCCGGAGCGTGGTCGACCACGAGTGCCCACCCGTTTGCCGCGTAGGGCCCCCAGCGCTCGGCGCCGCAGCTGCTCCATGGCGCGTGGATCGCCAGCGTCGCGGAGCCGAGCGCCGCGGCGAGGTGGACCGGTCCGGTGCTGTTGCTGACGGTCACTCGCGATCGCGACAGCAGGGCCGCCAGTTCGGAGAGGCTCGCCGCAAAACGCGGCAACGCGCTGCCTTCGAACGGCGCCAGCGCCGCGCGATCGGCGGGGCCTTCGGTGATCACGACCGATCGACCCGATTCAACCAGTCGGTCCGCCAGCCGGCGCCAACGCTCGGGCGGCCACCCGGGACACGAGCCCGCCGTCCCGGGGTGCACCACGACGGGATCACGGTCGATCCCCCGCCCCTCGAGCCAGCGATCGACTTGGTCTCGTACGGTGGCCGGGATCTCGATCGGGAAGCGTAACGAAGCGCGCTTCGCGCCGGCGATACCGGCCAGATCGAGCGCGTGCTCCGCCTCGTGCCGTGACGCGGCGCGGCGCGAGACGTCGAGCCGCCGGTCGAACAGGAACGAGTACCAGCGGCGACCCGTTCCCGCGACACGCCGTACTCCAGCGCGGCGCAGCGCGCGAGGCGCCACCGCGCTCCGCGAGATGCAGACCGCCGCGTCGGGTGCGAAGTCGCGGATCGTCCGGGTCGGATCCGGGTCCGACTCGAGGACCGAGTCAAGCGGGGCGAACAACGACGCCAGCGGGGCCAGCGCGGGTTGCACCAAGAGCGCGATGTGAGCTCCCGGGTAGGCCGCCCTCAGTCGATCGATCGCCGGCAGCGTGAGGATCAGGTCGCCGAGCCGGTCGTCGCGGACGACGAGGAGACGGCGGACGTTCGGGTACGGTGGGCGCGACGCGGCGGGAGCCGGCTGCGGTCGAACCTGAACGAGCTCCGGGCGAACCTGCACGGGCGTAGTCTAAGGCCCTAGGCCGTTGTGTCCATTAGAATGCGCCGACATGCGCGTGCGTTTGGTTCTCTTCGATATCGACGGCACCCTGGTGGATTGCGGCGGGGCGGGCCGCCGCGCGCTTGTCCGCGCCTTCGAGAAGCTCTTCCGGCCCGGTTCGCTGTCGGCCGCCATGCTGGTGCCGTTCGCGGGCAAGACCGATTTCCTAATCTTCCGCGAGATCGCCCACGCCTTGGGGATCAAGAGTCAACGGCTCGCGCGCAAGCGCGCCGAGTTCGAGCGCGCCTACGAGACCGCCCTGCAGCGGGAACTGCACGACGGCGACGGCCCGCCGCAGCGGGTGCTGCCCGGTGTTCTTCCATTGTTGACGACGCTCGCGGCCCGCGACGATGTCCGCGTCGGGCTGTTGACCGGTAACATCCCGCTTGGCGCGCGGCTCAAGCTGGAGCGCTTCGACCTGTACCGGTTCTTCGAAGGCGGCGGCTTCGGGGACGACGCACGTAACCGTCGCGGCGTGGCCCGCGCCGCTCGCGAGGACATGCGACGCCGCACCGGGATCGATTTCGCCCCGCGCGACATCGTCGTCTTCGGCGACACCGACGAGGATGTCGATTGCGCGCGCCACAACGGTTTCCGCTCCGTCGCCGTCGAGACCGGCTGGGCCGAGCCCGGCAGCCTCGAGGCCGCCGAGCCGGACGCGCTGTTCGCGGACCTCAGCGATACGGATGCCGTCTTGCAAGTCATCTTCGAGAGATAAAGCAAACCCCGCAGGTGGTTCGGCGGGCCGGACCACTCTGCGGGGCGTCTATACAGGAGCACCCGACTCAGTTGTCGTAGTACAGGAAGAACTCGTGCGGGTGCGGCCGCAGCCGTAGCGGGTCGACCTCGTTGTCCGTCTTGTACTGGATCCAGGTCTCGATCAGATCGTTCGTGAAGACCCCACCCTGGGTCAGGAACTCGTGGTCGCGGTCGAGCGCCTCGAGTGCCTCGTCCAGCCGGCCCGGCGTGTGCCGGTACTCGGCCAGCTCCTCGGCCTTCATCAAGTAGATGTCCCGATCGAGCGGCTCGCCGGGATCGATCTTGTGCTTGATGCCGTCCAGGCAAGCCATCAGGATGGCGGAGAAGCTCAGGTAGCCGTTGCACGACGGGTCGGGGCAACGGAACTCGAGGCGCTTGGCCTTCGGCGACTGGTTGTACATCGGGATGCGCACGGCCGCGGAGCGGTTGCGCGCCGACATCGCCAGGTTGACCGGAGCCTCGAAGCCGGGCACCAGCCGACGATAGGAGTTGCTGGTCGGCGCAGCAAAGGCCAGCACCGCCGGCGCGTGCTTGAGCAGTCCGCCGACGGCCCACAACGCCGTCTGGCTGAGCCCCGCGTACTTGTCGCCGCCGAACAACGGGTCATCGCCCTTCCACAGCGAGATGTGCGTGTGCATCCCCGAGCCGTTGTCCTCGAAGATCGGCTTGGGCATGAAGGTCACCGTCTTTCCGTGCTTCTTGGCCACGTTCTTGATGATGTACTTGAACCACATGAACTGATCGGCCATATCGAGCATCGGCTCGTACTTCATGTCGATCTCGCACTGCCCCGCCGTGCCGACCTCGTGGTGGTGCGCCTCGACGGTGATGCCGACCTTCTTCATCGCCTTGACCATCTCGCCGCGCAGGTCGTGGTACGTGTCGGTGGGGCTGACCGGGAAGTAGCCGCCCTTGTAGCTCGGCTTGTAGCCGAGGTTGGGTTCCTCGAAGCGCCCGGTGTTCCACGCGCCCTCGACCGAGTCGACCTGGTAGAACCCGCGATGCTGGTTCTGCTCGTAGCGCACCTCGTCGAAGATGAAGAACTCCGGCTCGGGACCGATGTAGCAGGTGTCGGCGATACCGGTCTTCTTGAGGTAGGAGAGCGCCTTGCGCGCGACATGCCGCGGATCGCGCGTGTAGTCCTCACGTGTCATCGGGTCCTTGATGTCGGCAATCACGCTGACGGTCGGATCGGCAAAAAACGGGTCGATCTTCACGGTCGACGGGTCCGGCACGGCGAGCATGTCGGAAACGTTGATCGCCTGCCAGCCGCGGATCGACGAGCCGTCGAAGCCGACGCCGTCTTCGAAGGTCGTCTCGTCCCATGTCTCGATCGGGAACGAGCAGTGCTGCCACGTGCCGAGCAGGTCGGTAAACTTGAGATCGACCATCTCGGCGCCGTGTTTCTTGGCGTAC
>JBFFZZ010000252.1:0-4788 GCA_041568335.1 Candidatus Polarisedimenticolaceae bacterium | reverse complement strand
GGCGGCGCTGTGGGGGGCCTTCCTCCACGCTCCGACCGAGCAGACGATGGGCGCGGTGCAGCGCATCTTCTATTTTCACGTCCCGGCCGCGGTGATGGCCTACCTTGCCGTGGTCGTGCTGCTCGGCAGCTCGATCGTCTACCTGTCGCGCCGCGACCTCGCCTGGGACGACCTCTCGAAGGCGGCGACCGAGGTTTGCCTGCTGTTCTGCACGCTGGTGCTGATCACCGGACCGATCTGGGCCAAGCCGGCATGGGGCACCTGGTGGACCTGGGAGGCGCGGCTGATTTCGACGCTGGTGCTCGAGATCCTGCTCATCGCAGCCTTGATGGTGCGGCGTTACGCCTCCAATCGCGATCTCGGCGCGCGCCTCGCCGCGATCATCGGGATCACCATCGCGGCGGACGTCTACGTCGTGCACAAGGCGGTCGAGTGGTGGCGCGGGATGCACCCCGAGGTCTTCAAGGCCGGCAACCGCGGCTCGCTCGAGCCGCGCATGGCCACCGCGCTGTTCGTCTGCATGGTCGCGTTGTTTCTGCTCTGTATCACGTTGATCCGGCTGCGCTACCGCAGCGCCCGGATCGAGACCCGCACCGAGGCGCTGCGCCTCGAACGGCTGGATTGAGGACGCCATGAAAGAAACCTTCGGTTATCTGTTCTGGGGTTACAACGTCATCTGGGCCGGACTGGCGGTGTTCCTGATCGTCACCTGGCTCCGGATCGCCCGTGCCGAGAAGCGCTTGAGCGCGCTGGAGCGATCGGGAAGCGCGTCCGACGACTAGATCCGCTACATCGGTTCAACTTCAGGAACCGGATGTTGGCCGGCCCATCAATGATCTTGGTGGGTCGCCTCCCACCATCCGAGAATCCCGATCACCGCTCCACCGATCAGCAACAGTGCGGCGACGATCCCGGCCCCTCGGTAGTTCTCAGGATCCAGGATCGCAGCGAGAATACAGAAAACGCCCACCAGGATCATCACTTCCGCAAGCAAGATCTTGCGGCCGGCTTTGGATGGCGGGAGCGGTAAGATCAAGGGTCTTTTGTCCCCGAGTTAGCCTGCACGTCGCCGATTGGCTGTGCCCATTCGGGAACCCGTAAATCCGGCTGCTACCGCAAGTGGCAAGGCCACCATCAGGTAGCGGAACTTCGGTTGCTGCATCAGCAGTCCCATCGCGGCCCACGTGAGAGTGCCCCAACTGCATAGGATAGCGATAAGCAACCACTTTCTAGGAGAGAACAATGCAAGGATGCACGAACCTACAATGGCCATCACGACCGAAGAGATCATCGACCAGAGTGGACCAGGCGAGTCGACGAGCATGAGACCGAAACCGGCGAAGCCGACCGCCGCAGAGACGGCGATGACGGCGGAATGGACGATCGTTTGCGCGATGTTTCTGCCCATCGTGTTTCTGCCTGGCTAACCAGATTTCAGCGGAGCTAGCCAAGAATAGTACCAGTGCAGTTCTATCTGCATATGCCGGCCTGCAAAATGACAACGCCGTTCCACAGGCCCGGTATCACCAGCCTCACCGATCCAGCGCTTCGAGCTCCCCGAGCCCGCAACCCGCCAGATCGGCGCGACGGTCCTCGAGAGCCACCCGCCAGACGTCCGCGAGCAGCGCGGGGTCGTCGCTCCAGCGCCGGTAGTAGCCGCGCAGCTCGCGATAGTCGATGTCCTGGACGCCCTGGACCGTCAGGGCACGGGACCGCTCCGTGCTGAAGGTGAGCGCACGTGCGTCGTCGGGGACGCCGTCGAAGATCCCCTCGTCGACGACCTCGCGGAGCATCCGACGAACACGGATGAACGCGTCGACCTGGGCGGCGGCGGCGCGGGCCATCTGGTCGGTCGATTGGCGCGGACCGGACTCTTCGCGACCGAGCAGCTTGGAGTAGCGTTCGGCGACCATCGCCAGCACCACGACGCCGATCAACGCCATCGCGGCGAGGATCACGATCAGGCGTGACTGGCGGCTCATGCGCTAGCGCTCAGGACTCGGCGAGCAACGCCTCGATCTTCTTTTCCAGGACACTGCGCGGCTTGGGGCCGAAGAAGAAGTCCACCACGTAGCCGTCGCCGTCGATCAGGAACGCCGTCGGGTAGCCCAGCGCGCCGTACTCGTGGACGAGATCTTCGTTGCCGATCAGGCTGGTGTAGACCACCGGGTGATCGGCCGCGAACTCCTCGAGCACGCTGGGTTCCTCGGGGGAGATGGCGATGATGTCGAAGCCGCGGTCACCGTAGGTTTCCTGCAGCTCGTTGAGCATCGGGATCTCTTCGCGGCAGGGCGGGCACCAGGTGGTCCAGAAGTCGACGAGACGAACGCGTCCGCTGCTGTCGGCCAAGCTGACCGTCTCGTCGCTCCCGATCTTGGCGAGGGTGAACGGGGGCGCGAGTCGGGGCTCGCCGGGCTTGGTCTTGTCGCCCGAGGAGGCGGAGGCCTCCGCGCCTTCCTGTGGGACCGGCGCGTTGCAACCCGCCACGACGACCAGACTCAGAACGACGATGCCGATGAACGCGAGGCGCTTGGACATGCGGACTCTCCTGATGCGTCCCATGACGCAGAAAACCATACTATCAGCCGGACGGCGGGCTTTTTGACAGTCCGTTTCGCGGCGTGGTAATTTTTCTCCCGTGCGGGACAACGTCGTGTCCCGCGTGATCATTCCCGTGCAAAACCCACGTAAAATCCTGGCGCTCGCGGTGTGGCTCGGGCTCGTCTCCGCGCCCGCGTTCGGGGCGGATCCGGCCGCGTCCCGTTCGCCGCGTGGGATGGTCGCCTCGCCGGAGGCGCAGGCCTCGCGTGTCGGCGCCGAGGTCCTCGCGCAGGGCGGGACGGCCGCCGATGCCGTTGTCGCCGTCGCCTTCGCGCTCGCCGTGACGAACCCGCAGGCGGGCAGCCTGGGCGGCGGGGGCTTCCTTCTTTTCAGGGACGAGCAGGGCCGCCCCACCGCGCTGGACTTCCGCGAGATCGCGCCCGCCGGGCTGACCTTCGACCGGTTCCTCGACGAGGAGGGCAAGCCGGTCCCGGGCGTGAGCCTCGAGACGGGGCTGGCCGTCGGTGTCCCCGGTCTGGTGGCCGGGCTGGCCGAGATCCACGAGCGCTGGGGCGTCCTGTCGTGGAAACGGTTGATCGATCCCGCGATCGAGCTGGCCCGCGACGGCTTCCCCGTCTACCCCGATCTCGTCAAGGCTTACGCCTCCGCCGAGAAGCGACTTCGCCTGGACGAGCGGGCGACGGCGATCTTCCTGCCCGGCGGCTCCGTGCCGCAGCGCGGGTGGGTCCTGAAGCAACCCGAGCTGGCGGCCACCCTCGAGCGCATCGCCAAACGGGGTCCCGAGGGCTTCTACCGCGGACCGGTCGCCGAAGCGCTGGTCGCGACGGTGCAGGCGCGTGGGGGTGTCCTCGAGCTCACCGACCTGGCCGGCTACGAGGTCGTCGAGCGCGAACCGGTGCACGGTACCTATCGCGGCTACCGCGTCGTCTCGTTCCCGCCGCCGTCGAGCGGTGGCGTGATCCTGCTGCAGATGCTGGCGATGCTCGATCGTTTCGAGATGCACGACGGCTACGGCGCCTCCGACACGATCCACCTGATGGCGGAGATCCAACGACGCGCCTTCGCCGACCGCTCGAAGTGGCTCGGCGACCCGAAGTTCTTCGACGTCCCGCTCGACGGATTGCTGAACCCGGAGTACGTCGCCTCACGCGCGGCGACGATCGACCGGACTCGCGTGACGCCCTCGAGCGAGGTCCTTCCCGGCAAGCCGGTGCCCGAAGGGAGCGACACGGTGCACTTCTCGGTGACCGACGACCAGGGCCGTGCGGCGAGCCTGACCACGACGCTCAACACCAGCTTCGGCAGCGGCATCGTGGCGGCCGGTGCGGGCGTCGTGCTCAACAACGAGATGGACGACTTCTCGCTGGCACCGGGCGTCCCCAACGTCTACGGGCTGGTCGGGGGCGTAGCGAACGCGGTGGAACCCTTCAAACGCCCGCTGTCGTCGATGACACCGACGATCGTCGAGTTTCCCGAGCCCGGAAAGCGGCCGTTCCTGGTGCTCGGCAGCCCCGGTGGCCCGCGCATCATCACCGCGGTGTTCCAGGTCTTGGTCAACGTGATCGATCACGAGATGCCGCTGCAGTCGGCCGTCAACGCTCCGCGGGTCCACCATCAGTGGATCCCCGACCTGATCTCTTACGAAGAGCGCGCGCTTCCGGCGGACGTCCGCCGCGCGCTCAAGGCACTGGGCCATACGCTGGCCACGCGTGAGCGGATCGGCAACGTCAACGCCATCGGCGTGGACGAGAACGGCCACTGGCTCGGTGCCGCCGACCCGCGCAAGGGCGGCGCCGCGGTGGGTCCGCCGTGAGCTCCTCGGTCGCCGTGTTCGGCTCCTCCGAGCCGCAGGCGGGTCAGCCAGCCTACGATCTCGCTTACCGCACCGGCCAGGCGCTGGCCCGCACCGGCTTCACGGTCGTGACCGGCGGGTACGGCGGCGTCATGGAAGCCGCCAGTCGTGGCGCGAGCGAGGCGGGTGGCCGCACGGTCGGCGTGGTTTCCGACGTGTTCTCGGCCCGGACCCCCAACCCCTACCTGTCCGAGACGGTCCACAGCCGGGATCTCTACGACCGGACGCGCTTGCTCATCGATCGCGCGGACGGCTACATCGTCCTCGCCGGTCAGGCCGGCACGCTGGCGGAGCTGGCCTGGGTCTGGGCGCTGGCGCGCGCCGGCTGCCTCCCGGCGCGACCCGTCGTGGCGCTCGGCGCGCCGTGGCCCGAT
>JBFFZZ010000251.1:0-4835 GCA_041568335.1 Candidatus Polarisedimenticolaceae bacterium | reverse complement strand
GGCGAGAACGAGCCCGAGGGTCAGAGCGGGGATGGAGTGGCAGAGCTTCACGGCTTGTCTCCTTCGGGGATCGATCAGCATACCAGCCGGCCGGCTCAGCGTTCGCAAGCCGACACAATCGCACCGAACGCGGCGGCGTCGAGCGACGCGCCGCCGATCAGTCCTCCGTCGATGTCCGGGCGGGAAAACAACGCGGCGGCGTTGTCCGGCTTGACGCTCCCGCCGTACTGGATCCGGACGAGCGCGGCAAGCTCTGCGTTCTCCAGCGCGCGCAACCGGCCGCGGAGGAACGCGTGTGCCGCCTGGGCCTGCTCGGGGGTCGCGTTGCGACCGGTCCCGATCGCCCAGACGGGCTCGTAAGCCAGGACGAACGCCGCGGGGTCCCCGGTCAAGCCGCGCAGGCTCTCCGTCAGCTGACGTTCCAGCACGGTCTCGGTCTCCCCCGCCTCGCGTTGTTCCAGCGTTTCGCCGATGCAAACGATGGCGCACAACCCGGCCCGCATCGCGGCGGCCGCCTTGCGGCGAACGATCTCGTCGGTCTCCGCGTGATTCGTCCGGCGTTCGCTGTGTCCGACGATCGCATAGCGGCATCCGAGATCCACGAGCATCGAGGCGGCGACATCGCCGGTGTGGGCCCCTGCGGATTCGAAATGCAGGTCCTGGGCGCCGAGCGAAACCGACTCGTCGAGGACCGCGCCGATCCGTTCGAGGTACGGGAACGGCGGACACACGACGACCTCGGCGGCCGCCCGGGAGGTCGCCTCGCCGATCCCACGCGCCAACTCGGTCAACGTCGCGCCGTCGCCGTGCATCTTCCAGTTCGCGGCAACGATCGGCTGTCGCGCGCCGGCGTCAACCATCGCTCAACACCGCTACGCCGGGAAGCGTCTTCCCCTCGAGCAACTCCAGGCTCGCACCGCCCCCGGTCGAGATGTGGTCGAAACGGTCGGCGAGCCCCGACTTCTTGGCCGCCGAGGCCGAATCGCCGCCACCGACGATCGTGAGCGCGGTCGACTCGGCGCACGCGCGCGCCAGACTCATCGTGCCGGCGGCGTACGGCTCCCACTCGAAGACACCCATCGGCCCGTTCCAGATCACGGTGCCCGCGCCGGCGATCGCCCGTGCGAAGGCGGTCGCGGTCGCGGGGCCGATATCGAGACCCATCAGGCCGTCCGGAATCGCCGCCTCTTGCACCACCACGGGCGGTGCCGACTCCGCGAACTCCGCGGCGCAGACGTGATCGACCGGAAGCGACAGCTCGACGTTCTTTTCCATGGCGCGTTGCAGGATGCTCGCGGCGACATCCAGCTTGTCTTCCTCCACCCGGGATTTGCCGGTGGAAATGCCCTGCGTACGCAGGAACGTGTAGGCCATCGCGCCGCCGATGAGCAGGCGGTCCACCTTGTCCAGCAGGTTCCGCAAAACCAGGATCTTGTCACCGACCTTGGCGCCTCCGAGGACCGCGACGAGCGGGCGCGCCGGATCCGTCAACGCGCGTGAGAAGTACTCGATCTCCTTGATGAGCAGGAACCCTGCGGCGCGCTGCTCGAACCGCTCGGCGGCCGCGACCATCGACGCGTGCGCCCGGTGCGCCGTCCCGAACGCGTCGTTGACGTAGACGTCACCGAGACGCGCGAGCGCATCGGCAAACCCGGGCTCGGTATCCGGTCTCTCTTCGCCGGGGTGGAAGCGCAGGTTCTCGAGCAACAGGACGTCGCCCGGCCCCATCTCGGCGACGCGCGCCTCGACCGCTTCCCCGACGCAATCGTCGGCGAATCCGACGTCGCGACCGAGATGTCCGGCGAGACAGTCGGCGACCGGTCGCAGGCTGAACTCCGGTTTCGGCTCGCCTTCGGGCCGGCCGAGGTGGCTCATCAAGATCACCGCGGCGCCGTTGTCGAGCGCGTGTCGGATGGTGGGTAGCGCGGCGACGACGCGATTGTCGTTGTCCACCGCGCCGCCGAGGATCGGGACGTTGAAGTCGACGCGCATCAGCACCTTGCGCCCGGCAAGATCGAGATCCGCGATGCTCAGCTTCTTCATGGCTACAGGTTCGAGTTGACGTCGTGCCAGGTGTCGAGCGGCGGGAGCACGCCCATCGCGACCACCTCGTCACGCAGCTTCGCCAGGTGCTCGGCGCTCGCGCGGAGTTCCGCGATCTCGGCGTCCGTCCCCTCGGGCATGGCCCAGGAAACGCCTTCGCTTCCGAGCGTGGTCTCCATCGCCATCATCATCTTCGTAAAACCGGTCGCGTCGTCGTCGACGTACGCACCGGCGGGCCACGTATAGCCGCCGCCCTCGATCACGCTCTTGACCATGACCAACGATTGGTGCGACGGGCTCTGGAACGAGCTGCGGCCGCGCAGCTGGATGATGCGCTTACCGCCTTGCCGCACATGCTGCTTGATCGACTCCCATTTTTCTTCGGGAAGCTCGTCGGTCCCGATCAGGTCCGTAAGCGGGTGTCCGGAAACCTTGGCGGTGCTGGCGAAGACGGCCATCATCTCGCCATGTCCGCCATAGGTTCGGCAACCCGTGACCTCGTCTTGGCGAACCTCGAAGTGTTGCGCCAGGGCGGTCTGGAGTCGCGTGGAGTCGAGCGCCGCCAGCGTCGAGATCTTCGACGGGGCCAGCCCCGAATGAACCAACGTGACCAGCCCGGTGATGTCGGCGGGGTTGAAGATGATGACGCCGAACTTCAGTCCCGGCGCGTATTCCTTGATGTCGCGTCCGAGCTGGGCCGCGATCTCCGCGTTGCCTTTGAGCAGGTCTTCGCGCGTCATGCCCTCCTTGCGCGGAGCCCCGCCCGAGCTGATGAGGTAGTGCGCTTCGCGTAGCGCCTCACCCGCGTTCGAGGTCCATGTCACGTTGGCCCCCGGAAACGCGCAGTGGTAGATCTCTTCCGCGGCGCCCTCGTTGCCCTTGTCGTAGGGATCGACCATCACGATGTTCGGCGTCAGGCCCATCGTCAGCGCGGCCTGCACCATGTTCGAGCCGATCGCGCCGGCGGATCCGAAAATGGCGAGCTTGTCCTCGGTCAGGTAACTCATGGTTTGAACCCTCTAAAATGAAACGTCCCGCTTGATCCGTGTAGGGATACAGGTAGCACGTAACCGGCCGCGATACCCACGTCCCCGGTGCTACGATACCAGCACGATGACGGGATCCAGCGCGATTACGCGGGGCATCCGCGTGGAGGTCGAATCGGCCTTCGTCCCCGACCGCTCCGACCCCGGGAAACGTTGGTTTTTTGCCTACACCATCCGCATCACCAACGAAGGCGCCCAAACCGTGCAGCTTATCAGCCGCCACTGGATCATCACGGACGGCGATGGCGATGTCGAGGAGGTGCGAGGGCCGGGGGTCGTCGGCAAGCAACCTATCCTCGCGTCCGGCGAGTCCTTCGAATACACGTCGGCCTGCCCGCTGGCGACGAACTTCGGCACGATGCATGGCACCTATCAGATGGTCACCGAGGACGGCGAGTCGTTCGACGTCGAAATCGCGCCTTTCGCTCTGGCCGAGCCTTACGCGATCAACTGACGCCGCCCCCGCGCAAGGGGCGCAGGATGCGGACCGCCTCCTTCATCCAGGCCTGGACGCGAATGCCCTCGTGGGCACAGATTTGGCAGAGCAGCAAGGCGTGGAACGGGTCCACGGCGGCGTAGAGCGTGCCGCCGAACGTCGATCCCTGGAGGTTGCGCGAGAAGATCGAGCGGCGCACGCGGACGACGGCACGCCGGAAGCCCGGATCGATCTTCAATGTCTCGATACGCTGAAACAGCAGCGGCGGGTAGAGCCGCATCAGCCAGCACAGCTGGCGAGGCGACCAGCGACGCGACGGACGACGGCCGGGCATGGCGTAACCCGCCCACTGAAAACGCGACGATGATACCGTAAAAACACTGTAAAACGGGGAAATCGTGAGATCGGGCGACACGGTAGCGGTGGCCAGAGGGTAGGTCTGGCAGTATTATTCGAACACTCGAAAGCAGATCATTTCGTCAAGCCTAGCGGAGGATTCAATGCGTTCACGTTTAGCCCTACTCGCCCTTTTCGCTCTTGCGCTCGCGGTCGCCATGCCGTCAACGGCGCTGGCCCAGTCCGAATCGGACATCAAGACGCTGACCGAGAAGGTGAACGCGTTGGAACAACGCATCGCCACCATGGAACGCAACTTGACGACCCAGCTGTCGCGCATCTCGCAACAGCTCGCCGCCGGCGGCGCCGCCAACCCCGCACAGGAAGCCGAAGCCAGGACCGCGCTCGCCGCGGTGAACCAGCTGATCGCCTCCGGTGACAGCACCAAGGCCAAGGCCGACATGACGGCGTTCATGCAGAAGTACGGCAACACGCAGGCGGCCAAGAGCGCCCGCCGCACCTACGAGGAGCTCCAGGTCGTCGGCAAGAACGTGCCGGCGGATTGGGGCATCGAGAAGTGGTTCCAGGGTGAGAGCGATGTCAAGCTGGGCAACTCCGAAACCACGCTGGTCGTGTTCTGGGAGACCTGGTGCCCGCACTGCCAACGCGAGGTGCCGAAGCTCCAGGCCCTTTACGATTCGCTGAAAGGCGACGGCCTGCAGGTCGTCGGCCTGACCAAGATCAACAAGAGCTCCACCGAGGAGAAAGTGACGTCGTTCATCAAGGAACGCAACGTGAGCTACCCGATCGCCAAGGAGAACGGCTCGGCCAGCATCCACTTCGGTGTCAGCGGGATCCCCGCGGCCGCCGTCGTCAAGGACGGCAAGGTCGTCTGGCGCGGACACCCGGCGCGGTTGTCCGAAGCGCAGCTGAAGGGCTGGCTCGAACGGTCGGCCGGGGCGTTCAACCAGGTG
>JBFFZZ010000250.1:0-4836 GCA_041568335.1 Candidatus Polarisedimenticolaceae bacterium | reverse complement strand
TGCTTTTCGAGCGGCTCCAGTGTCGGGATTACGCCCGCTTCGATTTTCGAACCGCGGCCGACGGGCGGATCAAGCTGCTGGAGGTCAACCCCAACCCCGCATGGAGCCGCGAGGGCAAGCTCGCCCGGATGGCGGCCTTCGGCGGGGTCGACTACCCCGCGCTGTTGGCGTTGATCCTCGAGACCGCGCGCCTCCGCCTGTCCCTCTAGAACAGCTTCCGCGGGATCCGTTCGTCCCACTCCCGTTCGAACACCAGCTCGCCACCCTCGTGCGCAACGATCCCGGTCGTGGCGTGCAGGTGTTCACGCTCGGCGGCGAACCGGACCGTGGTCTCCACCGAGACCCGCCACTCACCGCGCCGCAGCTCCACCCGCTGTCGGACTTCGGTTGTTGCCGTCAACGGTTCCGATTCACCGATGCGATGGCGCTTGACGATGCGATAGCCCAGCTCCATGTCGATCTCCTCGAGCCGCGCGAGGGAGTGCCCGTCGAACTCGCCGCCGTCTCCGGACAGCGTGTAGACGACCTCGTCGGTGGCCAGGTCGCGCTCGACCGTTCGACGGAACGGAATCGGCCGCAGCGGTTGATGCTTCGACCCGGGGGCGACCTCCGGGGGCTCGAACTCCCGCAGCGTGGCATCGGCGGGATCGGCTGGCCGAACCGGCAGCTCCAGACAACCCACGCCGGAGAACAGGGTCAGGGTCGTCGCCTCGGGGGGCGCCCAGGCGATCGGCCAGTAGCAGGTCGAGAGGGCCAGCCTCACGCGATGCCCGGCGGGAAACGCATGGGCGATGTCGTTGAGCTGCACCCGAACGCGGTAGCGGCGGCCGGGCTCGAGCGGCGTGGGATGCTCGTGCCCGTCGCGGTGGGTGAGATTGAGCAGGCCGTACGTCACCCGCGTCGAGGCACCGTCCGCGGCGATGTCGTTCAGACGTACGGCGATCATCGCCACCGGCCGGTCCGCCGCCAGCTCCAGCTCGACGCTCGGCGCGCCGAGGATCTCGAGGCGCCCTTCGAGCGGCGCCGAGTCGAAGACGAGCGAGCGCCCGTCGTCGGGGCGCTGGTCGAGAGGCATCTCGCCATCGGCCCCGAAGGCACACCACTCGCCGGCCGCCATCCCCGTCGTCTGCGGCGACGAGACGGACATCGGTGCCGTCCGGGAGGGCCGTTCTTCGAGGCGGCCCCGATTCAGATGCAACCGCCGCTTCTGGATCCTCGGCGACGGCCAGCGGGACTCGGCGACCCAGCGCCCGGGGCGCTCGTCGTACTGCGGCGCGGGGGGCACGCTCTCCTGCATCCACACGCGGTAGATCGGCTCGTCCATGATCCCGGTCTCCCGGCCGCGAAGCCAGTGGTCCCACCAGCGCACCGCCTCCTGCAGGAAACCGATCGGCGGTCCCGGGGTTCCGTTGTGCGGGAAATTGTGCGCCCAGGGTCCGATCAAACCTTTCCGCGGGCAGCTCAGTCCCGCGAGCAAACGCGGTACGGCGTTGCTGTACCCATCGGCCCAGCCTCCGATCGCGTAGACCGCGCAGCGGATCGCGGCGTAGTCCTCGCAAACCGAACCATGCTTCCAGTAGGCGTCGCGCCACGGGTGGCGGGCCCAAAGATCGGCAAAAGGCACCGCCTGCTCCAGTCGTTCGAGCCACATCTCCCGCCAACGCTCCCCGACGATCGTGGGGTCCGGCGGCAGCGCGTTGTACGTCATCAGGATCGCTCCCCACTGGACGTTCTCGTTCAACAAGCAGCCGCCCATGTAGTGGGCGTCGTCCGCATAACGATCGTCGGTGGAGCAGAGCGTGATCACCGCTTTCAGCGCCGCCGGGCGCAGGGCCGCGACCTGGAGGGCGTTGAAGCCGCCCCAGGAGATTCCCATCATGCCGACGGACCCGTTACACCAGGCCTGATTCGCGATCCACTCGATCAGCTCGACCGCGTCCTCGTGCTCCTTCGAGGTGTACTCGTCGGTCAGGATGCCGTCGCTGTCCCCGGACCCGCGGATGTCGACACGGACCGCGGCGTATCCGTGGCCCGCGAAGTAGCGGTGGATCGGCTCGTCCCGCTCGCGCATGAAATCGCGCTTGCGGTACGGGATGTATTCCAGGACCGCGGGAACCGGATCGTCCTCCGCATCGTCCGGCATCCAGATGCGGGCGGCGATCCTGCACCCGTCGCGCAAGGGGATGAAGACATTCTCGATTTCGCGGATATGCGCGAGCACGTCGTGACGGACGATCGGACCCCTCATGGCGCGTCACGCTCCGGCCGGCTTGCGAGCTCTTCCCCGGCGTCGAACCAGTTTTTGCGTGGCCCAGAACGCCAGCGCCAATTCCTGGCGCATCGCGATCCCCACATCGAGGTCCCAGCAGTTGACGATGGCGAGACGAAACCCTCCCGGTGGCATCGAGTGGGCCCAGATCGGTTTGTCCGCGTGGAACGTGATCTGGATGCTCGAGACCACCGGGTTCTCGAGCAGCCGCGGTACCAGTGCCGGGTCGGGGTGGGTGTACTCGACACCGTGGGCGCCGAACAGCACCACGCTGAAACCGTCGCGCCGGTCGCTGTCCTCGTAATCCCAGACACCGTCGGCGTAGAGTCGCACCAGCGCGTCGAGCCAGCCCTTGCCGTAGAGATCCGGCCATTGATCGGCGAACCGCAGATGGCACTCGATGATCCGTACCCCGATGGTCTCGAGGTTGACCATGCCGGTGTAGTCGGACAAGTTCCGTTCGATCCACTCGCCGCAGTAGCCCTCGATCTCGGGCCGCGAATCGGCCAGCACGGTCCAGTAGTCGAAGGTCCCGTCGTCGAGAGCGCGACCCAGCACGTGCCGCCACCAGACCGCCTTCCCTCGCACCACGGCGACGTCCGAGCTGACGTGCTCGCCCTCGAGGAGCTCCATCCAGATGTGACCGGGCCGCAGGTAGCGCTGGTATTCCTTCGCGGTCCTCAGCACGCGGCTTCCCGCGCCCATCCCACGCATGTTGTAAACGGGCTTGCTGAACACGGGATAGCGGGGCGGGTCCATCCCGTGGAGACCGCATTCGAGCCCCTGGCTCTCGGCGACTTGCAGCTTGTTGAAGGTCCAACGGTACTTCGGGAACAGTCGCCATGCGTCCTGCTCCTCGGTCGGGATCTCGATCCCGTCGGGGCAGTCCACGCCTTCGAAGTACTGCAGACGCCACGGATCACGTTCGATGATGGGCATGGAGAGCTCCAGACGCGTTTTCGACGAGGTTGCTTCCAAAGGGTACATCCCGCGGCCGGCCGAAGACACCAGTTGCGGCCCGAAACGACGGGCAGTTCAAAGCAGAACCGTCAACCCCGTGTTCTTCATGCTCCCTCAATCGATCCGAATCGGGGAATCCGGATCCCACAAGCGCCGCCCGCCGGCGAAGGCGAGGTCGTTGGCCCCGCGCCGTGTGTGCTCGGGTAGATCGTCGAGCAGCCTCGCGTTGCCCCCGCCGAGCACGACATAGTCGACCTGGAACGCCTGGCGAAGCGCAGGGACGATGTCGAACACCGCCTCGCGCCAGAGCTTCTTGCCGCGTCGCTCGAGTCCGCGTTTGCCGAGAAAGTCCTCGTAGGTCTTGCCCCGACTGTACGGGAGGTGCGCGAGCTCGAGCGGCTGCACGGTCCCGTGCGTGATCAGGGCCGAGCCGAGCCCGGTGCCGAGACCGAGAAACAGCATCTCGTCGCCCTCGTAGCTTCCGATGGCCTGCATGGCGGCATCGTTGACGATCTTGACCGGTTTGGCGAAGGCACGCGCAAAGTCGAAGCCGACCCAGCCGGCGCCGAGATTCTTGGGATCGTTCAGGATCCGGTTGCCCTCGACCGGCCCCGGATACCCGATCGAGACGACGTCGTAAGCCTCGTCGTCGGTCGCCGCTCGAACGCGTTCGACCATCTCGCCGGGGGTCAGGTCGGGACCGGATGGCAATCGCGAACGTTCGGTTTGCCCGTCGACGAGCGATTTGATGCTCGTGCCGCCGACATCGATGACCAGCACACGCGGGATCTCGGCCTCGCCCGCCATGTCAGATCACCTCGACCCGGTACTCGCGATTTTCCCAGGCCCCGGATCGACGAAAGACGAAGCGCACGGGCGCGACCGACTCGGTGACGGCGATGTCGACGAAGTGGATGCCGATGGCCGTCGCCTCGGCGACGGTCTCGGACGCCTGGTCCCATTCGCCGCGGGTCCACTTGAGGGTAAACGGCATGGGCGCCTGCACCCGCAAGGTGAACCCGGCGCGGACGGTCGCGACCTGCCGGTTGAATTTCCACACTTCGAATGTGCTGCAGTGCGAACGCGATCCGATATAGCGATCCTCAACCGCCTGGACGCGATCGAAGACGCGGCCGTCCCGCGTGGAACGCAGCAGCTTGACGTACTCCGCATGGGCCCAGCACAACGGCCGCGCCGCGCCGGTGGCCTGGCCGAAGAACAGGAACTTCTCGGGTAGGTCGGGCTGATCCCAGACCTGCTCGGGTAACAGCCCGCAACCCGAAGCGAAGCCTTCCAGCGCGCGAATGTAGGGCTCCGGGTCCCGGCCGGCGGCCAGCTCGTAATGGCCGCGTTCGCCGGTCAACAGGGGCCAGGCGCGACCGATTCCCGATCCGTCATAGGCCCGCCCTTGCGCGTCCTCGCCGTAGCCGTCGTGGTTGTAACGTCGCCACACGGGTCCGGCGGGTGTGTCCACTTTCAGGTGCGCATCGACGACCCGCAGCGAGTCTTCGATCAGCGGATCGCCCGCGGCGCGGATACCGTAACGCACGAGCTCGAGGAACCCCGCATCGACGATCTCGTTCGCGGGGAACCGCTGACGCTCGCCG
>JBFFZZ010000249.1:0-4874 GCA_041568335.1 Candidatus Polarisedimenticolaceae bacterium | reverse complement strand
TCCGATCTTCCTCGCCGGTCCCGATGCGGAGCGCAACGCGGAGCAATCGATGGCCTGGCTGGAGGAAGAGGCGGCGGTCCACGGTGTCCGCGTGCAGCCGATGATCGAGCGCGGGAATCCGGTGAGGCTGCTGCGCAAGATCGCCAACTCCGCCGACCTGATGGTTCTCGGCATCGGATCGCGTTTGAGAGCGCTGGCCCTGCGACGCGGCGTCGGCTCGATGGTTGCCCGCGGCACGTCCAAATCCGTCTTGCTCGTTCCCGCCTGACGCTCGATGAACCACGCCGTTTCCATTCTGGTGCTGGCGGTTGCCGCGTTCGTCCTGCCGCTGGTCGCGTCGCGGCTCAAGCTACCCGCGGTCGTACTCGAGATCCTCTTCGGCATCCTCGCAGGGCCGGCACTGCTCGGGCTGTTGCACGAGTCGGAGACGATGTCGTCGATGGCGGAGCTGGGGTTCCTGTTGCTGATGTTCCTGTCCGGGTTCGAGATCGATTTCCGCAAGCTCGAGCGTGGCGGCTCCGGTCAGATCCTCGTCGGCATGTCGATTTTCCTGTTGACACTGGTGCTCGCCTGGAAGGCCGGCACGATGCTCGGTCACGGCCCGTTCGTGACCCTGGTGCTCGCGACGACCTCCGTCGGGCTGGTCGTCCCGACGTTGCGCAACACGCAGCGCTCGTCGACACCGCTCGGACAGGCGATCCTGATCGCCGCCCTGTTGACCGATTTCCTCACGCTCATCGCCGCGACCCTCTTCGCGATGGTGCGCGAGAACGGCGTGGGCTGGAACCTGCTCGGCTTCCCGCTGCTGTTCGGCGCGATCATTCTCGTCCTGCTCGTGCTCAAGCGCCTCGCCTGGTGGTTCCCGGAAAAGTTCGAGCGGTTGTTCGACCCGGAGGATCCGGAGGAGATGGGCATCCGCACCTGTCTGTTCCTGATGTTCATCTTCGTCGGCCTCTCCTGGGCGCTGAACGTCGAGGCGATCCTGGGTGCGTTCATGGCGGGGACCGCGTTCGCCTTCGTGTTTCGCCACCGCGGCCAGCTCGAGCAGAAGCTGAAAGGCTTCTCGTACGGTTTCCTGATCCCGATCTTTTTCATCAACGTCGGGGTGCATTTCGACGTCGGCGCGCTGAGCCGGCCGGGTGTGCTGACCGGCGCGCTGATGCTCATCGGGGTCGCCACGCTGGTCAAGGTCGGGGCGTCGTCGGTCCTGTTGCTGGTCGGGTTCAACGCCCGACAGGTGCTCTCGGCCGGTGTGCTGCTGTCGGCGCGGCTCAGCCTGGTCATCGCCGTCGCGGAGATGGGCGTCCGGCTGAACCTGCTCAGCCGCGAGCTCGAGGCCCAGGTCGTGATGCTGGCGATCGTCACGTCGGTGCTGGCGCCGACGATCTTCCGCGCCCTGGCGCCACCGCTCCACGCCACCCAGCCCGTCCCACAACCCGCCGCCACCTCGTACTAGATCGGGTCAAAAGAAGGGGACAGACGGGAAGTCCGTCCCCGATCCCTATAATGGCGCGCATGATTCGCCAGCACCTGTTCGACAAGCGCGCGCCCGCCGATCCCATGTTCCGCTGGCGCGGTGGCGAGGTGTCGCGCCTGGAAGCCCTCACCGATGCGGTGTTCGCCTTTGCCCTGACGCTGATCGTCGTCTCGCTGGAAGTCCCGCAAGATTTTGACGACCTCTACCGGATCGTGCTGAACTTCCCGGTGTTCGCGATCTGCTTCGCGCTGCTCGTGATGGTCTGGTACTACCACTACAAGTTCTTCCGCCGTTTCGGCCTGGAAGACTTCCCGACCGTCCTGTTGAACATCGCCCTGCTGTTCGTGGTGCTGTTCTACGTCTACCCGTTGAAGTTCGTGTTCACCGGCCTGATGAGCCCGCTGCTCGGGTTGGGCGACGGAGGCATGTCGGGGATCAGCCTGTGGGAGAGCAGGCTGCTGATGATCTTCTACAGCTCCGGGGTCGTCCTGATCTTCGGGTTGTTCGTCTTGATGCACCGGCGGGCCTACAAGTTGCGTGACGTGCTGGAGCTCGACGACCTGGAGCTTTACCTGACGCGGACGGAGATCGGATCGCACCTGATCTCGATGAGCATCGGTGTGGTTTCGATCCTGCTCGCGATCGTGGGTGGGAAGCTCGCCCCGATGCTCGCCGGCATGGTCTATTTCTCGATGGGACCGGTTCACGGGATCTACGCCAGCCGGCGGGCGACACGTGCCGAGGCCATGCAGCGCGAGCTTCTGGCCCAGGACGAACCGTCAGACGCGTCGTGAGGGGCGCAGCGCCCGACGCATCACCGCGCGGGTCGCCGAGCGCCGCGCGACCTCCCTGTAGCCCGCTTTCTCGAACGCCGGGTACAGGCCGGTGAAGGCGAACACGCCGGGCATCTCGCTCTTCTTGGGGATCACGGGGTAGCCCTCGACGATCCGGCCGCCGCGCTCGCGCACGAAACCGGCGGCCGCCTCGAGCAGCGCGACGGACAGACCGCAACGCCGGTAGTCCTTGTGGAGGAACAGGCAGGAGACGGACCACACGGGCTTGTCGTCGACCCGCGCCGCGACGCGCGAACGCTCCAGCGACGGATACTCCTCGCGCGGGGCCACCGCGCACCAACCGACGGGTCGCCTGCCGTAGTACGCCAGGATCCCCGGCTCCGATCCTCGTTTGACCACGCGCCGAAACGCACGCTTGTTGTTGCCACCCTTGTCGCGTTCCCAGTCCGAGCGTTTCTGCACGCGCCACCACATGCACCAGCAGCCGGCGACGCCGCCGCGCGGCCCGAACAGCGTCTCGAAATCGGCCCAGCGTTTGGCGGTCAGCGGCAAGAAGCGGCAGCTCGCCAGCTTGAAGCCGCTCACGCAGCCGTTCCGTTGAGCAGATGCGCCAGAACATCGCGGAAATCTTCCGAGCGAACAACGGCGTCGGCTGCCTTCTCGAAATCCCCGCAGCGTGGGTTGAACGCCACGGTGAACCCGGCGGTGCGGGCGATCCAGACGTCGTTGGAGCTGTCGCCCACGAATGCGCAGCGTTTCAACGGGACGCCCTCGCGCAGCGCCACGCCGCGCAGGGCTTCCGCTTTACCCGTCATGTCGAACGGTGTGGCCCGCCAGTGCGCGATCCTGCCCTCGTCGTCGAAGCCGATGTGATTGGCGTAGACCTCGTCGAAGGGATGATCCGGGAACAACGCGTCGAGCATCAGATCCAGCGTCCCGGAGATCACGACCAGCCTGTGGCCTGCGTCACGCAGCGCGTGCGTCGCCTCGCGGACCCCGTCGATCAAGCGCAACGGCTCCAACGCGGCGACCAGATCCTCCCGCCGGGCACCCGCGCTCCGCCAACCTTCGATGTCCAGAGCGACCCACTCGGCGTAGGACAGCCGCCCCGCCTTGTACTCGGCGTAGCGTTCCTTGTTCCACTCGGCGGTACCGGTGAACTTCAGGTTCAGCACCTCCCAGACGGTCATGCCGTCGGGGCCCTGCACGAGCGTGCCGTCGACGTCGAAGGCGATCAGATCGAAGGGTCGGGTGATGTCGGCAGCCATGACGCGACATCTTAGCGCCTTCGCTAGAATGCCCCCATGCCCGAGCTTCCCGAGGTCGAGACCGTCGCCAGACAGCTGGCCCCGCACCTGAAGGGACGCACCGTGCGCTCGCTACGGATCCTCGATCCGTTGCTACGCACCCAACCCACGCCGCGGCTCACGGGGCGCAGGATCGTCGACGTCCGCCGGTCGGGGAAACAGGTCCTGTTCGCGTTCGGCCCGGCGTCGCGCACCGGGAAGCCGCTGTGGCTGAGCGTGCATTTGCGCATGACGGGACGCTTGATCTGGGCCCCGACCGCGGCGGTCGAGGCCAAGGAAGATCGCGTGCGTGCGCGGTTCGGTCTCGATCGCGGGGCGCTGCTGTTCGCCGATACCCGACGGTTCGGCACGTTTCGCTGGTCCACCGATGAGAGCCAAACACGACCGGATGGAGTCGACCCGCTCTCCGATGCGATGACCGTCGAACGCTTGCGGGAGATGGCCGCAAAGGCGAAACAGAACATGAAGGCGTTCCTGCTGCGGCAGGACAGGATCGTCGGCCTGGGCAACATCTACGCGTCCGAGATCCTGTACGACGCACGCATCTCACCGCGCCGCCGCGCGACGGCGCTGCGCCCGAGGGAAATCGCGCGGCTGCACGGCTCGACACGGAAGATCCTGCGGCGCGCGATCGAAAACTGCGGCACGACGTTTTCCGATTTTCAGGACGCCCACGGGCTGACCGGCACCTATCAGCGGTACCTCGGCGTCTACGACCGCGAGGACGAGACCTGCGATCGCTGCGGCGGTACGATCCGCCGCATCGTTCAGCAGCAACGCAGCACGTACTACTGCGGGGGCTGTCAGCGCTGAGGCTCAGCGCAACGTGGTTCGAAGAATGCGGTTAGTGTCGTCCGGATGCGGACGAGTTGGCTCGCCGGCGGCCGAAGTGGACGGGTAAGCCCCCGAAAGTTCCCTAAACAACGACATTCGTTTCGGCACGATCCTGGCTTTCCCGTTGTATCGATGTGGGAACCGAGCCAGCCGATCGAGGGCCGCCGCCCCGACCGCTTCCGGCCGCCTTTTTGTCCCCGAGCGGATTGCCCCGATCACCGTTTTCAGGGGCGTGGCTACCGCGCCAAGCGCGACGGCTACTACAGGCGCAAATGCGATCTCAATCGACGTGTCCCACGGTTCATCTGCCGGACCTGCGGTCGTGGATTCTCACGTCAGTCCTTCGCCACCACCTATTACATGAAGCGGCCCGAGCTGCTGGTCCCCGTGGCCGGGATGCTGGTCGCCTGTGCGGCGCACCGCCAGATCGCCAGGCACCTCGACTGCGCCCCTTCGACGGTG
>JBFFZZ010000248.1:0-4877 GCA_041568335.1 Candidatus Polarisedimenticolaceae bacterium | reverse complement strand
GGCGTGGTCGCGATCGGCATCGCGACCCGGCACTACCATTATTCCGACGCCGCCAAGCTGGGTAAGCCCTTTGCGGTCGTGCAGGGAGAGAACGACGAGCTGGCCGAGCTCGAGGTGGTGCGCCGGATCGTCGACGACGCCGACGGGACCCTGCACGTGATCCCGGAGACGGGGCACCTGTTCAAGGGACGCTCGCGAGACGCGGCGGCCAAGGTCGTCGAGGCCGCCGACGCGATGGTTTAGCCCAGCAGGATCAGGTCCTTTTGCACCGGGCCGCAGATCTCGACACTGCCCGACGAGGTGATGAAGACGTCGACCTCGGTGCGCACCGCCATGCGGCCCGCGAGATAGATCCCCGGCTCGATCGAGAAACAGATGCCGGGCGCGAGGCGGCGCTCGTCGCGCGTTTCGAGGTTGTCGATGTTGACCGCGTTGCCGTGCACGTCGGTGCCGATGCTGTGCCCGGTGCGGTGCAGGAACGCGTCGCCGTGGCCCGACTTGGCGACCGCCTCGCGGCAGACGTCGTCGACCTCCCAACCGGCCGTCGGTGTCCCCGCGGCCATCCGCTCGCGGACGAACCGGATCGCGGCGTCGCGCCCGTCGCAGACCGCGTTCCAGATCTCGGTGTACAGCGACGGCGGCTCCTTGCCGGCGAAGCCGCACCAGGTGACGTCGTAGTAGACGCCGACGGGGTCGATCCGCCGCGCCCACAGGTCGATCAGGATCGTGTCCCCGTGGTGCAGCGTGTAGGCGTTCTCCTGCGTCGGCTCGAAGTGCGGGTCCGCGGGGTGGTCGTTGAAGCCGACGATCGGGCTCGCGCCGTCGGAGGTCAGCCCCTCCTCGGCGAAGCGCGCGAGGATGAACTCCTTGACGTCGTACTCGGTGAGCTTGCCCGACTGGTCGAGCGCCTTGTGGATCAGGTCGTAGGCCTCGTCCTTGATCCCCTGCACGATCGAGCCGGTCTCGCGATGGCTCTCGAAACCTGCGTCGTCGAGCGTGGCCTCGAAGGTCTGTACGAGATCCGCCGACGAGACGACCTCGACACCGGTCGAGCGGACCAGCTCGAGGGTGCCCGCGTCGACGACGGAGACGTACGGGATGTTGCACATCGGCGAGTACTGCATCGCGATCGTCTTGCGACCTTCGAGGATCTTCTTCAGCTGCGCGTGCAGCTCCGTCCAGGGCAGGTACCACTCCTGCCGGCCGGGCAACGCGTCCAGACGCGTCGGCTCGACGCGGTGCGAGAGCTTGACCGGCTCGCCCTCCGCGGGGATCAGGTAGAACCAGCGCCGCGAGGTCTGCTTCGAGATGTCCAACCCGAGGATGCTGTAGGCCATCGGGTCGCGGTGGTGGAAATCGAAGAACAGCCAGCCGTCGATAGCGGCCTCGCGCAGCGCTTGCTGGATCCTCTCGAGTTGCATCGGGTCCTCCGTATCGGGTCGCTAAGCCGCCTCGCGGGCCTGGGCAAAGAACTCCTCGACGGCATCGATGAACTCGGCCGGGGCGTGGAGTGAGTTGATCTTACCGCGCAACGCCTTCCCACCGGGCAACCCGTAGGTGTACCAACCGGTGAAGGTGCGCAGCTTGTGGAGCGCGAACTTGGGATCGTCCTCCTGCTCCATCAGCATCCTGAAGTGGGCCTGGATCACGTCACGGCGATCCTCCATCGTCGGTTCGTACGGCGACCGGCCGGCGCGCAGATCCTCGATCTGGCGGTAGATCCAGGGGTTGCGCATCGATGCGCGGCCGACCATCACGCCGTCGCAGCCGGTCTCCGCGAACATCCGCAGCGCGTCTTCCGGCTCGCCCACGTCGCCGTTGCCGATGACCGGGATCGAGAGCGCTTCCTTGAGCCGCGCGATGCGCGTCCAGTCGGCCTTGCCGCGGTACATCTGCTTGGCCGTCCGCGGGTGCAACGCGACCGAGTCGACCCCCTCGCCTTCGCAGATCTTGCCCAGCTCGATGTAGTTGAGCGTCTGCTCGCGGATCCCGGCACGGAACTTGACCGTCAGCGGGATCGAGATCGAAGCGCGCACCGTCGAGATGATGTCCTGCGCCAGGTCCAGATCCCCCATCAACGCGCAGCCCGCGCAGCCCTTGAGGATCTTGTTGGCCGGGCAGCCCATGTTGATGTCGCAGATATCGGCGCCGATCGCCTCGACGATCTTCGCCGCCTCGGCCATGCGCCTGGCGTCGGAGCCGTAGATCTGGATCGAGAGCGGCCGCTCTTCCTCGCAGTAATGCATCATCTTGAGCGTGCGCTCGTTTTGACGCACCAGGGCCTCCGAGGAGATGAACTCCATCGTGACCAGCCCGACCCCGCCGACGCGGCGGAGGATCAGCCGGAACTGCCGGTCCGTGACGCCGGCCATCGGCGCCAGCACCAGCGGCGGGTCGATCTCGATGGCTCCGTAGCTCAGCACCGGGTCAACGTCCCTCGAACTTGGGCGGCCGCTTCTCGGCGAACGCCTTCAAAGCCTCGACCCGGTCCGCCGTCTTCAGCACGCCCTGATAGCAGTCCCATTCGAGCTTCAGACCGTCGTCGAGCGGCAGATCCGCGCCCTGCTCGATCGCCTTCTTGGCCAGCCGGAGGGCCACGGGACCGTTGATGGCGATCGTCGCGGCCCAAGCCCGCGCGGCGGCGTCGAGCTCGTCCGACCCCACGACGCGATCGGCCACGCCGTCCGCGAGCGCCGTGCCCGCATCGTGCATCTCGGCGCCGAAGATCCAGCGCTTCGCCGTGGCCGGCCCGGCCAGTCGGGGTAAACGCTGCGTTCCTCCGGCCCCGGGGATGATCGCGAGCGCGGTCTCCCGTAGCCCGATCTTGGCGTCGTCGGCCAGGATGCGCAGATCGCACGCGAGGGCCAGCTCGCAGCCGCCACCCGCCGCCGCCCCGCGGACCGCGGCGATCGTCGGGAACGGCAGCTCCGCGACGCCGTGACACACGCCGGCGAGCCGCGGCACGAACGCCTCGACCTCCTCCTCGCTCATCGTTCGTCGCTCTTTGAGATCGGCGCCGGCGCAGAAATGCTTGCCCCCGCTGCGCAACACCAGGCAGCGGACCGTGGCGTCCTCCTTCAACTTCTTTAATGCAGCCTCGAGATCCCCGACGAGCCGGCGGCCCAGCGCGTTGACCGGCGGGCTGTCGAGCGTCACCGTCGTCACGCCATCGGCGGTCTCGATCCGCACCACGCTCAAAGCTCGCCTCCCGGTGCCGTCGCGCCGCGCGCACCGACCTGCGGCGGCTCGTAGTCGTCCGGCACCTCGACCTCGATCCGTAGCAGCGCCATCGCGTGGGTCTTTCCTTGCGCGTCGGTCTTCAGGCTCGCCGAGCCGCTGCCGCCGAGCGAATCGCGCAACAGGAAATTCAGCGCCTTGAGGTTGGGCATCTCGAAACGCTCGACGTCCCCTCGAACGATGCCTCCGAAATGTCGTTTGACCCGCGCCGGGGTGAGCCACTCCCGCAGGATCTCGTAGCCGGCGTCGTCGTAGGCCAGCACGCCGACGTTCGAGCCGTCGCCCTTGTCGCCCGAGCGGGCGTGGGCCAGCGCGTAGAGCGGAAGCTTCTTCAACCGACTTCCTCCACGTGGACGTTCGTCGAGACGTGACGCTTGGCCAGCAGCGCCGGCCAGTAACCCAACACCTCGGTCGCCTTCGGGCGGCCACCCGCGAAACCGGTGACCCCCGGCGGCCCCGAGGTCACCAGCGGCGCCAGCTCTTTGCCGAAGCGGTCGACCTTGGCACGGTCGGCATCCTTGACGCCGACGCGCAGCACGACCTCACCCAGGTTGTCGGGCACCTCGATCATATCGCCGTGGCAGGTGTTGGCCCCGACGAACTCCGTCACGGTGTCCTCGAACGTCACACCGGCGAAGGCCAACCGCCCCCACAACGCATCGGCGCAGATCTTCGCCTTGGCCAGCGCGTCGGGCCCGCTGACCGTCAGCTGACCCGCCGCCTTGTAACCCTCGAGATAGGAGATGGAGACCTTGTAGGAGTCGGTGGCTTCGCGGCCCTCGATGCCCGTCACGCGAACGCGGTCGTCACCGTCCCGGGCCAGCCGGATCGTCGTGAAGTCGACGACGCAATCCGGCGTGATGTACGCCGTCGGGTCGCCCATCTCGTACACGAGCTGCTCGCCGACGGTGTCGGGGGTGACCATCCCGCCGGTGGAGTCGTGCTTGGTGACGACGAAGCTGCCGTCGGGCGAGGCCTCGATGACGGGGTAGCCGATCCGGTCCCAGCCCTCGACCTCCCACCAGCGCGAGAAGTTGCCGCCCGTGCATTGCGCGCCGCACTCGATGATGTGGCCCGCCACCGTGCCCGCGGCGAGCAGGTTCCAGTCGGTGGCGCCCCAGCCGAACTCCGCGATCAGCGGCGAGAGCACGAGCCCCGGATCGGTCGTGCGACCGGTCACGACGATGTCGGCGCCCTGCCGCAGCGCGTCGGCCACCGGGAACGAGCCGACGTAGACGTTGGCCGAAAGGACCTTGTCGCGGATCTCGGAGAACGGCCGGCCGTCGTCGAGATTCGCCAACGGCGCACCTTGATCGACCAGCTCGTCCAGCCGGTCCAGGATGTCGTCCCCGGTGACGCTGCCGATCTTGAGCCCGGCGGCGTCTTGCTCGCGGGCGACTTCGAGCAGAGCCGCACGACAGGCCACCGGGTTCACCCCTCCGGCATTGGCGATGACCTTGACGCCCTTCTCGCGCAGCGCCGGCAGGGTGCGCCGGATCAGCTCGATGAAGTCGGTCGCGTAACCCTTCGACGGGTCGCGGCGGCGCAGCTTCTGCATGATCGACATGGTGACCTCGGCGAGATAATCGAGCGTCAGGTAATCCAGCGGCCCCTCCTCGATCAGCCGCACGGGTGCGTCG
>JBFFZZ010000247.1:0-4886 GCA_041568335.1 Candidatus Polarisedimenticolaceae bacterium | reverse complement strand
TGGATTCCAGTCCCGAGCCGCCCCGCAGAAAAGGTCGGAGGCCATCGCCGCCGCCTCGACGGCCCAGGCGATGCCCTCTCCGGTAAACGGTTCGACATAACCGGCCGCGTCTCCCAGGACGAAGAAGCGCTCTCCCGCGACGACCCGACGCGTCCGCGTCAGCGCCGGCGTCCCGCGCCAGTCTGCGTCCGCCAGACCGTGAATCTCCGACATCCCGTTTTGTTCCAGGATCCGCGCAACCGATTCGCCCGGTCCGCCGAGCATCGCGTCGCGATCCAACGCGGCGGCCACGTTGAGCCGCCCGTCCTCGATCGCGACGAGTCCGGCGTAGCCGCCGCGGGCGCAGACCAGCGTGACGGCGTCGGGCGGACACTCCGGCGGTCGGACGTCCAGGATCGCCGCCGCGCCCACGCGCGAACGGGAGGCCACTCGACCGGCCAGTCGAGGATGATGCCGCAGCGACGTCCCCGACAGGCCGTCGGTGACCAGCACCACTCCCGCACGGACGGTCTCTTCCGCGCGACCCGAACGGCGCAGGTGGAGCCGGCGCGACGAGCCTTCCACCGCTCCCATCGTTGCCGCCGTTGCGTCAAGGAAACGCGCACCGGCGAGAGTCGCGCGCCGGACCAGGGCCGTATCGAGCCGGCTGCGCGAAACGCTGACGCTTCCCGACAGACCGAGCGACGCCCGGCGCCCCGGCGCGCGGACATCCAGGCTCCGCAGCGGGAGCGCCCCCAGCTCTTGCGGTAGCCCGGCCATCCCCAGGTTGTCCAGGATCCTCAGTGCGCGGGCGTTGAGACAGCAGCCACAAACCTTGAATCGGGGAAAGCTCGCACGCTCGAGCAACAGGACGTCGAGCCCGCGTTTTGCGGCGAGGTAGGCGGCGACCGAACCCGCCGGGCCGGCGCCGACGACGGCGATGTCGTAATGCCCGTTCACGCGCAACCCCAGTCCAGTCTCCATCGGAAGGGGAAGACGGAACGGATCCTCGCCCGCTCGAGCCCGGCGGACTCGGCGAGCCGACGCACCTCGTCGATCGTGAATGCCGCGCGTACCGACCGTGGGCCGTCCGTGTGGACGACTCGCGATCGGGACAACACGCGGGTGCCGATCAACGCCGTCGCGTAGCCGAACGATCCGCGGATCAGGTCGGTCACGACGACGACCGGGGCGGCGGTGGACATTTTCCCCAACAGGATCGACGCGTTGGTCGTCGACAGGTGATGCAGGAACAGGTTGCTGATCATCGCGTCGTAACCCTCCGGGAGGGGCTCTGCGATCGCGTCCAAGCGGAAGAAGAGCGCGGGCGCGCCTCCGCTGCAATTCCTCGCCAGCCCGACGGCCGTCTCGCTCCGATCGCATCCGTCGACTCGCAGATCGACACCGGCACGACGGGCCCGTCGTCGCAGCGACCGAGCGATGTCCCCTCCGCCACAAGCGATATCGAGAACGCGAATCGTACGGTCCGGGGACCCGAGCCTCCTGCGCAACGCGGACCAGATCGTCGACCCGCTTCGCGACACCGCGTTGATACGAGCCAGGCCGCTCAGCGCGGAGCGGTTGGACTCCGCGGGCAACGACGGCGAATCCATCAGCTCGGGCTCGCGGTGACGGCGTGCGGTATCCGGGAGGAGGGGCATAGGCGGCCAGTATAGGCCCCGAGCGCGAATCGATTAACGCCAGTGTCGCGGGACCGCGTTGTCGCTGGCGTACAGATCGAGTCTCAGCAGCAAGCGTTCGGCCTCCCGCACCTGGAACTGGACGAGTTTCTCGGCATCCGAACCGGGGCGCTGCGGGTTGCTCCTCGCATACTCCTTCCAGCGGTCGCGGACCGCACGGAAGTCGGCGAAGGTCTTGCGCCACCAACCCTCGTCGTGCCCGCCGCGGGTACCCGGCTGCGGCTCGTTCTCCTGGAACACGACGACCTTCTTTCGGGTGTCGATGCTGATCGTGTAGTTGCTCAGGAAGTCCATCCCGATCAGGCCCTCGAAACCGTTGGAGATCGCCGGCATCACGTTGGTCGGGATAAAGGCATCGCGCGCGCCCTTGACGGACACCGAGTCGACGATCGTCAGGATCGCCAGCTGCCCGCCGCCGATACCGCCGATCTGCGTCAGCAAGGTGCCGCTGTCGCGGGTGAAGATGCCCAGCTTCACCGCCAACCGCAGCGAGATGACCATACCGGGGGATCCGGTGTCGAGCGCCATCGGCGCCACGACGGTGTCGTTGAACCGCACCGGGATGATCACGCGGCGGGTCGAGCCCTGGTTCTTGTAAGGGACCTCGAAGCGACGCAGCGCGGGCTGCGGCTGCGGCTGATTGTCCCGTTTCGTCTCGTTTGCCGGAGGCTTGGCCGGCGGGGCCGGTCCGGTCTTGATGCGGGTGATCTGATCCCGATATTTCTCCGGGACGTCGGCGAGCGACGTGGCCATGTGCAGCTCACCGTTCTCGTCGACCCACTTGTAGATCTCGGCGACAACGCCGTGGCTGGAGACGAGGAAAACGGCAACGGCCAGGAACGCGGCTACCGTGCGGCTCACGGTCAGTTCCTCTCCGGGCTTTCGGGGTACAACCGCTCGAACTCCGGGTGACCGTGCAGGATCGCGAGATCGGGGTCGCGGCGTGCCCAGGTCGGATCCTTGAAACCGGCCGTCCACGCTTTGCCGAGCGCGTCCAACGCCTGCTCGGTCCTCTTCAGGCTGCAGAACACACAGGCGACGTTGTACATCACCGTCGCGTCGTCGGGACGGAGCGTCATCGCCAGGTTGGCCTCACGAATCGCGTCCTCGGTCCGATCGAGCGTCGCGTAATCGGTGGCCAGGAGCGCGCGCGCACGCGAGTCTTCCGGGACCTTGCGCAGGTGTGCATCCATGACCTCGAGTCGGCGCTGGATGATCGCGTTGCCTTCGCTCTTACCGAGGGCACCGAGGGCGTTGATGATCGGTACGTAGACGTTGTAGTCGTCGCCGACGGCCTTCATCGCCGCCTCGGCCATGTCCGCGACTTCCTGGTACTTACCGGCCGCGAAATACGAGCGGCCCAGGAGGTAATAGCCCCCCTCGCAATCGGGCTTGGCCTCGATCGCCTGTCGCGTGAACAGGATCGCATCGTCGTAGGCCTCCTCGGCATAACGGATCCAGGCCCGGGCGACCTGCACCTCCGGGAGGTCCGGGCGGATCGCGTCCGCACGACCCGACGCCTCCTTGGCCCGTTCGATCCAGATCGGCTCACGCTCGTAGTGATAGTAGATCTGCGCACACACGTTGCCGATGGCCGCATGAGCGATTGCGAACCCGGGATCCTGTTTGACGGCGCTCTCGAACATCTGGCGCGCGACGTCCATGTCCTGGCGCGTGAGCCTCCGGGCGTAGCCTTTACCACGCAGGAAGAAGTCGTAGGCTTGCAGGTCTTCGGTGGGTTTGGCGGCAATGGCCTGTTTTTCCTGCGGCGAAAGCGTCACCCGCAAGGCCTCGGCGATCTTGCGGGCGATCTCGTCCTGCACGTCGAAGACGTCTTCCATCTCACGGTCGTACCGTTCGGACCAGACCGGAAAGAACGTCTTCGTGTCCACGAGCTCGGCATTGATGCGCAGCCGATTGCCGGCACGCCGCAGGCTGCCGGTCAGGACGTAGGCCGCGCTGAGCTGCTGCCCGATCTGTTGTGGAGTGACTTGCTTGTCGCGATACGCCAGCACGGTGGACCTGGAGAAGGTGTTGAGATCCTTGATCTTCGACAACTCGGTAATGATGTCCTCGGTGACGCCGTCGCGAAAGTACTCGTCGTCTTTGACGCCGCTGAGGTTTTCGAAATAGAGCACCGCGATCGAACGCTCGCCCGCCGCCTCGGTGGAAGCGACGCTTGTCTCCCGACCGGTCGCCGCTCTGCGCCCGCCGGAGTCGAGGTCGCGTCGCAGGCGGATCAGGTCGGTCTTGAGATCGGTCGCGCTCTGGTAGCGCATGGAGGGTTCTTTCTCCAACGCCTTGCCGAGGATACGCTCGAACTCCGACGGTAAGGCCGGGTTGGCCTGGCTTGCCGGAGCCGATTCGCGATTGAGGATGGCGTCGAAGACCACCGCGGACGTCTCCCCGAAGAACGGGAGGATCCCGGTGGCCATCTGGTACAGCACCGTACCGAGCGAAAACAGGTCGGAGCGTCCATCGGTCAACTGTCCGCGGGCCTGCTCGGGTGACATGTACGCCACCGTTCCCAGCGTCGTTCCGGCGGCGGTGAGGTCCATCGTTCCCTCGACCGTCTGCGCCTGCGACGGGTGCCCATCGGGTTGACGCGACCGCTCCATCTTGGCCAGGCCGAAGTCGAGGATCTTGGCCTGACCGCGGGCGTTGACAAAGATGTTGGCCGGCTTGATGTCGCGGTGCACGATGCCTTTGGCGTGGGCCGATTCGAGCGCGTCGGCGATCTGGATCCCGAGCTCCAGCAACCGGCCGATCTCGAAGGGTTCCTGCTGGATCATCTGGGCCAGCGTCCGGCCGTCGAGCAGTTCCATGACGATGAAGTGCTGGCGCTCGTGTTGCTCGATGGCGTAGACGGTGCAGATGTTGGGGTGGTTCAGGGCCGAAGCGGCGCGAGCTTCCCGCTGGAACCGCTCCAGCGCGGGTGCCGCCTGGGCCATGTCCTGCGACAGGAACTTCAGCGCCACTTTTCGACCGAGGCGGGTGTCCTCCGCCTCATACACGACTCCCATGCCCCCGCTACCGATATGCCGATCGACCCGGTAGTGGTTGACACTCCGACCCACGAGCGCATCCATGCTCTGAGCCTACCACGCCACGGGCGCGGCGCGACCTCACTTGTCGTGGGCGGAGCGGATCTTACTCCGGCTTGAGCGCGCAGTAACGCATCCCGTAGCGCTTGCGCCGGACCGACCC
>JBFFZZ010000246.1:0-4895 GCA_041568335.1 Candidatus Polarisedimenticolaceae bacterium | reverse complement strand
TCCCGGCTCACCGTGCTGACCGTGGGGTTCGCCGCCGCGGCCGACGCCGCCTTCGCGCTCGACGACCAGACGAACCTCCACTTCGGCTCCGAGGTGGTCTACCGCATGCCGAACAGGCAGGCCGCGGTGATCCTGCGCAGCGGCGCCCACCAGGACAAGGACAGCCGCCTGCGCTCCGACTTCGCGCCGGGTGGGTTCGGCTTCGGGGACAACAAGAACTTTCCCGGCCGTGGCGATGAAACGCACTACTCGCTCGGCGTCGGCCTGGTGTTCGGCAACAACCTGCAGATCGACACCGCGGCGGATTTCTCGGGCCTCGGAACCGAGGGCGTCGTATCGTTGATCTACAAGTTCTAGGGAGTGTATTGACGAACGAAAGAGCCATTCGTTGCGTGCTTGCGGTGACTGTCGCCGTTGTCCTCGGCGCATCGCCCGCACCGCTCGAGGCCCAGTCGAACCGGAGCGAAGACCGCAAGACCGTCCGCCAGTCGGCAGCGTTGGCGTACAAGCGTGCCGAGGGCCTGATCCGTCGTCAGAAGCTCGAGCAGGCGCGAGCGACGATCGAAAAGGCACTCGAGAAGCACCCCGACTCCGGCGTGTTCGCGAGCGGCGTGTTGACCGAGCCCTACTACCCGCACTACCTGCTCGGTGTGATCCACATCGAGCTGGAGGACTACGACAAGGCGATCCTGGAGTTCGAGGAAGAAGAGCGCCAAGGTCAGATCCAGCTCGACACCGCGTTGTACGAAACCCTGACCCTGCAGCTCGCCAAGGCAAAGCAGACGGACAACCAGTCGCCGGTCATCAAGCTGACCGGCGTCGAGCCGGTGGAGACGCGGTTCGACGGCGAGCGCGAGATCGCGGAGGTGCGTTTCAGCGGGGTCGTCGTCGACGACGGCGGCCTCGCCTCGTTGACGATCCACGCAACGGAGATCAACTTCAAGCAGACCGACGACGGGTTCCGCTTCGACGAGACGTTGCGGCTCGCCCCGCTGGTGTCGGACGTGCGGGTGGTGGCCGTCGACGTCGCCGGGAACCGCGGCGAGCAGGCGGTGGCGATCGATCTGCCGCCGCTCGACCTCGGGCCGGCTGCCGCCGGCGTGCACGCGATCCTCGTCGGCGTCGATCGCTACGAGCGCCACGAGGGCAGTCGCGCCGGAGATTGCCCGCAGCAAGCGAACACCTGTGGGGACCCGTCGAGCTTTGTCTGTTACAACCTGGCCAACCTCAGCGCCGCGGCCAACGACGCGCAACGCTTCCACGACTTCCTGATCCGGCGCGGGGTGCCTTCCGGGAACATCCAGCTGCTGCTCTCGCGCGAAGGACAGGTCGACGCCACGCGGGACAACGTGCTGGCGGCGCTCGACAACCTGCGCGACCGGCGTGGGGACAAGATCATCTTCTTCTTCGCCGGCCACGGCGTGAACTCGCGACGGCACAAGAACCTGATGCTGCTCTCCGACACCAGGGGCTGGGAGTGCGAGGACACCCCGCCCGAGGACGCGACGGACCTGGAGGCGTCCGCGCTCGGTGTGGACACCGTCGAGCGGGCGCTGATGCGGGCGTCGTTCGCGGAACGCTACGTGATCCTCGACGCTTGCCGTAGCCCGCGCCTGGCCAACACGCGCGCCGCCGGCGTGGCAAGCTCACCGGCGGGGTTCAGCTCGCGCGGCGTGCGGGTCGTGCCCGATGCGATCGCACGGGACGTCGGGGGGCGCGAGCCGGTGTTGTTCTACGCCACGTTCGACAAGAGCGTCAGTGTCGAATGGAACAAGAAGCAGGCCGGCTACTTCACGTGGTACCTGCTGCAGGGGCTGCGGCGGGACCTGTCGTTGTGGGAGTTGAAGTCGTACGTGCAGGACCACGTCCAGCAGCGCACGACGGAGGATCACGGCGTGACGCAGAAGCCGCACGTGGTGCTGCCGGAGGAGCTGGAGAACGACTACGAGCTGCAAAAGAAGGTCTCTTTGCTCGGGCGCATCGATGATCCGTAAAAAAGGCGACCGTCATTTGCACCTTTCCGCATTCGAGGCGTTCCGACCCACGTCCTCGCCGTATATTTTGATGTTGGTTTGATGCGATGAAAGCAACGACGGATCGAGCGCTCCGAGCCCTGTTGATCTGCTCGGTGATCGCGAGCTTCCCCTCCCGGGCCCAGCAGGAGGAGTTCGTCTCCTCGGACGTCGATCTCGATATCAACGCCGGCCAGCACGAGGCGTTCCCGGGAGAGATCTCGAAACATGCGGCCGGCACGTACCTCCTCGAGTCCGATCTGAGCGTGCCCGGGGATCTCGCCAACAACATCGTCGACGGGCTCCACGACTTCGGGGCGCCGCAGTGGCTCTTTTCGCTGAAGCCCTCCAGCAACAACGACCTCGGGGGGCAGCTGTCGCCCCCTGCCGATCAGCGCGACGTGATTCGCTACGACGGCGTCGGGTACTCCCACTTCTTCTGCGGGCCGAGCGTCGAGGATCCGGTGCCGGAAGGGTCCGACATCGATGCGATCTACATGGACGGCACGGACCTGATCGTCAGCTTCGACGTGCCCACACTCATCGGCGGGGTGGACTACTTGCCGTCCGATCTGGTGCGCTACACGCCGACGGGGGAAGGCGGCTGCTCGGCGTGGCGGCTCGCGGCGTCCCCCCTGGAGTTCGACTCGTCGGGCAGGATCGAGCTGTCCAGGAACGTGACCGGGGCGGCGAAGACGGCGACCGGCATCGTGCTGGCGATCGATCAGGATGCGATCCTGGAGACGGCTCCCGGCACCACGGCGAGTTTTCGAAGGGGGCAGCTCGTCCGGTGGGACGGCTCGTTCTTCAGCGAGTACCGGGCGCTCGCGAACTGGCCGGCCAGGAACCTGGTCAGTGCGTTGAGCCTGCCGACGACTCCGGTCCCCGCGGGCTCGGTCTCTCCCGGCGGGTCTGCCGGGCTGGCCGTTTTCAAGAACGGTGAGGACCTCGACCTCTCCTGGAGCTCTTCCTGTTTGTCGGGTGACGCCGATTACGCGATCTACGAGGGTGTGTTCGGGGACTTCACGAGCCACGTACCGAGAACCTGCTCGACGCAGGGCCGGGTTTCCGCAACGATCACGCCGGGGTCGAACGGATCGCATTATTACCTGGTCGTTCCGCAGAGTGAGACGCGCGAAGGCTCGCACGGCACCGTCGACCTGCCCGGCCCGGGCGGTGTCGCGGAGCGTCCCGTGGGAATCTCGAGCTGTCGCCTGCAGGAGATCGGTGCTTGCCCGGTGAACCTCCTCCCCAATGGCGACATGGAGGCGTGGGTGACCCCGACGGATCTGGTGGCCTGGATCGAGATCAACGCACCCGGTCCGGTCGAGCAGGAGGCCGATCCCGCCGCTGTCGCCGAGGGCAGCTTCGCCGCGCGTTTGACACGCACGGGGGCGGGCGTGCTCGGTCTCTTCCAGCTCAATCTACCGTTGACCCCCGGACAGGACTACACGTTGACGCTCTCGGCCAGGTACGACGTGGTTGAAGCCAACGCGGTCCAGGTCCGGATCTACAACATCACCAGCGGAGACGATCTGCAGGCCGACGGAAGCTGGGCCCCGGGGCAACATTCCTTCGACTACGCTCTGACGACGGACTACCAGACATTTTCGATCCCATTTACGGTCGATCCCGGGTTCGCGCCCGGCGACGATCTACGCGTGGTTCTGCGTCACCGCTTTACCAGCGCCATCGGGAGGGTGCTGTGGCTGGACGACGTGCGAATCGAGGAATGAGGATGAGGGAGACGAGCGTGCGATACAGAAGAACACAACGGGGGATTGTCCTGCTCGTCGGCCTGCTCGCCGCGATCCCGGCAGCGGCCGAGGAAGGTCTCATCCCGATCTTCGAGGCACAGTTGCTGTTCGCGAGCAACGGCCCGATCAGCGGACGCTATATCGTCACCCGCGACGTGACGGCCCCGGAAAACGCGATCGCTTTCGTCGGCACGATGGGAGGCGGCGACAGGGTCGAGATCGACCTCAACGGTTTCGTGCTCCGGGGCACGGGCAACCCGGCTGGAGATTTTCCCGTCATCTACGCCCAGGATCTCGTCGAGCTCGTCGTGCGCAACGGCGCGCTCGATGGCAATCTGAATCGCTCGGGCATCTACTGCCTTCGCTGCGACAAGGTCACGATCGAGGGCGTGTCGGCTCGAGACGTCAACACGGGTCTGTGGCTGGTCGCTCCCGGCAGCTTCGAGCTCCGGCGGAACGTGATCGACAATCCGAACAACCACGGCATCCGCGTATCGGGATCTTCCATGGCGCCGGCGAGTGGAACGATCGCCGATAATCTGATCGAGGAGGCCGGCGAGTACGGCATCTGGGTGGAACCGGGAGCGGGTGTCGACGGGGTCACGCTGCGCGGCAACCGAATCCGCAATGCCGGACTGGCCAACGGGTCGAACAAGGACGGGATCCGGGTCGACAGTACGGGACCCGTGCAGATCCTGAGGAACTCGGTCACCGAGGTTCGCGGCTCGGGCATCCACGCCATCGTCGAGGGCGGAACCATCGAGGGCAACATCGTCGAGCGAGCCGACCTGGACGGCATGTTCGTCACATCGTCACCCGGCACTCGATCCAGCTGCCGCATCCGGGGCAACGTGCTGCTCGACAACGGGGCCTCGGGGCTCCGGTTGGGAACGGACGGGAACCAGATCTACGACAACGTGCTGAACGGCAACACCGACCACGGTCTGCTGTTCGACGCCACGGCGGACAACAACAACTACCAAGGCAACATCATCGTTGCCAACGGGATGACCTGTATCACCGATAACGGCACGGGGAACACGGCGATCGCGACCAACGTGCTGACCGGATCGCCGGGGGGATGCCCATGATGCGCCGGATCACGCATTGGACGCTGGCGGTCCTC
>JBFFZZ010000245.1:0-4923 GCA_041568335.1 Candidatus Polarisedimenticolaceae bacterium | reverse complement strand
CTGCCCGGATCGGCCCGGTTCGGGCGCTGGGCACCGGGGGGGCGATTCGTGCTTGCAATCGGGAATCAGATTTTCATAAAATCGGATTCATGAGCGATGATCCCAACAAGGAATTCGGTCTCGAGGCCATCCGTCGAGCCAACCGCCTGTCGGCCACCGACGCCGCGCGCCGCTTCTCGGACATGGTCAACCGCGTCGCCTACAACCGTGAGGCCTTCGTGATCGAGCGCGTGGGTCGTGCCGTCTGCGAGGTGCGCCCGGTCTACGGATCGGACTTCACCGGAGCCGACCTGGCCGAGATCCTGCGCGGGCTGCCGACGCCCGGTCAGACCTACCTCGAGGCGGTCGACCGGGCCGTCCGCACACAACCCCGCGCCGAACGTCCGGGATGGCCGCGCTAGTCGACTCGAGCGTCTTCATCGCCGCCGAACGCGGTCAGCTCGAACCGGAACGGATCCTCGAGACACACGCCGACACCGGACTGGCCCTGGCGGCCGTGACGGCGTCGGAGCTGCGCCACGGTCTGCACCGCCTGCGTGCGTCCGCGCGCAAGGCGCGCGCCGAGGCGTTCGTCGAGACATTGCTTCAGGCGATGCCCGTCGTCCCCTTCGACGTGATCTGCGCACGGGTCCACGCGCGCCTGGCCGCCGATCTGGCGAAGCGTCGCGTCAAGGTCGGGGCTCACGATTTGCTCATCGGCGCGACGGCGGTGGCGGGAGGGTTCCGGATCGCCACACGGGATCGACGGACGTTCTCGAAGATCCCCGGGCTGGATGTGGATTATTGGTAACTCGGAGCTTTTCCTGTCGATCGGACCGGCAGCGCCGGTCGACTTGCCGTACGATGAGGGGAAGCCTCCGTGGTTCGAAGACCGTGTCGGGCGGGGCCGACGTCGGCGTACAGGGACTGAATTGAAACCTGGAAGCATCGGCCTGGCGGTCGTCGTCCTGTCTCTCCTCGCGGCACCGTGGAGCACGGCGCAGACCGTGTCGGTCACGGCCACCGTCGAGACGGATCCGGTGCCCAACGGGGGCGATGCCGCCGACGATGCCGCCATCTGGATCCACCCGACGGACCCGGCCCTCAGCACCATCCTCGGCACCGACAAACGCGGCGGGATCGCCGTCTACGACCTCTCCGGACAGCAGATCCAGTACCTCCCGGACGGCCGCATGAACAACGTCGACCTGCGCTACAACTTCCCCCTCGGGGGCGAGTCGATCGCTCTCGTCACGGCGAGCAACCGGACCGACGACACCCTGGCGGTCTACACGGTCGATCCGCGGACACGGATGCTCCGCAACGTCGCCGCAGACTCGCTCATGTCCGGGCTGAACGTCTACGGCTCCTGCATGTACCGCAGCGCCTCGACCGGGGAGTATTACAATTTCGTCAACTCGAACGGCGGTGGAGTCGAGCAATGGCGTCTCTTCGACAACGGTTCCGGCGGCGTGACCGGCACCCGGGTCCGGACGCTGAACGTGGGTTCGATCGTCGAGGGCTGTGTCGCTGACGACGTGCTCGGGGATTTCTACATCGGGGAGGAAAACGTCGGCATCTGGAAATACGGCGCCGAGCCCGGCGACGGCGAGGGGCGAACGTCCGTCGACGTCACCGGATCTCAAGGCCACCTGGTCGCGGATGTCGAGGGGCTGACGCTTTACTACGCGACCGGCGGCCGCGGGTACCTCATCGCCTCCAGCCAGGGCAACGACACCTTCGTGCTCTACGAGCGCGGCCGCCGGAATACCTACGTCGCCACGTTCGAGATCGTTCCAGGCGCGATCGACGGAGTCGACGACACCGACGGGATCGACGTGACGAACGCCCCGCTCGGACCGGCGTTCCCGGACGGCGTCTTCATCGCCCAGGACGGCACGAACCCGGGGGCGAACCAGAACTACAAGCTCGTTCGCTGGGACGACATCGCGACGGCCGTCGATCCCCCGCTGCGGATCGATCTCGTCTGGGATCCGCGGGGCGTGCCGCTTGCGCCGCCTCCGCCTCCCGGGGGGCTGCGGGTGGAGTGAGGTTCGTTGCCTCCTCGAGCGGCTCCGAGTCGATTTGTGGCCCGTGTTTTGGGGCTCCGTCATTGACGTTTTGCTTGCCCGAGTAGCACGGGTTCCCGGCGCTGTGCTTAACGTCCTCTCTGGTGAGCCGTGCTGGACTCGAACCAGCGACCCGCTGCTTAAAAGGCAGCTGCTCTACCACCTGAGCTAACGGCCCAACCCGCGAGAGCAACGAGAACCGCTCCCGTGCGACGCGATCGTAGCATAGCGCGGAGGGGGGGTCAGTTGGCTTCGAGCAGCTCTTCGATGTGCGCGAGCAGGACATCGATCGGCTGCGGTTTCTGCAGGAACAGATCCGCGCCGTAGACCAGCGACGTTTCGGCCTTCCCGCCGTCGGGCGCGCCGGTGAGGATGATGATCTTGGTTTCGTCGAGCTTGCTCTGGTGGCGGATGCGGTTGCAGACTTCGAGGCCGCCCATCCCGGGCATGATCACGTCGAGCACGATGAGGTCGGGGCGGAAGTGCTCGAGCTTGAGACCGGCGTCGACGCCATCGACCGCGGTCTCGACCTCGTAGCCGGAGTCGTCGAGACGGAGGGCATCGGCGATCACCTCTCGAACCCCGGGATCGTCATCGACGACGAGGATGCGATGCTGTCGGGGCGCCATGAAACCTCCGCATGCATTTTTGATGGCCCTAAACCAACTTTAGGTTCCCGCGAGACGAGAATCAATGCCGCGTTTGGGTTGCAGAATGGCGTTCGTCTAGATCAGATCGGGCACGTGGCGGGTCAGCCACGAGCCCGGTCGGAGAATCGACTGGACACGATCGGGACCGACGCCGACCATGGCGATCTCGGTGCCGATGACTTCCGCCAAACGGCCGAGGTAGGCCTGCGCCTCGGCGGGAAGGTCCTCCCAGCGCCGCACTCCGGTGGTGTCCGTGTTCCACCCCTTGTGGCTTTCGAACACGGGTTCGATTCGCTGGGCGCGTGACACCGAGGCCGGGAAGCCCTCGAACGGCTCGCCGTCGAGACGGTAACCCGTACAGAGCTTGATCTCCTCGAACGTGTCGAGGACGTCGAGCAGCGTGATGCAGGCGGCGTCGAAACGATTGATGCGGTTGGCGTAGCGCGCCGCGACGCCGTCGAACCAGCCGCAGCGGCGGGGCCTGCCCGTCGTCGTCCCGTACTCGTGGCCGCGGTCGCGGATCGACTCGCCTGCCGGGTCGTCGATCAGCTCGCTGGGCATCGGACCCGCGCCCACTCGGGTCCCGTACGCCTTGAAGACGCCGAGCGCCCCGGTGACGCGGGTCGGCGCAACGCCGAGACCGGCACAGAGTCCACCCGTGACGGTCGTGGACGACGTGACGAACGGGTAGGACCCGTGATCGAGGTCGAGCATCGTGCCCTGGGCTCCCTCGAACAGCACGGACGCCCCCTCGTCGATCCAGTCGTTGAGCCGCATCGCGGTGTCGGTGACGTATTCTTCGAGCCGTTTCCATTGGGCATGGCCGGCGGAGGCGACCTCCGCGGCGGTCGCCACTTGCTGACCCGCGTGCGCCAGCCGTTCCCCGGTCGGGCCGGAGAGGATCCGCCCGATGCGTTCTTCGAGGTGGCTCGGATCGGCGAAATCCCCGACCCGCAAACCCCAGCGGGCGGCCTTGGCCTGGTAGGTCGGGCCGATCCCGCGCAACGTCGTCCCGATCTTGTCCCCGGCCTTGGCGCTCGATTCCTCCAGGGCGTCGAGCTGCTGGAGGATCGGCAGGATCACGTGGGCGCGATCGCTGATGTAGAGACGGCCGGCGAGATCGATCCCCGATCGCGCCAACCCGTCGAGCTCCTCGAGCAGCCTGGTCAGATCGAGCACCGTGCCGTTGCCGATGACGATCCGCGTGTCCGGACGGAAGACGCCGGAGGGCACGTGGTGCAACGCGTAGGTCTTGCCGTCGAAGACCACGGTGTGGCCCGCGTTCGGGCCGCCCTGGAAGCGGGCGACGACGTCGAAACGCCCGCAGAGCAGGTCGACGATCTTGCCTTTTCCCTCGTCGCCCCACTGGGCGCCGACCACGGCGATGTTGGGCATTCCGATCCTTCCGGGCGTCTTCGTCGGACCGGGAACTCGGTCCGTTCAGGGAAAGCCGGGGGCGGATGATAGCACGCAAGGCTGTGCTACATTCGGCGCCGTGAACGCCATCGATTTGCTGCTTCCGGCGCTGGGTTTGGCGCTCTTTCTCGAGGGTCTGCCCTGGTTCATCTCGCCCACCGGCGTGCGCAAGACGATGTCCCTGATCGCGACCTTCGAGGACACGCCGCTGCGCATGTTCGGGCTGATGATGATGGGCGCCGGGTTGTTGCTCGCCTGGTGGACGGTCGGCTGATGGCCGTGACCCTCGACGGGAACTCGCTGACCCTCGAGCAGGTGGAGGCGATCGCCGACGGTGCACCGTGCCGCTTGTCGCGAGCGGCCAAGGCCGCCGTGCGCGCCTCGCGCGCGACGGTCGAGCGGGCGATGGCGGACGGCCGTCGGGTTTACGGGGTCAATACCGGATTCGGGCACCTCGCACGGGTCAGCGTTGCCGAGGACAAGCTCGACGAGCTGCAGCTCAACTTGATCCGCAGCCATGCGGCGGGCGTGGGCAAGCCGTTCTCCGAGCGCAGCGTGCGCGCGATCCTCGCCTTGCGCATCAACTGCCTGGTGCGGGGACATTCCGGGGTTCGTCTGGACACCGTGGAGCGCATGAGGGAGTTCCTCACGCACTCCATCCATCCGGTCATCCCGCGCAAGGGTTCCGTCGGAGCCTCCGGGGACTTGGCTCCCCTCGCCCACCTGGCCCTCGCGCTGATCGGCGAGGGCGAGGTCTTCTACAAGGGCAAGCGCGCCTCGACGGCCGCGGCACTGCGGCGCGCGGGGCT
>JBFFZZ010000244.1:0-4928 GCA_041568335.1 Candidatus Polarisedimenticolaceae bacterium | reverse complement strand
GGTAGTTCAGGTAGACGCCCGCGCCGAACCCGCGCCCGGTGAGCTCCGCCACCTGACGCGCGGTCTGTTCCAGCGCGACCGCATGGCTCCAGTCGTAGAAAACGTGGAAGGAGCTGACGACGTGAACCACGAAGAACGCCGCTCCCGCCGTCCAGACGGCGCGCGCCATCCGTCGCCCGCGATCCGTCCCCGGCGCGAGGCCGAGCGGCCCCGCCGGATAAGACACCAGGGCCAGCCAGATACTGGCGCGGACGATCGTCTCCCCCATGGAAGGAGTGTAATCCGACGCGCCGGAGTTGCGTTAAGATAAACGACGGCAGGGGAATTCGGTCTCTGGGAGGAATGAGCATGAAGAAATGGATGCTGGCGATGGTAGTCGTGTGCCTGACGGTCGTCCCGGTATCTTCGCAGGTCCCCGACGAGTTCACCAACCTGAAGATCTTCCCCGAGGACATCGGCCGGCGCGATCTGATCGGCGCAATGCGCGGGTTCGCCGGGGCGCTCGGCGTGCGCTGCAATTACTGTCACGTGGGACCGGACAACCTCGAGGGCATGGACTTTGCGACCGACGAGCTCGAAACGAAACGCGTGGCCCGCGCGATGATGCGGATGACGGACCAGATCAACGGGCCTTTGCTGAGCGCAACCAAACGGGAAGTGACGATGAGCGTCCGCTGCGTGACCTGTCACCGCGGGGTCGCACGTCCCGAGCAGCTCGACGACATCCTCACCGCGGCCATCGAGAAGGACGGCGTCGACGGCGCCATCGCACGATACAACGAGCTGCGCGAGGAACACTACGGTTCCGGCTCGTACAACTTCAGCGTCGGGACGCTGAACGGTGTGGCCGAGACGTTGGCGGGGCAAAAGCAGGACGCCGACGGAGCGATCAAGATCCTCGAGCTGAACGCCAAGCACCACCCCGACGCCGCGTACACGCTCATGATGCTCGGCCAGCTGCACATGATGAAGGGCGACAAGGCGGCCGCGCAGTCGGCGCTCGAGCGCGCGATCGAGCTCGAGCCGGACAACGACCGCGCCAAGGCGATGCTCGAACGCGTCAAGTCATCGGAGTAAGCGAGACCTCGCGTGGGCAGGTCGCGTCTGCGCACCGCGTTGCGGTGGTTCCTGATCAGCCTCGCCGTGGTGTTCGTGGCGCTGCAGTTCAGGCAACCGGACCGGGCCAACCCGGCGGTCGTCTCGGAGATCATGGCGCCTCCCGAGATTGCCGAGATCCTCGAGCGTTCGTGCTACGACTGCCATTCGAACGAGACCCGCTGGCCGTGGTACGCGTACGTCGCCCCGGTCTCCTGGTGGCTTGCCGATCACGTCCACGACGGGCGCAAGGATCTCAACTTTTCCGAATGGCCGGTGCTCGATTTCGAAGGGCTCGAGCACAACTTTCGTGAGATCGACGAGCAGATCGCCAACGACGAGATGCCGCTGAAGAGCTACCTGCTCCTGCACCCCGGTGCGCGGCTCAGCGAGGAGGAGAAACGGGCCCTGCTGGACTGGGCTCGCTCGAGCTTCTGACGGTGACCGAGAGGGCCACCCCGCCCAGGATCAGGACCGACGCCACCACGAGCCGCGCGGTGACCCGCTCCCCGAGGAACATGACGCCACCCGCCGCGGCGATGACGGGTACGGAGAGCTGGACGATCGCGGCGCGTGTCGCGGTCAACCCCTTGAGCGCCGTGTACCACACCACGTAACCCAGCCCGGAGGCCAACGCGCCGGAGAGGACCGCCAGCAAGGCGCCGCGCCCCGATACGGAGAAGTCGCGGAAAGCGATCGCGCTGACGACGAGAGCGATGGGAACCGAGCGCACGAAGTTGGCCGTCGTCGCGCGGGTCGGGTCGCCTCCCCCGCGTCCTCGCAACGAATAAAGCCCCCAGGCGATGCCGGCGCCGGCCATCAGCAGCGATCCGAGAGGTGCGGGTGCGCTGAGACCCGGGAAGACGAGATAAACGAGGCCCCCCAGCGCCAGCACCCACCCGAGCCACTCGACCACGTGCGGCCGTTCTCCCGTGCGCAGGGCGACGACGAGCATCGTGACCTGCACGGCCCCGAACAGGATCAGGGCCCCCGTGCCCGCGCCCAGGGTGATGTAGGCGAACGAAAAAGCGGCCGCGTAAGCGAACAGCATCGACGCCGAGACCCAGTTGCCGGCGGTACGCGGTGCGTTTCGGGATCCGAGGGACGAGACGACCAGCAGCGCCAGCGCCCCCGACAGCAACCGGATCGTCGTGAAGCTGGCTGCGTCGATGCTGGCATCCTCCAACGCCAGCCGGCAGAGGATCGAGTTGGCCGCGAAAGCGACCATCGTGACCGTCGTGAGCAGGACGATTCGCAGCGGAAACTCCTCGAAGCGGATTATTATGCGGGATATGCGAATCCCGGACATCCCACGCGGCACGATCCCGCCCGACCCGGTCGCGCCGGACGCATTGTCCGGGATCCCGCGCCAGCAGTCGAACCCCGCGCGCTGGAAGGGGACGGGGTGGAGCCCGTTCCGCGACGAGTTGCGTGCCGCCGGGATCGAACTCCGCGAAGGGCCCGTTCACGGGTCGCTTTACGTGACCGATGCCGGCGGGATGGCGCACGGCATGCCGACGGCGAGCCTGATCGCGCGGTCCGCACAGCAGATCGCCACGGTCCTGCGAGCCGCCCAGAAGCACGCCGTGCCCGTGACGACACGCGGCGGGGGATTGACCACCGAAGGCGAGTCGGTTGCCTTCGGTGGGCTGATGCTCGACATGACCGGGATGAGCCGGGTCCTCGCGATCGACTCCGACGCGATGACCGTGCGTACCCAGGCCGGGATCTTCTGGCACGAGCTGGCCGAGAATCTGCGCCGCCGCGGTCTCGACTACCTGTCCGCGCCGCTGAACATCACGTCGTCGGTCGGCGGCACGATCGGCGTCGGTGGCATCGATGTGAACTCACCGCGGCTGGGCTGCAGCGCCGACCAGGTCGAAACGCTCCAGGTCGTCACGCCGACCGGCGAGGTCGTCGAGTGCAGCGAGGCCGAGAACCCCGACCTCTTCGAACGGGTCCTGCTGGGTTACGGCCAGTTCGGGGTGATCACCGAGGCGACGCTGCGGATCCGTCCGTTCACGCCGATCCGCATGCACTACTTCTATTACGCATCGATCCCGCAGGCCATCGAGGACATGCAGGTGCTCGTGCGCGAGGACGCGGCGGACTACTGCGGCATCCTGACGATGCTCGACCGCGCGATCAACCTCCTGGTGGCGTTCGACTCCGACGAACGCGAGCGCGAGTTCCTGGCGCGCTGGAAACCCCGTCTGGCCGGACGCGGGGAAGCCGGATTCGCGCTGCAGATGGCGCGCCGTTATGCACTGCGCCCGTGGAGCTGGGGCGAGGCGCGTTACCTGCTGAAACGCCGCTTCGATCTGCTGCCCGAGTTTCGCCGGCCCGAGTATGTGCAGGAAGGCAAGATCGTCGATCGCAGCGTGGTGTTCTCCCGCGCGGTGTGGAAGTTCTGGGGCGGGTCGAGGATGGTGATCCCCGATCTGGCGACGAACGAGTCGAAGTTCACCGAGGCCGTCGTCCGCGGCAACGCCGTGTGCCGCAAGTACTTCCCGCACTACACGCTCTACTGTGTCGGTATCCGCACCTTCGGTCGACGGCCGCGTTACGAGATGTCGTGCTTTCCGCCGGATGCCTCCGAGTATTGCTACGGCTGCGAGTTCGAGCCGATGCTCGGGGACGAGGTTTACAGCCGCGACCACCTGCAGGCTTTCAAGAACGAGATCTACGACATCGGTGTGGACCTGCAGACGAGCTACTACCGCTTCGGTGGAATGATGAAGGGTTACATCCGGCGCGTGTTCGGCGATGAGCTGGTGGACAGGCACCTGGCGATGAAACGGGCGGCCGATCCGGCGATGATCCTCAACCCGGACGTGATCTTCTGATGCCCGGATACGAGGCATGCAGCGGTTGCGGTATCTGCACGCTATCGTGCCCGGTATGGTGGGAGACCCGGGACGTCTGGTTCACGCCGCACGGTCGTGCACGGGCCCTGCAAGGCGGCGCGACGGCCGAGGACGTGGCCGACTCCGTGTTCCGTTGCCGCATGTGCGGCGCCTGCGAGCCGGCGTGTCCCGAACAGGTCGACATCCTCGAGCTGGTGCGTGAGCTGCGGCTCGAGCTGACCGAGAAGGGGAAAAACCCCTTCAACGTTCCGCCGAGTCTCGAGCCTCACGGTTCGGTCGCAGAGTCCTCCGCGCGAACGAAAGGTCGGCGCTTGCTCGCCGGCCCCGATTTGCAGGCGAACCCCGGATTACTCGAACGCGTCGTCGAGAGCCTGGGTGGGCCTTCGAGGGTCCACGTGGCAACCGACGACGGTTGCGACATCGCCTGGGCCTACGAGGCGGGCGTGCCGCTGGACGAGGATCGAGTCGGACGTTTCCTGGAATCGCTGGGCTCCGTCCGGGAGCTGATCGTGGTCGAGGGCATTTTGCACGGATTCCTGCGCGAAAAACGGCCGGGGATCCGTCTTCGCGGCCTCGCCGACGCGTTGCTCGACAACGACGCGATCGCGTCGAGCCTGGGGCCCCGTGATCTGCTGGTGATCGATGCGCGGGCCTACCACGCCGACCACGCCGGGCTCGCGCGACGATTCACCGGCCTGCGCTCCCGGACCGGTTGCCGGATCAACCTCGACCTCCAGCGGCTCGCCATCCCGACCGGCGCAGAGTCGCTCCAGGCCCGTGGGAACGCTCGAAGGGGGAGCGAGACCTCGATCGCCTGGCTGCTGGAGGGACGCGACGTCGATCGCATCGTCGTCGAGTCGCCGCTCGATCTCGAAGCGCTGCGACACGCGACGAACGCTACCGTCGTGCACCTGGCATCGCTCGCGCCGGAGGCCGCATGAAGAACGACATGCGGGAGGTCGATGC
>JBFFZZ010000243.1:0-4954 GCA_041568335.1 Candidatus Polarisedimenticolaceae bacterium | reverse complement strand
TGGATCTCCTGGAGCTCGCGATCACGCCGGTTCAACCGGACGAAATGAGATTCGAGCGTGTCCGCGTCGCCGCGCGCCACCGGGCCGCTGACCGCCTGTCCCGGCGATTCTATGGCCAGTTGCTCGAGCGCTCCGCGGGCGAGCGGAAGCAGTGCGTCGATCGCCGCCTCACGTCCGAGGCCGCTCGACTCGAGCAGCTTGGCGGACGAGGCGATCAAGGCGACCAGGTCGTTGGCCGCGAGCGCCGCCGCGATGTGGTAGTCGGTGCGTGTCGCCGGTGTCCATTTCAACCGGTCGGGCAACGGCTGAAGCCCGGCATCGGCGGCGAGGCGCCGCGCCGTCTTCAACGCCGCCGGCGACCCCTCGCATCGCGCGTGGGTCGCGTCGGGCAGCGGTGCCGCGGGATCGCGCGGCATGACCTGCAACGGGTGCAGCACACCGGTCGCCGCACCGGCCTTGGTCAGCGGGCGGAGCATCTCCGGGCCAAACGCGCCCGCATGGTGCAGGACGATGCGCCCGCTCCAGTCACCCTGGCCGGCGAGATCGTCGGCGATCGGCGCGATCGATTCGTCGGGGACGGCGAGCAGCACGACGGTCGGTCCCTCGACCAGCCGGGCCAGATCGAGCCGGGGCTCGGCCTTCACGCGGCGCGCGAGCGCGCGCGTCGTATCCGGATTGCGTCCCGCCACCGTCACGACCTTCCAGCCGGCTCGGCGCCACAACGGCAGCAACGCGGAGGCCAGGCGGCCGCTTCCGACACATCCGAGCGTGGCCCGTGCGGGACTCATGTCGCCCGGCCTCGCAGCACGTTCAGGAGATCGGTGATGCGTGGCGGCAGCGGGGACTCGAACGAACAAGCGCGCCCCGTGACCGGATGATCGAAGCCGAGCTCGGCAGCGTGAAGGGCCAGACCCTCGAAGCGCTTGACGGCGTTTCTCTTGAGCGGGTCCTGGATCCCGCGCCAGGAGCGGCCACCGTACCGTTCGTCACCGACGACGGGGTGGCGGATCGATTGCAGGTGCACGCGGATCTGATGGGTGCGACCCGTTTCGAGGTCGATATCGAGCAAGGCGAAGCCGGGTAGGGCCTCGGCCGTCGTGTAGTGCGTGCGAGCGGCGCGGCGCGTCCCACGTGTGCCCTGCACCGCCATCTTGGTCGGGTTGGAGCGCGAGCGTCCGATGGTGCGGTCGATCGTGGCCGTTTCCGGATCGGGGCGGCCCCAGACCAGCGCGCGGTAGCGCTTGCGCACGAGGCGGCCGGCGAACGCGCGGCTCAGCCCCCGGTGCGCGACATCCGTCTTGGCCACGACGAGCAGACCCGAGGTGTCGCGATCCAGGCGATGCACGACCCCGGGACGTTGCGCGCCGCCCGCCGGGGCCAGCGGGATGCCCAGGCCGAGGAGCCCGTTGATCAACGTTCCGTCGGGTTGGCCGTGTCCGGGATGGACGACGAGGTCGACCGGCTTGTCGACGACCACGAGGTCGTCGTCCTGGTGCACGATGGGGATCTCGATCGCCTGGGGAAGAGGCGTGCCGGCCGGAGGCGGCGGAACCGTGACCACGATGCGGCTACCGGCGCGAATCGCCGTCCCGGGCTTGCCCGCCGCCGTCCCGTCGACGGTGACGAGCCCGTCGTGGATCCAGCGGGTCAGCATCGAGCGGGAGCGATCCGGGAGCTGCTCGCTCAAGAAGCGGTCGAGGCGCTGTCCGGCGGAATCCAGGCCGACCTCCAGCCGCAACGTCTCGCCGCCCTCCGCGGTCACGACGCGGTGGCCGCGCGACTCGACCCACGCCCTCGAAGCAGCATGAACGCCCCGAGCAGCACACCGCAGATCGCGAAGAGCTGCGACGTCGAAAGCGCGCCGGAAAAGAACAACCCGCGCCCCACGTCACCGCGATAGAACTCGATCGTCAGACGCGCCGCGCTGTAGAGCAGGATGTAGCTCCACATCACCGTGCCCTCGGGCTCCGGCCGGCGGCGCCACAGCAGAGTCAGGATCACGACGAGGACGAGGTCGACGATCGCCTCGATGAGCTGCACGGCGAGCAGCGGTTGTCCCGCAAAGCGGCCGGAGGCGATCGCCTGCGGGTGCGTGAACGTCACCGCCAGCGGATGGCCGGAGTCGACGCCGACCCCGTAACAGCACCCCGCGGAGAAACAACCGAAGCGTCCCAGCGCCTGGGCCAGCGCCAGCGGCGCGACGACCGCGTCGGCGAGCTTGAAGAACGGAAGCTGCTGCCGGTGGATGTAGAGCACGAAGACGATCGCGCCACCGGCGACGCCGCCGACCAGGACACCGGCCGTGCGGATCGTGCCCAGGAGCAGCCCCGGATCCGCAACGTAATCGCGCCAGTCGACCAGGACGAGCAGCAGTTTGGCGCCGACGATCCCGCCGAGCAGGCTGTAGAAGGTGAGGTTGAACACCTTCTCGTCGGCGATGCCCAGCGAGCGCGCGCGTCGCCCGAACCAGATCCAGGCAAGCGTGACGCCGGTGGCGAAGAGCACGCCGTAGGTCGGCAGGTACAGATGCGTCGGCCCGAGAATCGGGAGATCGACGGTCCCCAGATCGATGAGCAACGGATGCACGCTAAGAGTCTACCTCTCCGGGAGCCGCCTTGGGTTGCGGGCGGAACGCGGAGATCAGGAGCAGGATCGCGCCGCACACGATGCAGCTATCGGCCACGTTGAAGGTGTGCCAGTGAGCGGTGCCGAACGTCTCGACGAGCCAGTCGCCGAGCCCGCCGCTCGCCTGGGCGTCGATGAAATCGATCACTTCTCCGCGGAACAGACGGTCGGCGAGGTTGCCGAGCGCGCCGCCCAGGACGAGCGCGAGCGCCCACCGTGCCACACGGTCGAGGTCCTCGCTGCGAGTCAGGTAGTCCACCACGAGCGCGATGGCCACCACGGGGAGCAGGGTCAGCAGCAACGTGCGCCAGGGTTGGGCCATGTCGGTAAAGTAGCCGAACAAACCCCCGGGGTTGCGCGAGTACACCAGGTTGAGCCAGCCCGGAATCACCTCGACCCGCGGACCGTCGCTCAGAGTTGCGTGGACCCAGGCCTTGGTCGCTTGATCGATCACAAAAGCGACGAGGGAAACGGCGAACCACCGCTTCTGCCGTGCCATCGCAGCGACGTAGCTCATCCTTGCCCGATGCGTCGAATGTTCTCCGCGCAGCGCCCGCAGACCGTCGGCCAGCTCGCGTCCGCACCGACGTCCAAGGTGTAGTGCCAGCAGCGGTCGCATTTGTCGCCGGGGGCGCGGGTGACCCCGACCCTCAAACCGTCGATCACTTCCGACTCGAACGCATCGGGACCGGTCTCGCCGAGCGTCGCGCCGCTGGTGATGAGCAGCGAATGCAGTCCCGGTTCGAACGATCGTAGGAACTCCGCCGTTTCGTCATCGGGGGTCCGGATCTCGACCCGGGCCTCGAGCGAGGTGCCGATCGACTTCGCCGCGCGCGCGAGCTCGAGCGCCTTGTTGACCTCTTCGCGGATCTGCGCGAGGCGTGTCCAGCGGTCGAGAAGCGCCTGGTCGGGTTGCCCGACAACGGCGTCGGGAAAACGGGTCGCGTGGACCGAGCTGTTGGACCAGGCCTCGTGGCCTCGCAGCGTCTCGAGCTTCTGCCAGATCTCCTCCGCCGTGAAACAGAGGACCGGTGCCATCAGACGGCACAGACCGTCGGCGAGCACCCACAACGCCGTCTGCGCCGAGCGTCGCTCACGGCTCCGGGCGGGGAAGGTGTAGAGCCTGTCTTTGAGGATGTCCAGATAGAACGACGACAACGTCACCGCCGCGAACTGATGCAGGCCGTGGTAGACGAGGTGGTATTCGTAACGATCGTAGGCCCGCACGAGCCGTTGCCGCACCTGGTCCAGCCGCTGCAGCGCCCAGCGGTCGATCTCTTCCATCTCGGGATAGGGCACGCGATCCCGCTCGGGGTCGAACTCGTGCAGGTTGCCCAACAGGTAACGGAACGTGTTACGCAGCTTGCGGTAGGTCTCGACGTTGCGCGAGAGCGTTTCCTCGGACATCCGCATGTCCTCGAGGAAGTCGATCATCGAGACCCACAAGCGCAGGATCTCGGCGCCGCGGTTGTCGACGATCTCGAAGGGCGAGACGTAATTGCCCATCGACTTGGACATCTTGCGCCCGTCGGCGCCGACGGTGAAACCGTGGGTCAGCACGCCGCGGTACGGCGCCAGGTCGCGGTCGTTCGCCGCGACCAGCAGCGACGAGTGGAACCAGCCGCGGTACTGATCGTGGCCCTCGAGGTAGAGGTCGGCGGGCCAGGGGAGTCCCTCGTCGTGGCCCAGCACGGCGCCATGCGAGGCGCCGGACTCGAACCACACGTCGACGATGTGATCCTGCAGCACGAGGTGGTCGTGCTCGTTGCACTTCGGGCAGAGGACGGTGGCGGGAATCAGCCGTTCGAGCCGCTCTGCCTCGGAGCCGTAGGGGCGGTGGCCGCCGTCCCCGTTCGGTGCGCCGTACCACGCATTGGAGCCCTCGGTGGAGAACAGCTCGCCGATGTGGTCGAAAAACGCCTGGTCCCGCACGAACGCGTCCTCGTGATCGTCGAAGCAGGCCCCGCAGACGGCGATCGGCACCGGAACGCCCCAGGTGCGCTGGCGCGAGATGCACCAGTCGGGCCGGTGCTCGATCATCCCCGCGATACGCTCCTCGCCGAAGGCCGGCGTCCACGTCGTCTTGCGGATCTGCTCCAGCGCCTTCTCGCGCAATCCCGTCGCGTCCATCGAGACGAACCACTGCGGGGTCGAGCGAAACAGCACCGGGTTCTTGCAGCGCCAACAATGCGGGTACTTGTGGCGGTAGACTTCGTCGTGGACCAGCCAGCCACGTTCTTCGAGGTCCTCGAGGATCGCCTTGTTGGCGTCAAGCACGAACTCGCCCGCCAGCCACGCCTCGCTCACCTTGTCCGCGGAGAAGCGCCCC
>JBFFZZ010000242.1:0-4965 GCA_041568335.1 Candidatus Polarisedimenticolaceae bacterium | reverse complement strand
GACGTCCCGCGGCGCGAGACGGCCGTTCCAGCCCCGCGTGCCGTCGGCCCACGAAACGGGGAAGCGGCCATCGAAACCGAAGCGGTCCGGCAACGGACCGACGACCGTCCAGCCGATGCGTCCGTCGGCGCTCGCGGCGACGAAGTTCTGCGCGGGAATGCCTGCCCGATGGGCGATATCGAAGGCCTGCTCCAGGGAACCGGACTCCGCCAGCCCGATCAGATCCATGTTCACGCTGGAGGGATCGTGCGCGATCCAGCGCACCGCGCGGCGTGTGCCGCGGTGATCGGGACCCAGGACCGGGCCCCAGATCGTCTCCTCGACCGTGACGGTGACATCGTCGCTGCCCTTGACGACGATCGTCTCCTCATGGGTCTGCAGCTCGGCTTCGCCGTCCGGTGTGCGGTACCGCGTGGCGGAGCCGTCGACGAACTCCAGCTCGACCAGATCGCTGAGATCGCCGGTCACGTTGGTGAAACCCCAGGCGATCGTGGGCGTGCTGCCGACGACCACCCCGGATACCCCGGGCAACGTGGCCCCGGTGGCACGTCGCGCGACACCCGCGGCGTCGGTCCATTGAAGGGACGCGCGGTACCAGATGCTCGGCATGCCCAGGGTGAGGTGCATGTCGTTGGCGACGAGCGCGCCGCCATCCGCCGCACGATGCCCCGCAACGGCCCAGTTGTTGCTGCCGGCGGGGTCACGCTCGCCGAACGGGGCGCGCCCGTTGCCCGGCCGCCGCACCGCAGCGGCCGCTGCGTTCGAGTCGCGCGGGTTCCACACCTCGGGCCCCGGGATCGGCGGCGTCTCGTACGGTTCGCCGACGAGCGGGGCGTCCCACTCGGATCCGCGCGGCAGGAGGAACTCGACGGCCGCCGCGGGCAACGTGTCCCGCATCAGCCCGCGGCTCGAATCGCGGAACCCGTTCTCGTCCTGCAGCCGGAGGTACATCGTGTAGACGGCCAGGACGGAATCGGCCTCACGCCAGGGCTCCGGCCGGTCGCGCAGGAAGACGTATTCGAGCGGCCGGCCGATGCGTTCGACCCCGGCGTTGACGCCCTCCGTATAGGCGGTCAGCTCGCCGCGGGTGGCGTCGTCCGCGGCCGCGACGATCGCCTCGGCACGCGTTCGCAGACGGTGGAGTCTCACCGCGCGATCGGCGTTGATCGCGGCAGGACCGAGCAGCTCCGAAAGCTCCCCGGCCGACCGGCGACGCAGCAGGTCCATCTGGAAGAACCGTTCCTGGCCATGCAGGAAACCCAGCGCGCGAAGCGCATCCGACGCGTCCATGGCCAGGATCCGGGGGACCCCGAGCTGGTCGCGCTCGATCGTCACGTCGTTCATCAAACCCGGAATCTCGATCGTCCCGTCGAGTTGGGCCAGCGATCCTCGTACGGTGGCCCGCAGCCAGAGGAGCCCCGCGAGGACCACGAGCACCAGGACGATCGCCAGGATCTTGAGTGTCCGCTTCAAGGAACTACTCCTCGATCCGCAGGCAGACCTTGCCGAATTGTTGCCCGGCTGCGAGGTACTCGAGCGCGGGTCCGGCCTCGAGCCAGGGGAAGATGCGATCGACGATCGGGCGTATGTCCTTACTCTCGATCAGGTCGTTGAGCGCCTCGAAGCTCCGTCGATCCCCGACGAGCAGACCCTGTAGCCGCACCTGCTGCATGAACAGCGGGATCAGGTTCAGCGTCACGTTTCCGCCGCCGAGGTTGCCGACCTGACAGATCCGTCCGCCCAACCCGACCGCGGCGAGCGACTGGGGCAACGTAGCGCCCCCGCCCACATCCACGACGAGATCGATACCGCCGCTCCGTTTACGGATTTCCCGACCCCATTCGGGGACGGCCTTGTAGTTCACCCCGTCGACCGCGCCCAGCTCGCGCATCCGGGCCAGGCACTCATCGCGGCCCGAGATCGACCAGACCTCGGCGCCCAGCGCGCGGGCCAGCTGCAGGGCGAAGAGGGAGACCCCACCGGAGCCCTGCACGAGCACGCGATCCCCGGCGGAGACGTCGCCGTGGACGACGAGCGCATTCCAGGCCGTCACGGCCGCGCAGGGAAGACACGCCGCTTCGACGTCATCGAGACGGCTCGGTGCCCGCACGACGCTCTCCGCGTCGACGACCATCCGCTGCGTCAGCACGCCGTCCACGGGACCGCCGAGAGTCGTCCGTAGCTTTTCCCGGTCGGGCTTGCCGTCGATCCAGCGGGGGGCGAAGATCGGCAGGACACGATCCCCGGGAGCGAATCCCGCGACCTCGCTTCCGCATTCCAGGACCTCGCCGGCTCCGTCGGAACAGGGGATCAGCGGCAACGGTTGTTTGGGGTTGTAGCGGCCGGTCACCATCAGCCAGTCCCGGTAGTTGAGGGACGCCGCCTTCATCTTGAGCAAAAGCTGCCCGGCAGCCGGCTCCGGGTCCGGGCGGTCGACCAGAGTCAGCCGGTCGATCCCGAACGATTCGGAGATCTCGATCGCTTTCATCCGGAACTCCGCATCTTTTGCCCTACGTCAAAAAGTCCCCAATTTCCTTGACCCCGCGACACCCGGATCTAGGTTTTTAGAAGAACCCGAAGGGGAGCCACGACATGTCGATTCAAGGAAACCTGAACACGATGAAGCTCGCCGATCTGTTGCGCTGGGCGGCTGACAACGCCGAAACCGGCGTGCTCGAGATCGAACGCAACAAGGTCTGCAAGCGGATCGCCTTCCGCGAAGGCAAGATCACCGGGTGCTCCTCCGATGATCCGCCGTCGCGAACCGGCCAGTTCCTTCTGGCCCGCGGCAAGATTACCAGGGAGGACCTGGCCAAGGCGCTCGAGATTCAAAAAGAGACCCAGACAAACCTGGGAGCGATCCTACAGGACATGGGCGTCATCGAGGCGGAGGAAATCGCCTACGAGCTCAGCGCCAAGGCCGAAGAGAACCTGCTCAGCCTGTTCGACTGGAACGACGCGGTCTTCCGCTTCAAGCAGAACGAGCCCGAAGATCCCTGGATGCTCGACGTACACATGTCGCTCGATGAGATCATCGAGCGCGGCACCGAACGCAACGAGCAGCTCGCGGCGATCCGGCGCATGTTCGTCAGCTCGGGTGTGGTCCTCGAGCGTGGCGACGTGCAGTTCCCTTCGGAAATCATGAACAATGGATTGGCCCGAGGGATCCTGGGCACGATCGACGGCGAGCGCACGATCGGTGAAGTGCTGTATCACACGCACGCGTCCGAATTCCTGGTCTTGAGGTTCCTCGTTTCCGCGGTGGGGTCGGGTTTCGTAACGATCGTCGGCATCCGCGAACCCGACGAGGATTCGTCGACCCTGCTCGACGCGATGCCCGCTGCAAAGCCGGCGGAGCCGGCGCCGGTCGCCGAGCAGGCCGGGACGATCGCACCCGAACCGGCACCCGAAGCCGAACCGGCCCCGCTCCCCAGCGGGACCTTCGAGGAACGTCTGGAGCTGGCGCAACACCTGCTGGGCCAGGGCGACCTCGAAGCCACGCTCGGCGTCCTGGACGAATGCTACGACGAACGACCCGGGGACGAGTTCCTCGGGCACGTGATCCAGAAGGCCGAGGCGGCCTTTCTCGAAAACTGCCGCGGGGGTGATTTCAAGTCCACCTTCGTACCCAACCCGATCGAGTCCCTCGACGTCACTGCCACGCCGCTGTCACCGGCGGAGCTGTTTCTCGTCGGCATGATGGGCGAGGGGCACAACATCCAGACCATGCTCTGGGTCGCGCCGATGCGCGAGGTCGATGTCTACCGCGCCCTGGTGCGGTTGAAGAAGATCCAGGCGATCGAGCTTCACGACGCGGGCGACGTGAACCTGGAAGGTGAGAAGGCTCCCGCCGTCGAGTGGGCCTAGAGAAACCTCGCCCGTCCGATGCTCGGACGGCCGGTCTACCGTTGAACCTCGGAATGTCGCGGGCAGTCGACGAGGTGGTCGTTGACCATCCCGATGGACTGCATGTAGGCGTACACGATCGTGGAGCCGACGAAGTTCATGCCCCGTCGCTTGAGCTCCCTGCTGATCGCGTCCGACAACGGCGTCTTGGCGGGGACCTGGGCGGGCCGGCGGAACCGGTTGACGACCGGTTCGCCGTCGACGAAACCCCACAGGAACTCCGAGAAACGGCCGAATTCCTGCTGTAGGTCGAGGTACACCCGAGCATTGCGGATCGCCGAGTCGATCTTGAGCCGGTTCCGTACGATCCCCGAATCGGCAAGCAAACGTTCCTTCTGGCGCTTGCCGTAGCGCGCGATCTTGACAGGGTCGAACCCGGAGAACGCGCGGCGATAGCCCTCCCGCTTGCGCAGGATCGTGATCCAGGCCAAGCCGGCTTGCGCCGACTCGAGCAGCAGCATTTCGAACAACTTGGCCTCGTCGCGGCAGGGAACGCCCCACTCGTGGTCGTGGTAGGCCACATAGAGCGGATCTTCACCGGCCCACCAGCACCGTTTCATGGCGCTCAGGATAGCGAAAACCCCAACGTGGTTCGAAGAATGCGGTTGTCGTCGTCCGGATGCGTACGAGTTGGCTCGCCGGCGGACGAAGGGGACGTGCTAGCCCACCGAAAGTTCCCTAAAAGTCGACGTTCGGTATCGGCACGATCCTGGCTCTCCCGTTGTATCGATGTGGGAACCGAGCCAGCCGATCGAGGGCCGCCGCCCGGACCGTTTCCGGCCGCCTTTTTGTCCCCGAGAGGATTGCCCCGATCACCGTTTTCAGGGGCGTGGCTATCGGCCCAACCGCGACGGCTACTACAGGCGCAAATGCGATCCCAAGCGACGTATTCCACGGTTCTTCTGCCGGACCTGCGGACGTGGATTCTCACGTCAGTCCTTCGCCACCACCTATTACATGAAGCGGCCCGAGCTGCTGGTCCCCGTGGCCGGGATGCTGGTCGCCTGTGCGGCGCACCGCCAGATCGCCAGGCACCTCGACTGCGCCCCTTCGACGGTG
>JBFFZZ010000241.1:0-4966 GCA_041568335.1 Candidatus Polarisedimenticolaceae bacterium | reverse complement strand
CCAGGATTCCCCAAGGCGTTCATGACACGGATGTTACGATGAACTCTCTCCCATCGCCGGCGGTCTCTGGGAGCGGAAAGAGCAAGAGAGCCGAATTCGGGGCACGACGACGTTAGCGGTTCTTAGCCGAACATGGACATTCCGGGAGCCGGCGCGAAATCCCGCCCCCATCCTGTTAACCACAAAGTCCCGATTTCGCTCCGCGTATGGTTTGGCTCCTGAGACAGGACTCGAACCTGTGACCCGGTGGTTAACAGCCACCTGCTCTACCAACTGAGCTACTCAGGAACAAAGCGCGGGCCCGGGGAAATTACCACCGGCCCCCGCAAGCGTCAACTTGTGCTTGCCAGCCGCTACTTTTGGATCGTCCGCAGGTAGGCGATGAGGTCGTCGATGCGCCGCTTGACCTCCCCCTCCTGGTAGACGTCGCTGGTCGGATCCTGGAAATCGAGGCCCCAGATGGGCATCGCGCTGCCGTGTGCCGGGGTGCGGTTGCGGCCGTCGATGCTACGGGCAACGCGTTCCAGTGGGAACTCGCCGTGGTTTTTCTTCGCCAACTTAGTCAGGTCCACGGGCTTGACGGTGAGGACTTCCGCGGTGGGGCCGTCGCCGTGGCCGGTCTCGCCGTGACAGCTCTGGCAGTGGAACTCATAGAGACGCCGACCCTGCTGGGCGGCTTCGCTCAACTCCGCATCGTCCGCAAAACAGGGCGCGACGAGTCCGGCACCGAGGATGAAAACGAGGACAAGAGATGTGCGCATGGGACCCCTCCTTCCACTACATGCAGCGTAAGACGGGCCCCGGCCCCCGGCAATTACGGCTTTCCCGTACCGGCGTCGAGATCAGACGTCTCGGGTAAGCCGTTCCAGGAGGACACTTTCTACGTCGCGACGCGCGTCCAGCAGCGCCAGAACCAGAACCGCGTGGCGGCCATCCAGGCGGTAGATCAACCGATAACGGTTGACGACGAGTTCGCGCAACGCGCGAACACCCGTCCAGTTCGTTTCCGGCACGATACGTCCATGTTTGGGCATCGTGCCGAGAACATCGGCGCGGCCTCGGATTTCGGTAATCGTTTCGAGAGCGGTCGTGGGCGAATCGGCGGCGATGTAGCGGGCGATCTCGAGGAGATCGTTGACCGCCGTCCTGGACCAATTGACTTTTCTTTTTCTAGCCGGCATCGCGCAGGGCGCGCTTGAGCGCTGCCCGGGCACGTTTGAACACTTCGTCCTGAGGGACGAGTCTGCCCGCAGCAGCGTCGGCCTCGGACTGAGCCACGATTCGAAGCATCGCCAGGGCGGCGCGCCACTTTTCGTACTGCTCGACATCCATCACGACGACGCGGGCCTCGCCATTCTGTGTGATCGTCACGGCGCGGTGGTCTTCAGCCACCTCGCGGATCAGATCCGCCGCATTGTTCTTGAGATACGTGATGGGTCGGACGTCGGTCACACGTGCCACAGGAGGCCTCCAGGGACGGTCTGAATATAGAACGAAATTCAGACCTACGCAACCGCAACTGCTTGTGCGGGGTTTTCAGACGGTAACCTCGCCCGTGCGTAGCGCCTCGATCAACGCGGCGATGGCTTTGCCACGGTGCGAGACTTTTTGTTTCTCGGACGGCGCCAATTGCGCCGTCGTGCAGCCCGACTCCGGGTGGAAGAACACCGGGTCGTAGCCGAAGCCGTTCTCCCCTACCGGGGCGTGGTTGATGCGACCCTCGATGACGCCGTCGAAGGTCGCCAGGGTCTCTCCGTTGCGCGCCAGCGCGAGTACGCAGCGGAAGCGCGCGGTGCGCTTTTCGTCCGGAACTCCTTCGAGTTCCTGGAGCAAGAGTGCGGTGCGCCCCTCGTCGTCGAGCTCGGGACTGCCATAGCGTGCCGATTGAACCCCCGGCCTCCCGTCGAGCGCGTCGACCTCGATCCCCGAGTCGTCGGCGACGACCGGCAGGTCGGTGTGCGCGGAGTAGCCCTCGGCCTTCAGCCGCGCGTTGGCCTCGAAGGTGGTGCCGGTCTCCTCGATCTCGCCGGGGTCGTCGAACGCGTTCATCCCGACGACCTCGAACCCCTCGGGCTCGAGCGCCAGCGCCAGCTCGCGCAGCTTGCCGGGGTTGCGGGTCGCGACCAGGATGGGCGTCGCGGACACGGTCGGCCTAGTCGGACTCCCACAGGGCGCACACCGCACCCGCGGGGTCTTCGATCACGCAGAACTTCGCCGAGTCGCCCTTGGGCCCGACGAGCACCTTGCCGCCGTGCTCTTCGCACTTGGCGATCGCGGCGGCGATGTCGGGGACCGTGATGTAGATCATCCAGCTGCCCGGCATGGCCTCGTTGGTGTCGCGCTTGTGGCAGATGCCCGCGACCGGCACATCGGTACCGGCGGGCATCATGTTGTAGTCCTCGTAGCCGTCCATCTTGCAGCCCTGGGCGTCCCAACCGACCACTTCTTTATAGAAGTCGCGCACGCCCGACGCATCGGGGATGGTCAGGTCGATCCAGGCGACGGCGCCCGCGGGGAGCTTTTGTTCACTCATCGATTCACCTCGGGTTGGCGTACGATCTTCGACAGAAGATCGCCGAGCAGTTCTTGCTGTTGGGCCAGGAGCTTGTCGACGCCGGCGTCGGCCAGCTCGAGCAACCCGTCGAGCTCGTCGCGTGCGAAGGTGGCGTCTTCCCCCGTGCCCTGGATCTCGACGTATCTCCCGGCGTCCGTGCGGACGACGTTCATGTCGACCTCGGCCGCGGCGTCCTCGACGTAGTCCAGGTCGAGCACCGCACGCCCCTCGACGATCCCGACCGACGTCGCCGCGATGCGACCGGTCAACGGCGGGCGTTTTAGATGGCCCTCGTCACGCATCTTGCCGAACGCGAGGCACATCGCGAGGAACCCGCCACTGATCGCCGTGGTGCGCGTGCCGCCGTCGGCCTGCAACACCTCGCAGTCGACCCAGAGGGTGCGCTCGCCGAACGCCGTACGGTCGACCACGCTGCGCAGCGCGCGCCCGATCAGACGCTGGATCTCCATCGTGCGACCGCTGGGTCGCCCGCGGTGGATCTCTCTCGTCGAGCGCCGGTCGGTCGCCGCGGGGATCATGCAGTACTCGCCGCTGACCCAACCCTCGCCCGAGCCCTGCAGGAACGGCGGCGTGCGATCGTCCACGCTGGCGGTGCAGAGCACACGCGTGCGACCGCAGTGGATCAATACCGAGCCCGCCGGGTTGTCCAGGTAGTTCGGGACGATCTCGATCGGCCGTAGCGCGTCGGGCGCCCTGCCGTCATGCCTGGGTGTCATGGATGCCTCGTGCCTTCGTTTGCGGGGGAGGCGCTATTAGAACAGATTTGCGCGAAACGTGTCAGGTGTTCTTCTGGTCGATGCGGGCGCGGCCCAGACGGTCGAGCGGACGGCCGAGAAAGCGCTCGGCGACGACCTTGAACGGCGCCGGGATGTCGGTGACGTAGAACCGGCGGTCCTGGCCGCCCTCGCCTTCACCCGGGGTGACGCCGAGCGTCCGGCAAACCTCGAGGGCCACGGTCTCGGCGGAGTCGACGAGGGCCACGTCCCAGCCCATCGTCTCGCCGATCACGCCGCGCAACAGCGGGTAGTGCGTGCAACCGAGCACCAGCGTGTCGACTTCCGCTTCGATCAACGGCTGCAGGTAGCGTTCGGCCACACCGCGCGCCACCTCGTCGTCGACCCAGCCCTCCTCGGCCAGCGGCACGAACAGCGGGCAGGCCCGGGCGACGACCTTCGCATCCGCGTCGAGCCGCCGGATCGCATCGCGATACGCGTTGCTCGAGACGGTCTGGCGCGTGCCGATCACCCCGATATTGCCCGACTTGGATTGCTCGACGGCGCGTCGGGCGCCGGGCTCGATCACCCCCATCACGGGAAACCCGAGATCGTCCTGCAACATCGGGATCGCGACCGCGGAGGCGGTGTTGCAGGCGACCACGAGCATCTCCACACCCTGACGTCGGAGGAAACGTCCGGCCTCGATCGAATAGCGCCGGACGGTATCGGCGGAGCGCGGTCCGTAGGGAACCCGTGCCGTGTCGCCGAGGTAGATCAGCGCGTGGCCGGGAAGCGCCTTCTCCAGCGCGCTGAAGACCGTCAAGCCACCGACGCCCGAGTCGAACACGCCGATGGGCACTAGTCCGCGACTCCCGTCGGCGCCGCGAGCGCACCGGCGTCGACGACGATCGAACCGAGGATCAGCCGCGAGTCGGGTTTGAGCGGCCGGCGCAGATCGAGATGGCCGTTCATGGTCTCGAGCGGACGCCCGTTGACCAGGATGCCCACGCGGTGCACCTCACGGATGCCGAACGCGACCGAATCGACGATCGAATAGACCGTCAGCAGCTCCATCATGCTCCCGCCGCCCATCCCCTCGGTCAGCTCGGAGGAGAAATCGAGGTAGGCGGTGCCGTCGGCCAGCACGTAGACCTGGCGCAGCCGTGTGCTGGGCGACACGGCGCGGAGGCAATCGTCGCTCATCGGCCCCGAGATCAGATCGGCGATGATCTGCTTGACACGGTCACCCGGCGTCGCGGTGTCGAAGATCTCGCGGAACTCGCCGACGAGTCCGTCCGACACGGCCGACGGAAAGTAGATCTCGACCGTCGCTGTACGCAACGGTTCCTCGATCTCCTGGTCTTCGTCGCCGTTGGCTACCTCGGCGTCGTCGCCGGCTGCCGTCTCTTCCCCACCGTCGGTTGCCGTCGCTTCGGCGGGCTCGGTCGTCGACCCGTCGGATTCGGGCGACGAGGAGCAGCCGCCGCACACGACCAGCGACACGAAGAGCAGGGCCAGGGTCCGTTGCATCGAGCTCACGGGCGGGACGTCCGCGGATCGTGCAGCTGCAACCGTTCCAGCTCGCGCAGGAACTCGCGCATGGCCGACTCGATCGCCTGGGCGACTCTCGACCGGTACTCGAGCGAGCGGAAGCGCTCTTCTTCGTCCGGGTTGG
>JBFFZZ010000240.1:0-4988 GCA_041568335.1 Candidatus Polarisedimenticolaceae bacterium | reverse complement strand
CGGTCAAAAGACACCCATCTGCTTCAGGCGCTGCAGGCCACGGCGCATCAGGGCGATGTCTCCCTGGCCGATGAACTGGGCGTGAACAGTCTCCCTGTCCCGGTGATAATCAGCGGGCAAAGGTGGGAGCACCGCTTCGTCGAGGCCCTCGACGGCCGAAAGGTCGAACGGGATCGAGTCGGATTCCGTTTCAATCGAGATACTGCTGATCTCGCCGTTGCGCTCGATGGTGAAACGGACCACGTTGACGTGCTCCATGTATCCGGTCTGGTTCTGCTGGGCCCATTTCTCGAAGTCGTCGACGCGGGCCAGCAACCGGTTGTGCCATGCGCGCCAGATGATCCAGTAGATCTGGCGCTGGTAGTCCGAGAAGTCGTACTCGTTGCCGTGCTCGAAGTGCATGTTGCCGAGCACCTGCCCCGTGTTGGCCGGCAGGTTCGACCAATCCGGCTCGAAGACTTTCTGCGGCGCCTGTTCGGGTTGCGCGGGCGCGGCCTCGCGCGCGCGTTGAACGGCGCGGCTGAAATCCGTCAACCGCTCACCGATCGAGGGCCCGTCCGGTCGGCCGGGTGGCGGCGGCTCGCTGCGTGCCGGCTCACGCTCCAGGCGCGTAAAATCGCCGTCAGCGGTCGGCGGAACATCGAGTTGCGTGTGGACTCCGGGCTCGGGGGTCACGGTCGAGTCCGTCGCCGCCTCGACATCCGTTTCCGCGACGTCGATCGGATCCGTCGCCCGCGTGGTTTCAGGGGGGGGCTCCCTGGTCTCCTCGACGCCGCGGGCGGAAGGTTCTTCGGTGTCGACGAGCGGTTCGTCGGCCGGTGGGGCATCGTTCACCGGACCCGTCCGGCTCGACGGTGGGACGGGGACCACCAACGCCCGCGGCGGGTCGAGGCTCGGCCGAGCCTGAGGATCGGGTTCGGCGGTCTCGGGCGGCGACGGCGGCACGTTGTCGGCGGGTGGGATGGGCTCACTCGTCGGCGGTTCCTGGACACCGGCCGGCGCGGGTACCTCGGGCTTCGGAACGGGCTCCGATTCCGGCTCGGGGGCTACGGTGAAGCGCACCTCCATGTCGCGCTCGGCACTCGGCTCCTGGCGTTCGGTCAGCAGGCCGAGCAACCCCAGAAGCGAGAGGATGACGAGGATCGCGGCATGCGTCGCCAACGCGTAGAGGAACGCCTCGAGCAGCGTGACCTGACGGTCGGCGAGGATCGTTTGGCTCTCCGCGGACATGTCCGACCATTGTAGTTTGGCGATCGAAGCCGCGCCCGCCCGTCGGGGTCAGGCCTTGCATTCGCACGTTTCTCTCTCTCAAAGGTCGCGGGCGGCGCGGTGGAAACCGGCGCGCACCGGTTGAAAGTCGGCCGTGTCGACGACCGGGTGGACGCGGTTGGTCAACAGGACATACACCCGCCCGCGGTCCGGTTCGAACCAGAGCGACGGTCCGGCGAAGCCTACGTGCCCCGGGGCGTCGTTGTCGAACACGCCGCGGGCGGCATCGGACGCGTCAGCCAGGACGAAACCCAGGGAGCGCCGCGCACCTGGAAACGCCTCCTCGAACAGACGCCGCCGGGCCCGATCCCCGAGCGGCAACGTTCGCGGCCGCAGCAGCTCCCGGGCCAGCGCGGCCACGTCATCGAGGATGCCGAACAGACCGCAGTGACCCGCGACACCCCCCAGCGCGTGGGCGTTGCCGTCGTGAACCTCACCGCGGATCAGCTCGGTGCGCCATCCGTGACCCTCGCCCGCGGCTCCCGCGAGCGTGCGCTCGTAGACGTTGCCGCGTTCGGTCGGTGCGGCGTTCGAGGTGTCCACGACGGTGGCGAAACCGATGCCGCTCAACCCGAGTGGCCCGGCAACGGAATCGGCGAACCAGCTGTCGAGAGAGCGGCCGGCGATGCGCTCGACCGCAACGCCCAGACAGAGGTAACCGAGGTCGGAGTAACGGGTCGGTTCCGGAGCTTCCGGCGGTTCCGTCGCGATCGCGGCGAGAAACGCGTCGGTGGTTCCACCCCGCAGATAGAGTGGCCGCCAGGCGGGGAAACCGGCACCGTGCGCGCCGATTTGCAACAACGACACGTTGGCATACGGGGATCCGTCCAGCTCGGGGAGCCACTCGACCACGGGGCAGTCCAGCACGCAGCTGCCCTGTTGCTCGAGCATCGCCAGCGCCAGCGCCGTGCAGAGCGGCTTGGTCAACGAGGCCAGGTCGTACAGCGTCGCGATGGATGCGTCGAGCGGTGCGGGCTCCAGCGCGGCACGGCCGAGCACCCACTCTCCGAGGGTCCCATCCGGGCCGCTGACACGTGCCACGGCGCCGGGCATCCGCCGCTGATCGATCTGTTGTTCGAGAAAGCGAGCGACGGGATCCATCACGAGTCGGACGACGCGCTCGCCTTGCGCTCCGCGGCGATCGCCTCGTGAACGCGGTGCGCCAGCTCCAGCGCGCGCTGTCCCTGACGCCCGTCGATCGAGGGGCGCTTCCCGCCCGCGACCGCGGCAAGGAAGGTCTCCAGTTCGGCGGCGAGAGGCTCGACGTCGGCGATCGGCAGCGTGTCGTGCACGATCTCGGGACCGCCGCCCTGCCCCACGACCAGGCGATGACGGTTGACCACTCTTTGACCCGTATCACACGACATGTATGTGCGTGCCTGAAACACGCGGATGCGCCGGACCGGCTCGGGCGAGATGCGACTCGCGGTGAGGTTGGCGACGCATCCGGATGCGAACCGGATGCGCGCGTTGGCGATGTCGATCTTGTCGGTCAGCGCGTCGATGCCGGCGGCGTCGACGGACACCGGTTGGCTGCCGTCCATCGCCAGCAACAGGTCCAGATCGTGGATCATCAGGTCGAGCACGACGTCGATGTCGGTGCTTCGCGCGCTGAAACCGGCGAGTCGGTGGATCTCGAAGAACCGAGGCTCATGAACGGCGTCGAACAGGGCGCGAACCGCCGGGTTGAACCGCTCGGTGTGTCCGACCATGACGATCCGGTCGCGCTGCTCCGCGAGGGTGTTGATCCGCTCGGCTTCCGTGATCGACCGCGCGAGCGGTTTTTCGATCAACACGTGTGCGCCGGCCTCGAGCAGTTCCTCGGCCACGGCGCAGTGCGACTCGGTCGGAACGGCGACGCTGACCGCCGTCGCTTTCGACGCCAGCGCGGCGGGTGTCTCGAACACCGCACAGCCGTATTCGGAGGCGATCTTGTCCGCGCGCCCGCGGTCACGGTCGACGACCCCGACGAGCCGCGCGCCGGGGGCCTGCGCGTACAACCGGGCGTGGTGGCGTCCGAGGTGCCCCACGCCGACGACGCCGACATCGATTGCACCGCTCATCGCGTCACCCCGCGTTCGCTGCCGCGCACGAAATCGATGAAGTAGCGTACTTCTTCGAATTCCTCGGCTTGATCCTCGAGCGCCTCGAGCGCCTCGTTCAACCGCAGCTTGCTCCGGAACAGCGTGGTGTAGGCATGCTTGAGCGCCTGGATCGTCTCCTTGGAATAGCCCCGACGCCTCAGCCCGATGATGTTGAGCCCGTAAGACTTGGCCCTGTTGCCGACGGTCGTGACCCAGGGGAGGGCGTCCTGGCGCAAGACGGTGAAGCCGCCGATGAAGGCGTGGTCCGCCACGCGGCAGAACTGGTGCACACCGCTGTAGGCCCCGACCGTGGCGTGGCTGCCGATCTCGACGTGTCCGGCCAGCGTCGTCCCGTTGGCCAGGATGTTGTCGTCGCCGATCCGGCAGTCGTGGCCGACGTGCGAGTAGGCCATCACCAGGTTGTCGTCGCCGATGCGGGTGACCCCGCCGCCGTGTGGCGTCCCGCGATTCAGCGTGGTGTTTTCCCGGATCGTGTTCCGCGCGCCGACGACCAACCGCGTGTCCTCTCCCTGGTAACGCAGGTCTTGCGGTGCACCGCCGATCGAGGCGAACGGCGAGATCACCGTTTCCGGACCGATCTCGGTCGAGCCCTCGACGACGACGTGGGACAGCAACCGGCACCGGTCACCCAGGGTGACCTTCGACCCGACGACACAGAACGGGCCGATCTCGACGCCTTCGCCGAGTTTTGCCCCTTCGTCGACGACGGCCTGTGCGTGGATCACCGACACGGCCCGATCAACCTGCGGACCGATCGACGAGCGCCGACATGATGTCGGCCTCGGCGGCCTTCAGGCCGTCGACCTCGGCGATCCCGCGGAGCTTCGCCGTGGTGGGACGAAATTTCAACACCTCGACCGTCAACCTGAGCTGATCCCCGGGCACCACGGTGCGACGAAACCGCGCCTTGTCGATCCCGGTGAAGAACACGAGCTTCTCGTCGCGATCGGCCATGTCGTGGAGCAGCAACACCGCTCCCGCCTGGGCCAGCGCCTCGATGATCAACACGCCCGGCATGATCGGCTCCCCGGGGAAGTGCCCGGGAAAGAACGGTTCGTTGAAGGTCACGTTCTTCAGCGCCACCACGCGTTTACCCGGATCGATCTCGAGCACTCGATCGATCAGCAGGAAGGGGTAGCGATGCGGTAGATTGCGGGCGATTCCGCGGATGTCCATCACGGTCAGTCCTCCGCCTCGTCGAGACGTCGTTCGAGATCGGCGAGCCGCCGGCGCAGGTCGCGGATCTCCTTCCTGAGTTCCGGCAGTCTTCGAAAGGCCGCCTGGGCACGCTTCCACTGGCGGTGATCGACGGCGGGGATCCCCGCCACCATCCCTCCGTCCGGCAGGTCGGAAAGCGCGGCGGACTTCGCCGCCACGATCGTCCTGTCGCCGAGTGTGAGATGACCCGCCGCCCCGGACTGACCGGCGAACATGCTGTGGTCCCCGACGCGCGTGCTGCCGGCGATCCCGCTTTGCGCGGCGAGCAGCACGCCGCGCCCGAGACGAACGCCGTGAGCGATCATCACCAGGTCGTCGATCTTGCTCCCTGCTCCGATCACCGTATCGTCGAGCGCGCCGCGATCGATGGCGCTGTTGGCTCCGATCTCGACATCG
>JBFFZZ010000239.1:0-5016 GCA_041568335.1 Candidatus Polarisedimenticolaceae bacterium | reverse complement strand
TCGGTCCCGGCGAGCATCGCGCAGATCCGATCGAAACCCAACGCGATGCCCCCGTGCGGCGGCGCGCCCGAGTCGAGGGCGCGACGAAGGAACCCGAACTTCTCCTCGGCTTCGTCGGCGTCGATCCCCAGCGCCTTGAACACCATGTCCTGCACATCGCGGCGATGGATACGGATGCTGCCCCCGCCGATCTCGGTCCCGTTGAGCACCAAATCGTACGCCTGCGAGCGGACCTCGCCGGGTGAGGTTTCGAGCAGCGACACCTCGTCCCAGTTGGGCGCGGTAAACGGATGGTGGATGGCGACGAACCGGTCGGCCTCGTCGTCGTGCTCGAACAACGGGAACTGCTCGACCCAGAGCAGGTTCCAGGCGTCGGCGGGGATCCGCTCACGCTCACGCGCGATCCGCCCACGCAGCTGACCGAGCACCTGGTTGCACAGGTCGCGGTCGGCGGCGACGATCAGCGCGGTGTCGCCGTCTGCTCCGCCGAGGGCCGAGAGAATCTCGCCGCAGCGCTCCTCGCCGAGCACCTTGAGCGCCGATGAGCCGACCTTCCCCGCATCGCTCTTGATCCACAACAGGCCACGCGCGCCCGCTTCCCGGGCCCACCCGTTCCAGGTGTCCAGCTGCTTGCGGCTCGCCCCCCCTGCCCCGGGGACCACGATCCCCCGAACCGCCCCGTGGGGATCGGCCAGCGGCTCGTCGAAGACCCGGAACCCCGTGCCCTCCGCCGCCGCCCCGAGGTCGCGCAGCTCCATCGCGAAACGCGTGTCCGGACGATCGATCCCGAACCGGTCCACCGCCTCGCCGTAGGCCATGCGTGGAAACGGTCGCTCGATCTCGACGCCGATCGCCGCGAACATGCGGACGATCAACGGTTCGACCAGGTCGTAGACCTGCTGCGGGGTCACGAACGACATCTCGATGTCGATCTGCGTGAACTCCGGTTGCCGGTCCGCCCGCAGATCCTCATCGCGAAAGCAGCGCGCAAACTGATAGTAGCGCTCGAAGCCGGCGACCATCAGGAGCTGCTTGAACAGCTGAGGCGACTGCGGCAAGGCGTAGAACTTGCCGCGGTGCTCGCGGCTGGGCACCAGGTAATCCCGCGCGCCTTCCGGCGTCGAGCGGGTCAGCATCGGTGTCTCGATCTCGACGAAACCACGCTCGTCGAGCAGCTGGCGCGCGGCCGCGGCGAGACGGTGGCGCGTGCGAAGGGCGTGTTGCAGACGCGGGCGGCGCAGGTCGATGTACCGATGCTTGAGGCGCTGCTCTTCGTTGGCTTCCTGCTGGTCGGCGACCTGGATCGGCAGGTTGTCGGCGCGGTTGTGGATCGCCACCGCCTCGCCTCGCAACTCGATCATCCCGGTCGGGTGGTCGGGATTCGGGGATTCGCGCTTGACGACGGTGCCGCGCACCCCGACCACGTACTCCGCCCGCAGCCCCTCCGCCGCAGCGTGAGCGTCGGCGTACAACGAGGGGTCGAACACGACCTGGAGCCGTCCCGTCGCGTCGCGCAGCTCGATGAAGATGAGCCGGCCCAGATCGCGCCGACGATGCACCCAGCCGGTCAACACGACGTCGCGCCCGTCGGTGGCGTCCGTTTCGGTGAGCTCGCCGCACCCCGCGGTGCGGATCAGCAAATCCTGTTCAGGCCCCGCCATCTTGTCCCGCCTTGAGCCGGGCCACGAGGCCCGCTTCTTCGATCTCGTCCTGGTGTCCGCTGGCCAGGTCCTTGAGACCGAACCTCCCGCTGGCCAGCTCGTCTTTCCCGATGAACAGCGCGTAACGCGCCGCGGCTCGATCCGCCCGTTTCAGCTGGGCGCCCATCGGCCGCTCGGTCGTCGGCATCTGAACCGAGATCCCCGCCGCCCGTAACCGCCGCGCCAGACCGATCGCCGCCTCGAGCCCTTGCGGTCCGAGCGCGATCAGGCTGACGTCCACCGCTGCATCGGGGAGCTTGCCGTCGGGGATCAACATCGCCGCGCGCTCCATCCCCATCGCAAAACCGAACCCCGGCACGTCCTGGCCGCCGAGCTCCCGGACCAGCCCGTCGTACCGCCCGCCACCGAGAACCGCGTTCTGGGCGCCGAGCCCACCGGCCGTGATCTCGAACACGGTGCGACGGTAGTAGTCGAGCCCGCGCACGAGCTTGGCGTCCTCGACGTAAGGCACCCCCAGCGCCTCGAGGTGGTGTCGGACCTCCGAATAATGGAGCGCGCAGGGGTCGCACAGCGACTCCTGCATCGTCGGCGCATCGGCGAGCACCCGAAGGTCCGCCTCGACCTTGCAGTCGAACACACGCAACGGGTTCTCGTCGGCACGACGCCGGCAGTCCTCACACATCCCCTCGAGTCTCGGGCGCAACCACGCGACGAGCGTCTCCCGGTACGTCGGCCGGCAGGTCGCGTCTCCGACGGAAGCGAGCCGGAGCTCGATCGAGTCGATTCCGAGGGCCCCGAGCAGGCTCCAGACCATCTCGATGGTCTCGGCCTCGATCAACGCTTCCTCGCCACCGAGAACCTCGACCCCGATCTGGTGGAACTGTCTTTGCCGGCCCTTTTGCGGACGCTCGTAACGGAACATCGGACCGATGTAGTAGAGCCGCTCCGGGTAACCGGCGGCGATCCCGCGGTGCCGCGCATGCTCCACGAACGCGCGGACGACCGGCGCCGTATTTTCCGGCCGCAAGCAGAGCGACTGGTCGCCCCGCTCGATCGTGTACATCTCCTTGCGCACGATGTCGGACGACGCCCCCACGGAACGCGAGAAGAGCTCGGTGGCCTCCAGAACGGGGGTGCGGATCTCGCGGAATCCGTAACGCGCAAGCCACGCACGGGTGGTTTCCTCGAGGAACTGCCAGCGGCCGACTTCCTCGGGAAGGATGTCGTGCATGCCGCGGAGAACTCGGTAGCGCCCACCCATGGGGGGGTCTTAACACAACCGCATTTCGAGAGCCACTCCAAAGCCGATTCGTCGAATCCTTGAACAAGCGTTTACCATGGAGGCGTGCGAACCCGCGTGAACCGGCTCCACGTCACGAGCGTCGTCCTGGCGTGCACCCTCCTGACAATCCCCGCGGCGGCTCAGACGACGTCGAGCGGTGCCGGGTTCCAGAACCAGTTTCCCGACCCGCTGACCTACAAGCCGCCGCTCCCCGAGCCGCCGGAGCTGCAGTTCACCGCCGTGTCCGAGATCAAGATCGCCGGGCCGCTGATCTCCGGGCCGGTGGAGGTGGAGGGTTCCGTCTACGTCGGGACGGTCGCCGGAGTCTACGAGGTAGACCGAGCCGGCGCGGAGCCGACCGCCATCCTCACGACCGCCACACCGCCGGAGACCGCGTCGGACTGGGGCGTGAGCCCGGACCGGTCGCATCGGGCCCGGCCGCAAGACGGCCGGTTGATCGTGCAGAAGGCCTGCAAGGGATGCCGCAGCGGCTGGCGCCGCCGCTGGCGCTTGCGCGTTCCGGGCCTCGCGCCCGTTCCTCCGTTGATGACCGCGAGACGCGTCTATTTCGGCGCCGCCGACAACCGGGTCTACGGGGTGCGAAGAAAGAACGGGCACCGGCTGTGGGCCACGGCGCTGGACGGACGGATGCTCCGCGAGCTCGCCCTGTGGGTCGGCCCCGACAGCGGGCACGATCCCCCGGTGGCCGCGATCCTGGCCGTGCCGGAGCCGGGGGCGGAGCTCGTCGTGCTGGACGTCTACGGTGGCACGGTGATCCTGCGCTACCGCCTGGCGAGCGAGGGCGATGTCATCGTCGGCTCCCCGGTCGCGACAGGCGACGGGCACGTGATCCTGGCCCGTCAGGGGTATACCGAGCAGGATGCGGCCGTGATCGTCCTGAAAATGGTCCACGTCGCGACCCCCGCGGAGGAAATCCCCGCGACGAGCTATAATCCGGGAGCCTCGAACGAGGTGACCCCCGGCACCCCCGTTGCGGACCCGCGTGCCGATCCCCCGGCCGCGGGGACGCCGAAGATGCCTTGATCGTTGATCGACCACGACCCGACGCGCCGGCGTCGGCGTCCGCGTCGGCGGAGGAGGAGAAACGACCGTGCCCCCGGAGACGCAAGCCGAAACGAAGCGCCTAGGCGGATTGAGTCGTCAGCAGCTGCTCGATCTCTACCGCACCATGCTGCTGGCGCGGACGGTCGACGACAAGGAGATCCAGCTCAAACGCCAGAACAAGATCTTCTTCCAGATCAACGGGGTCGGGCACGAAGCGCTCGGCGCCGCCATCGGCCACGTGATGCGCCCGGCGCACGACTGGTTCTTTTTCTACTACCGCGACCGCGCGGCGGCGCTCGGCCTGGGGCAGCCCGCGTTCGAGCAGTTCCAGCAAGCCGCCGGCACGGCCGACTGTCCGCAGGGCGGCGGTCGGCAGATGCCCGCGCACTTTTCATCGCCCAAGCTCAACATCTCCAACACCTCGTCGCCCACCGGCAGCCAGTTCCTGCAGGCCGTCGGCTGCGCCGAGGCCGGTCTCTACGCCGCGGGTCACGACGGCGATCTCGGGGTCCGCTTCGAGGACGACGAGGTGGTGGTCGTCACGAGCGGCGACGGCACGACGAGCGAGGGCGAGTTCTGGGAAGCGCTCAACACCGCCTGCAACCGGAAGCTGCCGGTCGTCTTCGTGATCGAGGACAACGGCTACGCGATCTCCGTCCCCGTCGAGGTCAACACCGCGGGTGGCAGCATCAGCAAGCTGGTCCGCGGGTTCCCGGACCTGCTGATCCGCGAGGTGGACGGCTGCGACGTCCTCGCCAGCATCGAGGCGCTGGAGACGGCGGCCGAGCACTGCCGCGCGCGCAAGGGGCCGGCGCTCGTTCACGCCCACGTGATCCGTCCCTACAGTCATTCGCTCTCCGACGACGAAACGCACTACAAGACGGCCGAGGAACGCGACGAGGAAGAAACGCGCGACCCGCTCAAGACGTTTCCCGAGCTGTTGACCCGTGAGGGCATCGTCGACCCCGAGATGCTCGAGGCCCTCCGGACGCAGGTCGTCGAGGACCG
>JBFFZZ010000238.1:0-5020 GCA_041568335.1 Candidatus Polarisedimenticolaceae bacterium | reverse complement strand
GTCGTGGCGGCGCACGATCATGCCGGTGTGAGAGGATAACCCCAGCCCCGCCGCCGTCCCGTTCCCCGGCCCGGCCAGGGCGGGGAAACCCCAACCCTTCGAGAGCGCTTCTGGAGGTCCTTCATGCCGTTCCGCCTGCCCGAGCCGTGGCGAGTCAAGGTCGTCGAGCCGATCCGGTTGCCCCAGCCGCCGGAGCGGGAGGAGCGGCTGCGGGCGGCGGGCTTCAACCTGTTCGACGTGCCCAGCGAGGGCATCTTCATCGACCTGCTGACCGACTCCGGCACCGCGGCGATGTCGGACAACCAGTGGGCCGGCCTGATCTGGCTGGGCTTCGACGAGGAACCGGACGGTGCCGCCTGTCGACGTCTCGACGAGCTGTTCGATCACGCGCGGCCGGCCGTCGGGCACGCCATGCAGGTCGTCGGTCTCCGCCGCCTGATCATCAAGGACGATACCGCCGCCTGTTTCAATCGACGCTATTTCGAGGAGTTCCTCCCGGAGGAGCTGGCGCGCGCGGCGCGGTTCCGCTCGCCGGTGTCGTTGATCTTCCTCGACATGGACAACCTGAAAGAGGTCAACACGCTGCACGGGCACTCGATGGGAAGCCAGACCTTGCTCGAGGTCTCGCGTCGCATCCGCACCCGCATCCGCAAGTTCGACAAGCTGTTCCGGTTCGGCGGCGACGAGTTCTGCATCGTCCTGCCGGAGACCGAGTGGCATGGCGCCGTCGAGGTCGCCGAACGGGTTCGCGAAGCGATCATCATGAGGACCTTCCTGCAGGACGAGATCGGTGGCGGCGGCATCGCGATGACCGCGTCGCTCGGCATCGCCTCGTTCCCGCTCCACGCCCGCACCCAGAAGGGCCTGATCGCGATGGCCGACCGGGCCATGCAACAGGTCAAGAAGAAAACCAAGAACGCGGTGGGAATCGCCGAGACAACGGGAGAAGACGCTGATGGCGGAACGTCAGGATAGCGAGGTTCGTGAACTGCGGCTCGAGGGAGCTGGTCTCTTTCTGATCGTCGCGTTTCTCGGCGCGGGTCTCGTGGGGGCCTTCTTTCTCGGACGCTGGTACGAACGATCCAGCGCGCCCCCGGCCGCGCTGACGCAGTTGAACTCCGATCCGCTGGAGAACGTCGTGCCGCCCGATCGCGTGGAGGACGTCGACAGCTCGGCGAACGCGTTCGATACCGTCGACGGCTCGACCGTGGCGGAGCCGCAACGCCAGGCGGTGCCGCCGGCGCCGCGCGATGCCGAACCCGCGCCGCGGAAGCCCGAACCGGTGGCGGCCGCGACAAAACCGAGCGGGGGGCCCTTCTGGGTCCAGATCGCCGCATTCCGAGATCGCGGGTCGGCCGACAGGGTCGCCGGCGAGCTCACGTCGGGTGGCTACGACGCCAGCGTCTTCTCCGAGGATGGTCCGAGCGGGCAGCTGTTCAAGGTACGCGTCGGTGGATTCGCCACGCGCGACGAGGCCGCGACGATCGCCGGCGAGCTGAAGACCAAGGGGCATTCGGGGGCGTTCCCGACCGAGATCGAGTGACCCCAATATGCTATCTTTCCGGCGATTCGTCCCCACGGAGGAGAGTCGTGGCTACCCCCGATCTACAAGAACTATCGCAACGGATCGAAGCGCTCGAGGGCAAGGTGGAATCGCTGCGGAGGTTCCTTTGATGTCGAGGCCAAGCAGCGCGAGCTCGACGAGCTGGAAGAGCGGCTGACCCATCCCGACGTCTGGGGCGACCCCGACAAGGCGCGACAGATCCAGCAGCGCAGGGCCAGGCTCAGCGAATCCGTGGAGTCCTCCGCCAGCCTGAGCGAGATGCTCGACGAAGCGCGGACGTTCCTCGATCTGGCCCGCGAGGGTGAGGATGTGGGGACCGACCTCGACGAAGCCGTCGACCGGCTCGTCCGGCGCACCGATGAGCTCGAGCTCGACGCCCTGCTGACCGGCGATCACGACGCGTCCAACGCGATCCTCGAGGTCCATTCCGGCGCCGGCGGCACGGAGTCGCAGGACTGGGCGGGCATGTTGCTCCGGATGTACCAGCGGTGGGCCGAGCGCCGGGGGTTCAAGGTCGAGCTGCTGGACCTGCAACCCGGCGAGGAAGCGGGGATCAAGAGCGCGACGCTCAGCGTCGAGGGCGCCAACGTCTACGGTTACCTGCGGGTCGAGCGCGGCGTTCACCGGCTGGTCCGCATCTCGCCGTTCGATGCCCAGGCGCGCCGGCACACCTCGTTCGCCTCGATCGACGTGCTTCCGGAGGTCGAGGAGGGCGGCAAGGTCGAGGTCGACGACAAGGACATCCGCGTGGACACGTACCGCGCGTCCGGTGCGGGTGGGCAACACGTCAACAAGACCGAATCGGCGATCCGCATCACGCATCACCCGACGGGGATCGTCGTCACGTGCCAGAACGAACGCTCGCAGCATCGCAACAAGGACGTCGCGATGAAGATCCTCCGTGCCAAGCTCGTGGAGCTTGCGGAACGCGAGGCCGAGGAGGCCCTTGCGCAGGAGGTCGGCGAGAAGAAGAAGATCGAGTGGGGCTCGCAGATCCGCTCCTACGTCCTGGCACCGTACCGGATGGTCAAGGACCACCGCACGTCGTTCGAGATCGGGGATGCGGACCGGGTGCTCGACGGCGACCTGGATGGGTTTATCCGCGCCGCCCTGACGTTTCAGGCAGGCGAGTCCGGGGATTCGATGGATCAGGTGGCGCAATGAGCGAGCTGGACGATCGCGCCGGCGAAGTCCTCCGGACCGTGATCCGGCGTCACATCCTCACGGGCGAGCCGGTCGGTTCGAAAAGCGTCACCGACGGCGCCCACCTGGACCTGTCGCCGGCGTCGATCCGCAACGTCATGGCCGAGCTGGAGGAGCGCGGGCTGCTGCGCCAACCGCACACCTCCGCGGGCCGCGTTCCGACGGATCAGGCGTACCGGCTCTATGTCGATCGCATGCTACGCCGCAGGCGCGTATCCCCGAGCCAGGCCCAGGCGATCGACGAGGCCCTGGCCGGGAGCCGCGGCGAGATCCCCGACCTGCTCGCCGAAGCCTCGCGCCAGCTGTCTCAGTTTTCGAACCAGGTCGGTCTGGTGCTCGCCCCCGACCTGCAACGGATCCCCATCGACCGCATCGAGTTCGTGCGGCTCGACCCGCGGCGCGTCGTGGCGATCCTCGTCACGCGTTCGGGTGTCGTGCACAACCGCATGCTCGATACCGCGGAGCCCTCCGGGCAAGACGAGCTCGATCGCATCGGGCGCTACCTCACCGACGAGCTGGGCGGGCTCACGCTCCCGGAGATGCACGATCGTGTCCTGACACGTATGGCCGAGGAGCGGGCCGCCTACGACCGGTTGATGCGCCAGAGCCTCGAGCTCGGGCGCCAGGCGCTCCAATCGCACGCCGAGGAAGCCGAGCTGCTCGTCGACGGGGCCTCGAACCTGATCGGCTCGCCCGAGTTCTCCGAGCTCGACGCGATGCGGGGTCTGATGCGGACGCTGGAAGAGAAAAAGGCCTTGATCCAACTGCTGAGCCACGTGATCGACGACGACGGGGTGCAGGTCGTGATCGGGCAAGAGAACCCCGACGAGCAGCTCAGCCGATGCTCCCTCGTCGTGGCCGGGTATGGTACAGAGAGCAGAACCTTCGGGACTTTGGGCATCGTGGGGCCCACTCGGATGGAATATGCGAAGGCGATCGCGCTGGTCGGGCACCTCGCGGCAGCGCTGTCCAGGCTGATGTCGGGCTCCGGAGATTGACCTTGAAGGCCCGAGAGACCAGATTCTCAAGGATCGCGGCGCCGGGGGAGGCGTCCGCCCGGAGGGTGGTGAACCACCGATGACCAGACCGGATACCGAAGAAAAGGCGATCTTTCCGCCCGAAGACGACGACGATATCGAAATCGTCGAGATCGTGGGACTGGAAGACGCCGCGGGGATCGAGATCGAAGAGGAGACCGCGGACGACTCCGACGAGTCCGCCGATCTGATCCTCGATTTCGACGACCAGGACTCCGACGAGGCGGTCGCGGAGGAGCGCCAGCGCCGTGTTCGTCTGCAGGCGGATTTCGAGAACTACAAGAAGCGAACCGAACGCGAGCGAAAAGACGATCAGCGTCACGCCTCCGCGCGCGTCGTCCAGAACCTCCTACCCGTGCTCGACAACTTCGAGCGCGCGATCGCTTCGGCCTGCGGCTCCGATGACGGATCGACGTTGCACCGGGGCGTGCAGTTGATCTTTCGCCAGATCCTCGACGAGCTGCGACGCGAGGGCCTCCAGGCCATCGACACGGTCGGCGAGCCGTTCGACCCCGAGGTCCACGAGGCGGTGGCGACGGAGGAACACCCGGATCTGCCGCACCATACGGTTACCGAAGAGTTGCAGCGCGGCTACACGCTCAACTCGAGGCTTCTGCGGCCTGCGCTGGTCAAGGTCAGCACACGACCGGACATGCAGAACCCGGATACTCCACGGCACGAGGGGGCCTAAGATGGCCAAGGCAATCGGGATCGATCTCGGGACCACGAACTGCTGTGTGTCGGTCATGGAGGGCGGCAAGCCCAAGGTGATCGCGACCAAGGAAGGCGCACGCACCATCCCATCGATCGTCGCCTTCACCGCGCGCGGCGAGCGACTGGTCGGTCAGATCGCCAAACGGCAAGCGCTGACGAACCCGACCAACACGATCTACGCGATCAAACGGCTGGTCGGTCGCAAGTTCGACTCCCCGGAGGTCGCCAAGGCGGCGCAGCTCGTCCCGTACCAGATCGTTCCGTCGAAGAACGGCGATGCGTGGATGCGTGTCCGCGACAAGGACTATTCGCCCCCGGAGCTGTCCGCGTTCGTGCTGCAGCACCTGCGTGAGCTGGCCGAGGACTATCTGGGGACCGAAGTCAGCGAAGCCGTGATCACGGTACCGGCGTATTTCGACGACGCGCAGCGCCAGGCCACCAAGGACGCCGGCCGCATCGCCGGGCTCAACGTGCTGCGGATCGTCAACGAGCCGACGGCGGC
>JBFFZZ010000237.1:0-5035 GCA_041568335.1 Candidatus Polarisedimenticolaceae bacterium | reverse complement strand
GTCGCCGACGGAGAACTCCCGTTCCACGCCGTCACCGTCGGGATCCGGGTGGTACTCCTTGCCGGGTGGCGGGAACCAGACCGCCTCTTCCGCCGGCATCCCCATCAAGCCGGCGGCGGCGCCGACCGTGACGACCCGGACGGCGGGGGCGAGGCCCTTCCAGAGCAGGGGACGCACCACCAGATCGACGTCGATCCCCTCCAGACCCGAGAGGTCGAGCGCGGTCTCGCCCGATGCGTTCGCGGTCGCCGCTATCTTGCCGTAGGAGATCCCCTTCGACACCAGCGCGCGCTCGATCGCGCTCCCCGGTGCCCCCTTGGCCGCCGCAATGGCCTCGTCCCGGATCGCCTGCAGCTCTTCCGTGATCTCCTGGGCCAGCAGCTGGACGACACCGTTGCCCCACAACGACGTCGTCGAGCGCTGGAAGAACGGCGGCATCCCGTCCTTGTTCGAGTCGCCGGCGCGGTTGGTCGACGCCAGTCCCGCCGCCGCCGCGGCCGGGAAGTTGTGGCACTCGATGCAGGACTGCGACGACACCATGCCGCCGCCCATGCCGCCCGTCGGCGGCACGCTGAAGCGGTGCAACGGCGACCCGTCGGGCAGCCGCGAGATACCGACGCCGTCCAGCCCGTTGTAGGGCGTGTGGAACAGCTGGCGGCCGGCTTCGAACAGCTCTTCGAAGGTGTACTCGCCCGCCGCGATGGCCGACGATTCGAGGTGCGCGTCGAGCGGGAATGCCGGTCCCCCGGAGAGGTCGACGGTGGGTAGCTCATCCGTATCAACGACACCGGAGCAACCGAGCAGGACGACACCCGTAAGAAGGACCGGGCAGCGAGAACGAGACATCCAGGTCATGGCGTTCCTCCCCCTTTTTAACGGCGTGAGTTTACCGCAGCAAGGCGTCAGGATCGACAATAGTTCAAATAACGCGAGTAAAGGACGCCGCGTCGCGCAGGAGTCAGCTCACGGGGACGATGTTCTGGTTCAGGCGGAAAAGATTATCGGGGTCGTACTTTTTCTTGATCGATGCGAGCCGCTCGTAGTGTTTGGAGCCGTAGGCCGCACCGATCCGATCCGGTTCGTCGTCGGTCATGTAGTTCACGTACACGCCACCGGTCGAGAAGGGCTGAACGGCGGCGGAGTACCCCCGGGCCCAGTCCCGGACCGCGTCGTCCAGTCCGGGGTCGTCGTGCATGCCGAGGATCAGCAGGTTGTATTCGGCCTCACGATGACCGAACGCCGTGTCCTCCGCCGGGATGCGGGAGACGGCCCCGCCCATCATGTGCTCGAGGCCGACGACGCACATCGGCGACGGGGCGGCGTTCGCGTGCTCGACCAGGACATCGATGCATGCGTGGTCGACCTTCGTGATGTAGTTGGCCTTCCAGTAGTTGCGGTTGCCCGACGGGAAGCCGTCGTCGAACGCCTGCTGCACGATCGTGTACGGCTTCATCGCGACATCATCGACGATCGGCGTGCCCAAAGAACGGACCGGATCGAGTACCTTCTCACCCTCCTCGGCAGGGCCGTGATAGACGGAAAACTGGCCGACGACCGGCGTACCGTCGGGGGCGCACAGCATGGCGGCCATCGTCGACAGCTCGTCGGGGGCCGAGGCGGTGAGGTCCGCGAACATACGCAGGAACGCGTGCGCCTCGCTGCGCGGGTAGAGGATCAGGCCGGCGTACAGCTCACCGACCTCGTGAAGCCGGTAGTCGAACCGCGTCACGACGCCGAAGTTGCCACCACCGCCGCGGATAGCCCAGTAGAGGTCCGAGTTCTCGTCGGCGCTGACGGTCAGCACGTCACCGCCGGCGGTCACGACTTCAGCGGAAACCACGTGATCGCAAACGAGACCGTAAGACCGCGAGAGCCAGCCGAAACCCCCGCCCAGCGTGAGCCCGGCGATCCCGGTCGATGAGATCGCTCCCCCGGGTGAGGCCAGCCCGTGCTTCTGGGTCGCCGCATCGTACTCGTGCCAGGTCAGGCCGCCCTCGGCCCGCGCGATGCGTGCCTCGACATCCACATCGCAACGTTTCATCGACCGCAAATCGATCACCACGCCGTCGTCACAGACGGCGTTCCCGGCGACGTTGTGCGCGCCGCCGCGAACCGCCAGCGGAAGTCCCTTGTCGCGGGCAAGTCCGACCACCGCCACGACATCCGATGTCGTCTCGCACTGCGCGATGAGCGCAGGTCGCTTGTCGATCATGCCGTTCCAGACCTTGCGTGCCTCGTCGTATCCCCCGTCGCCGGGCGCGATCAGCTTGCCGTGAAAACCGGAGCGGATCGCACCGGCGAGATTCCCGTTTCCCATGTTCAGCCCCCCTTCGTCTCGATTCCGTGTGGATACGCGAGTATACCGGGTCGGCGTCTTGATGGAGAATCGTTTCCCGGTGCGGCTAGTTGAACTTCGCCGCTCGCGAGACGAGCGCATCGCTCGCGGTCCTGTCGCCGGCCACCGGGAGGCCGGGGTGGATACACCGAGCCGGGCACTTTTCGGCGGCTTTCACGAGCTGGGCGTAGGTGCCGAGCTTCACGTCGGTGATGAACGCCTGCTTGTTCTCGTCGTACCGGAAAAGTTGCGGGTTGATGTTGATGCAATCGGCGCAGGAGGTACAGAGGGCCGTGTCGATGTACGCCTCCTCGATGATCGAGACCGCTTCGGCTTCCGCCGCGTCCGGTTCGCCGGTATCCGTGATGCCTCCCGCGGCGGCGTTCGCCGCAGCGGGATCGAGGGCGGGAAGCGCGGTCGACACCGGGATGTCATCGACACCGACCAAACGGCGGGCGAGCCGCTCCATGGCTGCACGGACAGCTTCAGCGCGGGCCTTCTCGAGCTCGTTGGCGTCACCGGCCTCCTCCACAGACGCAACGGGCTCGTCCGCTGGCGGTTCGGCGATCGTGGTCGTTTCCAACGGCGGTCGGGCGTCTTCACCCGGTGCCGCCAGTTGTTGCAGGATGCGCCAGGCGCGGAGCCGGTCGCGGGTCGCATAGGCGAGCTCGCGAGTGATCACCGCACGGGCGAGGCGATTCTCGCGCACCACCCAGATGAACGGGATCTTGCGTGCCGCGACTCCGAGCGGCGCCGTCAGGTAGTCGGCGAGCTCCAGTTGTTCCGGTGACCACGCTTCTTCCGGGAGGATGCGGAAATGATCCCGGTAGGCCGGATCCAGCGCCACGGCATGAGCGAAGCTGAAACGCTGCTCGAGCAGCGTCTCGTGGCCCTCCGTGTCGAGGTGAGGCGCACCGTGCACGGGCCAGGGGAGTCCAGGTTGCGGGTTGCCCCGCAGATCGAGACAGTCGGCCCAGCTCGAACCCGCCTCGGGGTCATAGGTGAAATAGGGGATCACCCGTCCCTGCTCGGCGGCGAGCAGCTGCGTCCACACCGGAACGCCGGTGTGGCGGACCGGGACGGCCACGAAAGCCACCCCGGGGCGAAGCGAGCCGGCCATCCGCTTCAGGTCACGCACCAGACGGTCGGGGCGTGCGAGAGACGATTCGACCACGAAGGCCTCGCGGTGGGCAACGGCAAGGTAACCCAGACCGGGATGGAACCCCGACAGACCTTGCCAGCTCTCCGCGAGACGAAAATCCGACGTGGTTTGGGCAACGAGGACGTGCACCGGCCGGCCCGAGCGAAGCAGCTCCGAAAGAGCGCCCAACCCGGCGCCACGCAATCGCGCGTCGGTTTCGAGCACCACCAGCCGGGGCAAGACAAGCAGCTCGTCGTCGAGAAGCCCCTGCCAGTCGAGTCGGGACAGCGGATCGTCGTGGAGGTGCGGATCGTAAGCCCCGTCGATCTCGAGCCGCGCGATGCGAAGCGCACGGAAAAGCTCCGTGAATCGCGCCGCAAGACCGTCGAACATGCCGATCGCCGTCCCGAGCCCGCGAGGATGAATCACCTCGTGGACGCCGGGAAGGTCCTCGAACGTCGGATCCGATTCGGGCCGGACGAGGATCACGTCCGTGTCCACGTCTTCGCCGAATCCCGCGCGCAGGGTTGCGAGCGCGCGTTCGATGCGCAGCCGCCGGGACTTGTCGAGACGTCGAGGGCCGCGTTGCCTGCGGATGCTCTCGGCCAGCTTTTCCGGATCGAGCAAATCGGCGGCGTGCGCCCCGAGCGAGGACTCGACCGACTCCGCCGACACCCGTTCAGGGGCGTGCCCGTCGTCGATCGAGATCAGCTCCTCCAGGCGTCGGGTGAGCGAGCGGGTCTCGTCGAGCAGCTCTTCGCGGCGCCGCCGGCGCCCCTGCCGGATCGTCGACGTGTGCAGGTAGGCCAGCGTGCGCTCGTCGAGATCGATCAGACCGGACTCCGGAGACACCACGGCGAGCCTTCCGCGGAGGCGCTCGGTTTCCGCATGGAGGGTGGAGCGGGCCGCGGCACTGAGGTCGAACCCTCGTTCGAACTCGCGTGCGATCTCCATCAGGGCCGCGCTCGGCTCCACGGGGCCCGTCACGCGTGACAGGATCTTCCCCGCCGCCGCGCACAACCTGTCGAGGTGCGGGGTCACGATCTCCGTCCCCTCGTTCTCGCTTTCGAGCCGGTCCAGCGCCCGGCTCACCCATCGCTCGAACGGGACGGCCACGGCCTCCTCCGGGTCGGTGCCCGCATCGACGAAAATCGGGTATTGGTCGTCCCGGTGTGACGTGGTGTCGAGCGCCTCGAGGACGAACGGACGAAGCGGTTCCGCCGACGTCGGTTCGGCCGCGGAGTGTGCGCCCTCACCGGTCAGGTGAAAGTGGCGCACCGCGGCGCGCCACCCCGGGTCATCGCGCTCCTCCACGGCGGGCATGCGGGGCGGCGACCGATGTTTTGGTGAGACGCCCGGTGCCGGCGCCGGGCGCGCGGATTCGAGCGCCTCGACGGCGACCCTCGTCAAGGCGGCCCGCGCCGAATCGTCACCGCTCACCCAGTGGGGCATCCCGTCCACATCCGCCGCGCCGGCCGTGAGGAAGGCATCGATCATCGTTCTCCGAACGGTCTCGGGGTCCGTCGGATCGGCTCCGTCGCTCGCGCTCAGGTCCAACC
>JBFFZZ010000236.1:0-5055 GCA_041568335.1 Candidatus Polarisedimenticolaceae bacterium | reverse complement strand
GCATGAAACGCTCGGCGAGCATCGGGATGTCTTCCGCGCGCCGGCGCAGCGAGGGGATGTCGATGCGGATCCCGTCGAGGTACCGTGCCAGGTCCGGTGCGAGATTGGGCGTCGAGGCCGAGGCCAACGTGCGGATGCCGGGCGCCTGACGGGCGCGGTCCTCGAGCACACCGGCGACTCGCTGTTGGGTCGCCTTGGAGAGGCGATCGATCTCGCCGAGGAACAGGCTGCCACCCGCGGCCAGATCGATGCGTCCGCGGACCTCGGTCGAGCCGAACAACACCGCGTCGACGCCGGCGTCGTCGAGCGCCGCGCAGGGGATCTCGACAAACGGCGCGTCCGGGCGCTGACTCGTGGCGTGAATCCGGCGGGCCACGGTCTCGCGGCCGCTGCCGTGCGCACCGACGAGGAACACGGGCACGTCGGACTTGGCCGCGACCTCCACGGCCCGGCGTAGGTCCCGCGCGTGCTCGCTGTTCCCCGTGATCTCCGTGTCGCGGGACAGTTGCTCGAGCAGGCGCGTGTTCATGCGCTCCAGCTTGCGCTGCCGCAGCGCGTTCCTCAGGACGAGGAGCGTGCGTTCGAGCGACAGCGGTTTCTCGATGAAATCGAACGCCCCCAGCTTGGTCGCGCGCACGGCCGTGTCGATCGTCCCGTGACCCGAGATCATGACCACGGCCGGACCGAGGTTGCGCTCGCGCAAACGCTGAAGCGTCTCCAACCCATCGGCACCCGGCAGCCAGACGTCGAGCAGGACCGCGTCGAAATCCGCGTCGGCCAGCCGCTCCAGTCCCAGCTCGCCCGAATCGACGCTCTCGACCTCGAAGCCCTCGTCCCCGAGGATGCCCTCGAGCGCCGAGCGGACGCCCGGCTCGTCGTCGACCACCAGGATGCGTTGACCGGCCATCGTCTCCCCCGAGTCAGGTCGGGATCTCGATCACGAACCGCACACCCCGCGGCTCGTTGTCCTCCACACGGATCGACCCGTCGTGATCGGTGACGACCTTGTGCACGATCGCGAGTCCCAACCCCGTTCCGCGCTTCTTGGTCGAGAAGTACGGGCTGAACATCTTGTCCCGATCCTGCGGCTCGATCCCGGGCCCATCGTCGCATACTTCGATCGACAGGATCCCCGATCCCCCGCGCGTGGCGCGAATCCGGATCTGTCCCTGGTTCTCCATCGCCGCGATCGCGTTGTCGACCAGGTTGATCAGGACGCGGCGCATCTGCTCCGGATCGAGCTTGCAGCGCGCCGTCGACGGGTCGATGTCGACGTCGAAGCGCACGCCGGTCGACCCCTCGTACAGGTCGAGCGCTGACCGCACGACGGCATCGAAATCGACTTCTCGCAGCTTGACTTCGGGCATCCGCGCAAACCGCGAAAACTCATCCACGAGCTGCTTCAAGGCCCCGACCTCGCGTTCGATCGAAGCCGTCGCGACGGGCAGCACGTCGCTGAGATCGGGCGAGTTGGTGGAGAACTTCTTGCGCAGCCGTTGGGCGGCAAGCTGGATCGGCGTCAACGGGTTCTTGATCTCGTGGGCGATCCGGCGGGCGACCTCGCGCCACGCTGCGGCACGTTGGGCGCGGATCAGCTCGCCCATGTCCTCGACCATGACGAGGGTGCCGAGCGCCTCGCCGGAAGCCCCACGCAATCGCGTGACCTGCGCCGACAGGTTGAGCGTCGCGGCATCGTGATCGATCGTCAGATCGCGCCGCAGGCTCTCCCCTCCGCCCCGGAAGTTGGGGTCGAACAGCTCGGCGAGCGGCTCCAGCCGATGCCGCGCGAGCTCGTGCCGCGGGTCGTCGCCGGCGCGCAGGTCGATTCCGAGGATCGTCTTGACAGCGGGGTTCGCGGTGGTCACACGCCCGCTTCGGTCGAGCGAGATCACGCCGGTGGACAGGTTCGCCAGCAAAACCTCGATGTAGCGGCGACGTTCATCGAGCTCGCGATTGGATCGACGCAGATCGGCCGTCGAACGGGTGATCACCGTGCGACTCTCCTGCAGCTCGGCGGCCATGTCGTTGAACGAATCGACCAGCAGGGCCATCTCGTCGCCGACATCGGTGCGCACGCGAACGTCGAGGTTTCCGGCGGAGATCTCACGCGATGCGGCGGCGAGTTCCTGGATGGGAACGGTGATCCGTTTGGAAACGTAGAACCCGGTCCACGTCGCGATCGAAAGCGTCACGAGGAAGATCACGCCGATCAGGGTGACGTAGAAACGCACGAGGTCACGTCGGTTCGCGCGGAACTGGCGGTAGGCCTGGTTGGCCTCGTGGAACCCTTCGAGCCGTTCGGCGAGCGTGGGCGGCACCAGGATCCCCACGGAGACGATTGCCGTCTCCCCTGCCGATCCTCGGGCGCGCACGGCGGCGTGGGCCAGTAGACCACTCTCGAGTTTGTCGATCTGTGCCGCCACCTCGCCGTCGCCTTCGACCTGGGCCGCAAGCTGGTTCAGGAACGGGTCGTACTCGTGCCGTAGCGGGTCGGCGGCCGAGGTTCCCGAGGCCGCAACCAGACGGCCGCCCGACGTCACGCGAATGACCTGTCGATCCTCCTGCTGCTGCCACTCCTCGAGCAACCGGGCCAGGTCTTCGCGATGCTCGCTGTCCAGGTAGCGCCGGTCGGTGATCTGGTTGGCGATCGCGACGGCGCGACCGCGCGCCTGGGACTCGAAATACTCGCGCCATTCATCGACGATGCGCTGGGAGTCGCGAGTCAGATCGAGCGGCGTGCTGAGGATCGCCTCGACCGTCCGCTTGATCGTGTGTGCGGACCCGTAGAACAGGATGATCGCCGGTGCGAGTACCAGGGCGAGGAAGAAGAAGACGAGCTTCGTGCGCAGCCGTGAGCCGAGAATGCCGCGCTTCCGGTCGGTGATCAACCGCACCAGATTGGTGATCAAAACCCCGGCCAGGACCAACGCCAGCACGACGAGGGCCAGCGACAGCGCCGGCAACAGGAACTGCCCGCTGTCCGATTCCGGGCCGACCGACATCTGTTCGCCGAGCGCGCGGTACAGCAACCACACCAGAATCGCGAGGACGATGATCAGCAGGGCCGAACCCAGGGTGCGTCGGCCGGCGGCCATCAGCGAGTCACCGGTGCCACGGCGCTGACGGTGCGCCGCTTGGGGAAGATCCAGAGTACGTAGTCGCGGCCGATCGAGGATTCGATCGCGACACGCAGATCGTCCCCATTCAACTCGCTTTTGGGATCGTAGAGCACCACGTGTTGGCCCTGGACCATCCATCGTTGCATCTCGCCGGCGTTGTCCGTCACGGTGGCCTCTTCGTACGGCGGCGGACCCTTCTTGCGTTGCGGCTTCTTCAGCGTGGTGACCCGGGTGAGCTCGTAGCGCGCGGTCAGGGCGTCGTACGCGACGCGCGTTTCGACAACCGAGCGCGCTAGCACGTTGCGCCGGGAAATCCAGTACTTGCGCGGCCCCAGCACCTCGATGCGGTGGCGGAACTTCACCGGGATCCCCGACTGGATCACCTCGAGCGTCTCCTCGGTGAGGACGCCCTCGACGCTGAAATCCACGCTCACCCGCCCGTCAACGAGTGCCGCGCGTTGCACCTCGATCCACGGTCCGTTCTCGGCCGCGGTCTTCTTCTTGTCCGGCGGGTCGTCCCAGCCGGCGAGCCCCGGCCCCAGCAAGGCGCACAGGCAGAGAATGCTGAGAATACGAGGTGGCCTCACGCTTGAGCCGACGCCCCTCGTCTGGGAGCTTGCTCGGACCATGGAGCCAGGTACCACGAATCCCGCGCCTGCAAGATCGCTCGCGCCAGCCGCAGGTGCAGGTCGTGACCCGCGCGGTAGGCCACGATGTGGGCGCGAACCGCGCGCCCGACGAGCGACAGATCGCCGGTGAGATCGAGGATCTTGTGACGCACGAACTCGTCGGGGTAGCGGAGCTCCCGGTCGTTCAGGATCCCGTCTTCGCCGAGCACGATCGCGTTGTCCAGCGAACCACCCAGTGCCAAACCGCGCCCGCGCAGCGCTTCGACATCGCGTTCGAAAGTGAATGTTCGAGCGGGGGCGAGCTTCTCCGCGAATGCATGGGTGTCCCACAGGCTCACGGACAGCTCTTGATGGCCGAGCAACGGATGGTCGAAGTCGATCGCATAGGTCACGCGGAACTCTCGGCTCGGGTAGGCCGCGATACGTTTTTCTTCCTCGTGCAAGATGATCGGACGCGTCAGGGTCAGGTAATCCCGTGTCGCCGAATGTTCGCTGAAGCCGGCGGACCGGATCAACTCGACAAAGGGTCGCGCGGAGCCGTCGAGGATCGGGACCTCCGGACCGTCCAACTCGATGCGCAGGTCGTCGACCAGGAGCGCGCTCACCGCGGCCATCAGATGCTCGACCGTGCCGACCGACTCTTCCCCGTTGCGCAACACGGTGGAATAGAAGCTCGGGGCCTGGAACTCCAGTCGTGCGGGAATCTCGGCGTTGCCGCGGTCGGTGCGAACGAAAACGACCCCGGTCCCGGCGCCGGCTGGCACCAGCCGCAACCGCACCCGACCGCCCGAGTGGAGCGCGATGCCGTCCACTTCGACCGGGTTTTTGATGGTTTGGCGATTCAGCATCGGCTCGCGTCCGGGTGGCGAAGCGAAATGTTGCGTCGCGGCATTTTAGCCTCAATTTTTGACCGTGGCCTCGTTTTGGGCCGGGTCGACCGGGGTCATTTGAATTTCGCCTCGGTTCTGGCAAGATCGCCGGGAACGGAGAGAGTCGTGGTGGACGCCCCATGCAACTAGAAGACACGTACGTTTCAGCGCTCGAGGAGTGCGTCCAGGCGCTGGTCGCGTCGCAGTCTCCGGCGGATATCTTCAAGATCCTGCTCAAGGGCTCGCGGAGCGCCGCCCCGCGCGGCGCGATCTTCCTGGTCCGCCAGGGTGTCATCAAGGGCTGGGGGTCGATCGGCTACGACGAGAACGTGGCGCGCGCCCAACGGACGTTCCGCACGGATCCCGACCAGGGGTGGTTGGGCGAGCTGGTCGGCGACGTGAACGGCTCCATCCGGATCCGTAGCGGCGGCGGCAATC
>JBFFZZ010000235.1:0-5119 GCA_041568335.1 Candidatus Polarisedimenticolaceae bacterium | reverse complement strand
GTTCAATGGGACGACCCGGATCGCGGTGCGTCCGCGATAAATCACGGTCGCGGCGACGAGGATGACCAGTATCCAGCTCGCCTGGCGCAGCCATCTGCGGCGCGCGGGCGGTGCGGATCGGTCGGCCTCGCTCACCTCGCCAGTGTGTCACGCCCACGCCGGTCGTTCAAAGCCAGCGCAGGACGAACCCGTAGTAGAAGGGACCGAAGACGCGGCCGAACAGGACCCAGGCGATGACGATGCCGATGAAGGAGAACGAGGAACCCACCGTATCGCGGAACGTCCTCCCCCACTCGCCCAACCCCGCCAGCACGCTGGCACCGTCGAGCGGTGGGACGGGGAACAGGTTGAACAGGAACAGGACGCAGTTGATCAGTAGCACGATCGACGTGAACGCGGCGAGGCCTGCCGCCCAGCCGGGCGCGTCGGCGGTCGCGACCATCTCGCCGAGCCGCGTGTCGGAACGGACCCACCATCCCGCGAGGAGTCCGGCTTTGAGCACGGCGAACGCCAGCGCCGCGAGCGCCAGGTTGGCCAGCGGACCGGCCAGCGCCATCAGCGCGGCGCGACGCGGGTACCGCTGTTCCCAGTGCGGATCGTAGGGCGCACTCGCCCAACCCATCGTCCAACCCATCAGAACGTAGGTGATCAGCGGGACCAGCACCGTCCCGAACGGCTCGCGCTGAATGTGCGGGAGCGGATTGAGCGTGACCTGCCCGCCGGCGTACGCGGTCGGATCGCCGCCGAGCCAGGCCACCCAGGCGTGCGCCGCCTCGTGGCAGGTCACGGCCAACAGGAAGGCCGCGTACAACAGAGGCAGCATCAACAGTTGGTCCGGGGTGAGGAGGTCCATCGGCTATATATTTGTAGCGCATGAACGTCGGGAATGACGGCCAGGTTCCGGCGGCGGACACGGCGACGAAAGACGAGTTGCGCCGCCGATTGACTTCGGCGCCCGCGCCGTGGCTGGCAAAGGCCCTCGAAAACCCCGAAATGGGGCCTTCCGAGTTGCTGTTGCTGTTGCGCAACCCCAGCGCACCGACGGCGGTCCTCGAGGAAATCGGCACCCGCCGGGATTGGATGGCCCACCACGAGATTCGGCGGGGCCTCGTCCGCCATCGGCACGCCCCACCGACCCTGGCGAACCAGCTGCTCGATCTTCTTTTCTGGAAGGACTGGTGCGACATCGCGGCCCACCCCGCGTCGAACCCGAGGGTTCGGCGCCGGGCCGAGCGGCTGCTCCGTAATTGCGTCGGGGATCTCGGTCTCGGGGAGCGCATCAACCTGGCGCGTCGGGTGACACGGGGACTGATCCCCGTGTTCCTCAACGATCGCGAGCCGCGCGTGATCCAGGCCTTGCTCGGCAACCCGCGGCTGGTCGAGATGGACCTCGTACGGTTGATCAACGATCGGAGACACGGCGCGGGCGTGTTGCGATGTGTCGCGGAGCACCCGACGTGGGGGCAGCGGCGGGAGTTGCGGTTGCTGCTGATTCGGCGGTCCGAGCTCGGGGCGCAAACGGCGCTTCGGCTCGCGCGACGGATGCATCCGCGGGACCTGCGTCGACTCGTCGAGGATGATAAAGTCCCGCAGATCGTGCGTGTCGGCATCGAACGCCGGTTGCGCGGTGGCTCGTAACCGGCCGGCGCCGGAGAATGGAGTCAGGGTGTCGTTCGGGGAAGAGCTGAAACGCGAACGGGAGTTGCGCGAGATCACGCTGCGTGAAGTTTCCGAGTCGACCAAAATCAGTTTGCGTTACCTCGAAGCCCTCGAGCAGAACGAGTTCGAGAACCTCCCCGGTGGCGTGTTCAACCGCGGCTTCGTGCGCGCTTACTCCCAGTTCATCGGAGTCGATCCGGAGACGATGGTCGACGCCTACATCATGCAGGAAAACAGCCAGCTCGGTCAGGGCCGCAAGAATGTCAAACGGGGCGGTGATGAACGGATCGGTGCGCGCCGTTTCCTCTGGCTTTGGTGGGTTGCCGGTTTGCTGTTGATCGGTGCTGCGGCGTATTGGGGTTGGACCTACTGGCAAGGCCAGCAGGCCTCGGCGCCTCCCCCGGCAGGGGTCGAGGAGCGAACTTGAGCGCCGCGACCGATCACCCGATCGTTGCCGCGATCCGCGGTGGAACGGCCCCCGAACACGTTCGCGCGGCGGCCGCGAAGGGCGCGCTCCCGATCCCGCGGGGCACGTTGATTCAGCTGTTCGTCGAGCTGCTACGGGACGAGACGCCGACCATCCGCGAGCAGGCGCAGAAGAGTCTGGAGGATTTGGAGAACGACGCGATCAAGGAGGCGCTCGGCGACGAGCAGTGTCCCGCCGAGGTTCTGGTCTACTTCAGCAAGCGTGCGGCCAAGCAAGCGGAGCTCGCCGAGAACATCGCGTTCCACCCCTCCTCTCCCGTCCCCGCCCTGACGATCCTGGCCGCACTCGGTAACAACGCCGTCATCGATCTCGTGCTGACCAACGAAGAGTTGTTGCTGCGGCAACCCGGGTTGCTGGAAAAGATGATGTTCAACCCGGCGCTCGGACAGAACCATCGCGGTCGACTCCTCGAATTGCTCGATCGGGCAGCGAAACAAAAAGAGGACGCCGACGCGGCCGCCGGTGAGACGGCCGAGGCCAAGGCGCAAGCCCCCTCGAAGGAAGAGCAGGAGGCCGGCGGAGAACAGATCGAGGAGCTCGCGGCGCTGCTCGAGGTCGACGTCGGCGAGCTGCTCTCCGCGAGCGAGATCCTCGGCGCCGAGGAGCTCGAATCCTCGGACGACCCGGAAGTCCGCAACGCGTTCCAGAGGATCATCGCGCTCAACCCGGCCCAGAAGGCCATTTTGGCCATGAAGGGCGATCGCGAGGAACGGCTGATCCTGATCCGCGACTCCAACAAGGTGGTCGCGATGGGCGTCCTCAAGAACCCGCGCATCAGCGAGACCGAGGTCGAATCCATCGCCAAGATGCGCAACGTGACCGAGGATGTTCTTCGGGTGCTGGGCAACACGCGCGAATGGGTCAAGAATTACACGATCATTCACTCCCTCGTGAAGAACCCAAAAACGCCGCAGTCGGTTTCGGTAAACTTCATCAAGCGTCTGAACAACCGAGATCTGCAAGGTCTGTTGAGGAGCCGCGACATCCCCGAGCTGATACGGCGCATGGCGAGAAAGACGTTCGAGCAACGCAACCGGCGAACCAAGATGCCCGGTAAGAAGTAGAGAGAGGATCCGAGACGAGATGCGTCTGCTGAAGGAAGTCCGCAACCTGACCGAGAACTACCACGTCAAATCGGGGATGTTCCATTACCTCCGCGGTGAATACAACCAGGCCGAGGAATTCTTCAGAAAGGCGCTCAAGGACGAGGGTGAGCTGTCGCAAACCGACCGGCGCAACGCGAGGTACTACCTCACACTGTCGCTGATGGATCTGGCGACTCGGTTGCACGCCGCGGGCGATGTGGAGCAGGCGGCGGAACAGCTCCAGCGTGCGGCGGATGTCGGCGAGGGATTCCCCGACGTTCACTTCCGCCACGGCGCGGTCCTAGAGGAGCTCGGTCGAGTCGATGACGCCATCGCGGCCTACCGGCAGGCCACCCGGTGCCACCCCGGGTACATCGACGCGTTCGTCGCGCTGGGTTTCTGCCTGCTGCGTTCGGGACGCGTGGAGGCGACCGCCGAGGCCTTCGAGAACGCCCGGCAGCTGAAGACGCAGGCGATCAACGAGCCCCACGCTCGGGCGATCGAGTTGCTTCGCAACGGGGATGCCGAGAAGGCCGCCGGTTTCTTCCACGATGCCTTTCGCAGCTCTCCGAAACGGGCCGACGAGCTTCGTGTCCTCGGGCTCGACCGGCTGGCGGAAGAGGAGTACGACGCGGCCCTCAAGCAGTTCGACAAGGCCGTGGCGTTGTGCCCCAAGTACCCCGATCTACACAACTTAAGGGGGATCGCCCTGTTCGAGCTGGAGCGGATCGACGAGGCGGTCGAGGCTTTTTCCCTTTCCGCTGAGCTCGGTCCCGGCTATCTTGTCTCGCGTTTGAATCTGGCGTTTGCGCTGGTGGCCGCCGAGGACACTCGGCGGGCGGAGGAGGTTCTCGAGCAGATCCTTGCCGAGAATCCCTCGGAACCGGCGGCGCTCGCCAAACTCGAGGAGCTTCGCTCCGGGAAGCGCCCAGAAAAGCGTCGACCGGTGAACCGCGGCACGACCAGATGAAAACGAGAGTTCACGGGCTGACCGATGTCGGCCGGCGCCGCGAGAACAACCAGGATCAGCTCCTGGTTGACCATGAGCGCGACGTCTACGCGATCGCCGACGGCATGGGAGGACACGCCGCGGGCGAGGTCGCGTCCAGCATCGCGATCCAGGCGCTGTCCGAGACGATCGCCGAGCCGTCCGGCGAAACGGTCGACCGGCTCCTGGTCGACGCGTTCCAGGAAGGTAACCGGCGGATCTGCGAATCGGTGCTCGCGCGCGGCGAATGGCGTGGCATGGGAACCACCATCGTCGCCCTCGTGAGGCGTAACGACAAGGTGATCATCGGCCACGTCGGAGATTCGCGAACCTATCTCCTGCGTGACGGCGTTCTGGCGCAGCTCACCGACGATCATTCCTGGGTCGCCGAACAGGTGCGCATGGGGCTGTTGACGGACGAGGAGGCGCACAAGCACCCGATGCGCAATATCGTCACCCGCGCCATGGGCAACCGCCTCGAGCTCGAGGTCGACGTCTCGGAGCAGGCGGTCCAACCGGGCGACGTGTTCCTGCTCTGCTCGGACGGCCTGAACTCGATGATCGGCGACGATCTGATCGGAGACATCCTGACCGCGAATCGCGAGGATCCGGTCGAGGCTTGTCGCGCTTTGATCGACGCGGCGAACGAGCACGGTGGCGACGACAACATCACCGTGATCGTGCTCGCGATCGGGGCCAACGAAGGCGCCGCCTGACCCGTCCTAACTGCTTTAGGAACAACAACTTCAAAAGTTGACGACCCGTCTCCGGCCCCGTATATTGGAGCCTGGTCGAGCGTTTGTCCGGGGGGGCACGGGCAAAGGGGAAGGTGTGCGAAAAAGTAGCTATTTCGCGTCTTTTCAAGGTATCGCGGTGCTCCTCACGGCGCTCGCCCTCTCC
>JBFFZZ010000234.1:0-5124 GCA_041568335.1 Candidatus Polarisedimenticolaceae bacterium | reverse complement strand
GTACCAGTCATAGCGTACGCCAAGGATAAACGACAGGTCTTCGTCCGCAAAAGTGTATTCATCCTGCAGATACAAGGTGTTGATCTTGTAGCTGAACTGCGCAGCGGCATCGGTCTTGATGTTCGAAGGCGCCGCATTCTCGTAGATGATCCGCTCGGGGTCGCCCGACTCAAATGCATCGATGCAGCCATCCGGATTTGATGAGCCGCAAACGATACCGGTGGATGAACGATAACCCCGGAAGCGATACTCGCCCTCGGCTTCCTGGATGAACAGGTTGAAGATCTCGAGATCGTCCTGCTCGAGCAAGATCACGTCGGGCTCGAGTGCCGCCAGACGCCCCAGCGTGCGCTCCAGGACCGCGGGTGAAACGAACGGGCCCGCGTGGATGTCGCTGATCACGAGGACCCGCAACCCGTGAAAGGGTCTGTCCAGCCCCTCGAGCTCGACGCCGGTCTCGGCCAGCGTGAGACGCCGCTCGACGATCCGGCCGTACGGCCAGGTCAGACCCGGGATCCGCGGATACAGCAAGCGGCTGAGATGATGGCTCGCCGCACGCTCGATGTTACGGAACCAGCCGCGCGGATCGAACCCGAACCGTTTGCGCTCGCGCGCCTCGACCGGCGCCTCGAGTGACTCGCGCGCGATCGGCGGTTGGGGGACCGCCGCGGTGGGCCCCCCGAGCGGCCATTCCGCGACCGCCTCATCCCCGGCGAGCCGGATCCGGCGCGGGGGTCCTAGCGTCGTGCGTCTCATGCCCGGACAAATATGGCGCGAAAGCCGCGCGGTGCCAATTCCGCGCTTGACACCCCGAAGCGGCGATTCCTAGACTCGGCCCGCTCCACGGGGTCCAATTCCATCGAGGTCGAAGATGTTGCGAAGTCCATGGCTCGCGGCGTGCGCCGCGCTTTTCATCCTGTCAACGGGGGTACCCGAGGCGGCGGACGCGCCGCGAAACTACGCGCTGACGCATGCCACGGCGGTCGTCGAACCGGGCAAGCGTATCGACGATGCGACGATCGTCCTGCGCGACGGTCTGATCGTCTCGGTGGAGGCCAAGGGCTCCGTTCCCGGCGATGCGGTCGAGATCGACGCGACGGAACGTTTCGTCTACGCCGGTCTGATCGACGCCGGTGGTGATCTGCTGGCGGCGGAATCACCGGGGGCGGCCCGGGGTGGTGGCGGCCCGCCCTCGGGCGTCAGCTTCGGTGCGCCGGCGGAAACCAAGCCCGGCGCGGTGCATCCGCTACCGCTGGTCCATCCGGAATCGCGCGCGGCCGACACGTTGCGCGCCTTCGAGGGCGATCGCAAACAGTCGATGGAGAAGATGCGCGAGCTCGGGTTCACGGTCGCGCTGACCGCGCCGGGTGACGGGATCTTCCGCGGAACGAGTGCCGCGATCCTGCTGGCGGCCGATCGGCCCGTTGCCGAGATCCTGCTGGCGGCGGACGTCGCGCAACACGCATCGTTCCAGCGCGGCCGCTTCGGTTCGGGTTACCCGACGAGCCTGATGGGTTCCATCGCGACGCTGCGTCAGACGTTGCTCGACGCGCAGCGTTACGCGGAATGGAACCGGCGTTACCGGGCCGACCCGCGCGGGATGGAGCGACCGGCGCGGCACGCCGCCTTCGAGGCTCTGCTTCCGGTACTGGCCTCCGAGCACCGGTTGATCTTTCACACGAGCCATCCGCTGGACACGTTGACGGCGCACAAGCTGGGACGCGAGTTCGGGCTGGACGTCGCCGTCGCGACGTCGTCCTACGAGGCGGAGCATGCCGAAGCGCTCGCCGCCGCGGGCCGCCCGCTGATCGTCTCGACGGGATTCCCGGAAAAACCGAAGCTCGACGATGCGGATCAGGAGCTGGCCGTCAGCGGGCAGACGATGCGGCGCTATCTCGACGCCGCCAAGGGTCCCGCGCGGCTCCACGAGGCCGGGGTCACGTTCGCCTTGACCGGCGGCGGGTTGGACAGCAAGTCCACGTTCCACAAACAGATGGCCAAGATCGTCGAGGCCGGGCTCCCCGAGGAGACCGCGCTCGCCGCACTGACGACGGTGCCGGCGCGACTGCTGGGCCTCGACCGGGTGATCGGCACGCTGGCACCCGGCAAGATCGCCAACCTGGTCGTGACCGACGGCCCGCTGTTCGCCGAGGAGACGAAGATCCGCGAGGTCTTCGTCGACGGGTCACGCCACGAGCTGGAGGTCAAGGAAAAACCGAAGGGCGACCCCAACGCGGTCGTCGACCCGCGCGGCAGCTGGGCCGTCGCGATCCGGATGGGACCGCGCACGATGGAGCGCGAATGGACCATCACGGGCTCGGAAGGCAACTACAGCGGCACCGCGGAGACCGGCAGCGGCATCGTGGACTTCGAGTCGGTCGAGCTCGAGGGCAACGTGATGACGGTCGTCTATCCGGCGCGCCAGGGCCGGCCGGCGATGGAGGTCACCGTGATCGTCGAGGGGGACACGTTCAAGGGCTCGGCCGAGATGGGGCCGCGCACGGTGGAAATGACGGGCCATCGAACCAGCGGACCGGAAGGAGGTGCGCGATGACGCCCCGCAGGCTGCTTGCGATCGCGACGGTTGCCCTGGTCGTGCTGCTCCCCGCGGCGCTCGCGGAGACGGTTCTCGTCCGTGGTGCGACGATCTGGACCCAGGGTCCCGGCGGTACGTTGGAAAACGCGGATCTGCTCGTGGTCGACGGCCGGATCAAAACGGTCGGTCGCGCGCTCCAGGCACCGCGCGGCGCGCACGTGATCGACGGCTCGGGCAAACACGTCACACCCGGGTTGATCGACTGCCACAGCCACACCGCGATCCGCGGCGGCGGCAACGAGGGGTCGAACAACATCACCGCGGAGGTACGCATCCGCGACGTGTTGAATCCCGAGGACATCAATTTGTACCGGCAGCTCGCCGGCGGTCTGACGACCGCGCACGTGCTCCACGGGTCGGCCAACTCGATCGGCGGGCAGGACGCGGTGATCAAGCTGCGTTGGGGCGGCAGCGCCGAAGATCTCGTGCTGGCCGAGTACAAGGGCGGGATCAAGTTCGCCCTGGGCGAGAACCCGAAGCGTTCCAACTTCCAGCGTCCCGGCGTGCCGCAGCGCTACCCCAACACGCGGATGGGCGTGATGGAGTCGATCCGCGACCGCTTCCGTGCGACGCGGGATTACATGCGCGAGTGGGACGACTACGAGGCCCTCGGCAATGCCGTGAAGTCGCGCACCGCTCCCCCGCGGCGCGACCTGCAGCTCGAAGCACTCGCCGAGATCCTGCGCGGCGAGCGGCTCGTCCACAGCCACTCCTACCGGCAGGACGAAATCCTCGCGTTGATCCGGGTTGCCGAAGAGTTCGGGTTCCGCATCGCGACGTTCCAGCACGTCCTCGAGGGCTACAAGGTCGCCGACGAGCTCGCGGCCCACGGCGCGGGGGCCTCGACCTTCAGCGACTGGTGGGCCTACAAGCTCGAGGCCTACGATGCGATCCCGTTCAACGGCGCCCTGATGCACGAGCGCGGCGTGCTCGTCTCGTTCAACTCCGACTCGAGCGAGCTGGCGCGACGCATGAACCTCGAGGCCGCCAAGGCGGTCAAGTACGGCGGCGTCGATCCGGTCGAGGCGTTGCGGTTCGTCACGCTCAACGCGGCGAAGCAGCTCCGTGTCGACGACCGCGTCGGCTCGCTCGAGCGCGGAAAAGACGGCGACTTCGTCGTCTGGTCGGGCGACCCGCTGTCGACCTACTCGATCGTCGAGCAGACCTGGGTCGACGGGATCAAGCGGTTCGACCGCGCCGACGATCTCGCCGCCCGTGCGGAGATCGAGGCCGAGCGCGCGGAGCTGATCGTCCGCATCAAGCAAGGCGACAAGCCCAAGAAGGACGACGACGAGGCGTCGGCCGAGGATTCGGCGGAGCCCGAAACCGGCGCCGCATCCACGGAAGAAGACAAAGCGATCGAGCCCCAGCCGGAGCAGGTCCCGCTCGAGTACCGCGACCGGCTGAGGCCGTTCTCCGGCGCCACCTCGATCGTCCACGCGACGGTGCACACCGTCGCGGGCGACGTCATCGAGAACGGGACGGTGTCGTTCCGCGACGGCGTCATCGTGGAGGTCGGCGCGGGGTTGGCCCCGCTCGCCGGCGCCGAGGTCGTCGATGCGACCGGCAAGCACGTCTACCCGGGGATGATCGACGCCAACACCGCCCTGGGGCTGACCGAGATCGGCTCGGTCGCCGGCAGCGTCGACATCTCCGAGACCGGAGAGCTTCATCCCAACGTCAACACGGCGCTGGCCGTCAACCCGGATTCCGAGCTGATCCCGGTCACGCGCGCCAACGGGTTGACCCACGTCGTCGCCGCGCCGAGCGGCGGGCTGGTCTCGGGCTCCTCGACGTTGATCCGGCTCGACGGCTGGACCTACGAAGACCTCACCGCCGCGGCGCCGCTGGCGCTGCACGTGCGCTGGCCGAGCTTCGGCGGACGCCGCGGTTTCTTCGGGCCGCCGGCGCCCCCCTCCCCCGACGACGAGAAGCGCCGCAAGGAGGCGATCAAGACGATCGCGACGCTGTTCGACGACGCGCGCGGTTACGCGAAGCTCAAGCAATCCGGCCGCACGCACGACATTTACCCGAAACTGGAGGCGATGCTCCCGGTGCTCGACGGTAGCCTGCCGCTGATCGTGCACGCGAGCGAGGTGCGTCAGATCAGGAGCGCGCTCGACTGGGCGCAGGAACAGGAGCTGCGGATCGCGATCGCCGGATCGGGGGATCTCTGGCGCGTCGCCGATCGGCTGGCCCAGCGCGAGGTCCCGGTGATCCTGACCACGGTGCACGCGTTGCCGACGCGACGCGACGAACCTTACGACGTGCGCTTCACCGAGGCGGAAAAACTGCGCGCGGCGGGCGTCGAGTTCTGCATCGCCGGCAACGGTAGCGGCTTCGGGGCGCCGAGCACGCGCAACCTGCCGTATCACGCGGCAACGGCGGCGGCGTTCGGGTTGCCCAGGGAAGAGGCGCTACGCGCCGTGACGCTCTACCCGGCACGGATCCTCGGCGTGGGCGACCGGCTGGGCTCGATCGAGGTCGGCAAGTCGGCCAGCCTGATGATCACCGACGGGGACCCGCTG
>JBFFZZ010000233.1:0-5131 GCA_041568335.1 Candidatus Polarisedimenticolaceae bacterium | reverse complement strand
GGTGGCCGTCACGTTCGCACCGACGACGGGCTGGCCGTCTTCGGTGGTCACGTTCACGTAGATGTTGCCGCGGAACTCCTGCGCAGAGACAGGAATCGCGATCAAAGCGAGCAACAAGCCGAAGAGCGTCATTCCCTTCAAATAGCTCAAAGCTCGTCCTCCTCCTGGTAGGGCCGACGTTCTCCGCGACGAGGGTTCCGCGGGTCCCGACCACCCTGAAAAAACTGAAAAACAAAAAAGATTTGGCGCCGGCGAAGCGGGGGGCCCCTCAGCCCTGAACAACCTGCGTTGGTCGTCACCGGACGGCAAAGAACTCATGCTCCCGCAAGGTGCAAGAAGCGGGCCGGAGCGGGTGACCCGTTTTTCCCTTTATTTATGCAACAGCGGGCGCTGCCGCCGGACGCTTTCGATTCAATTTAATGGATCCATCCAATTGCACGTTCCGGAGAAGAGTGCATCGCTAATGTTGCATTCTAAAATCGAGGCATGGGTTTTGTTACCTTGCACGGCGTGCAACGACGCCGATTCACGATCCTGGCCTCGACCGCCCTCACCGTCGCCGTGGTCGCCTGCGCCGCGCCGGAGCCTCCCGTCGAGCCGCGCGAATCGACCGCGCGCGACGTCCTGATCGTGACCATCGACACCTGGCGTCACGACGCCGCCGGTTTCTCCCGGTCCGGCAAGGTCGCGACCCCGACCCTCGACCGGCTCGCCGAGGCGGGGCGCGTGTTCGACTTCGCTCACGCGCACGCCGTCGTCACGTTGCCTTCGCACGCTTCGATCCTGACCGGTTTGTCGCCCACCGAACACGGGATCCACGACAACGCGGGCTACCGGCTCCACGCCTCGATCCCGACGGTGGCGTCGATCCTCCGCGAGCGCGGCTGGGCCACCGGTGCTTTCGTCTCCGCCTTCCCGCTCGATCGGCGTTACGGGCTGGCGCGCGGTTTCGAGCGGTACGACGACGAGTACGAGGGTTTCGCGCCGGTCGGGTTCACACCGCCGGAGCGTCCCGGAGACGAGACCGTTCGCCGCGCGCTCGAGTGGTGGGATGCGCAACGCGGGAAGCCGCGCCTGATGTGGGTTCACGTGTTCACACCGCACTACCCGTACGACCCGGGTCCACCCTGGGATGCCGACTACGCGGCCGCTCCCTACTACGGCGACGTCGCGCGAAGCGACGCGGAGCTGAAGCCGTTGATCGAGCGTGTGCTCGATGGCCCGGACGCTGATACCGTGGTGGTGCTCACCTCGGATCACGGCGAAGCGCTCGGCGAGCACGGCGAGCAGACGCACGGCATGTTCGCGTACGAGTCGACACTCAAGGTCCCGCTCGTGCTCTATGCGGAGGGTGATGTGCCGCCGTCACGCGACGCTCGCTCGGCGAGACACATCGACATCCTGCCGACCGTGCTCGAGCTGACCGGGGTCGACCCGCCCGCCGGTCTCGAAGGGCGCTCGCTCGTCGGTTCCTGGAAGGACGATCCGCCGTGCTATTTCGAGGCGCTCTCCCCGTGGGTCAACCGGGGCTGGGCACCGCTCCACGGGACGATCACCGCGCGGCACAAGGCGATCCGCCTGCCGCTCGCCGAGCTCTACGACCTGAGCGCCGATCCCGGCGAAACGCGCAACCTGATCGAGGACAAAAGGCTCGACTGGAGGCGCTTTCTGGTCGGCGTGCCGGATCCGACCGAGGCCGCGACCGACCGCGAGAAGCTCGATCCCGAGACGGTCAAACGACTCGCCAGCCTGGGCTACGCCGCGGGCAACGCCCGACGCCCCGCCGAGTACGGTCCCGAGCTCGACCCCAAGAACCTGATCGTCTACGACGAGCTGATCGCACGCGCGCTGAGCGGTTTCCGCGACGGCAACAGCGACGAGGCGATCGCGCTGCTGCGTCGCATCATCGACGAGCAGCCGACGATGGGTCTGGCGTACTCGCACCTCGCGTTCTTCTACTCCGATCTCGGGCGCGCCGACGAGGCGATCCGAACGCTCGAGCTGGCGGTGCGGAACGGCGCCTCGAACGAGTCGATCCGGCGCAAGCTCGCGCTGGCCCTGGTCAAGGTCAACCGTCTCGACGACGCGCATCGCGCCTTGTTCGGCGATACCGATTCCAGCGACCCCGAAACGCAGTCCGCCCTCGGCCGCGTCGCCGCGCGACAGGGTAGACACGCCGACGCGATGGCGCGGTTCCAACGCGCGTTGCAGATCGATCCGAGCTTCCCGACGGCCTCGATGGACTCGGGCATCCTGCTGATGGAAATGGGGCGTTTCGACGAGGCCCGGCCGTACCTCGAACGCGCGCTCGACCAGGACCCGTTCCTGGCCGAGGCGTGGAACGCGCTCGGCGTCATCGAATCGTCGCGTGACCGGCCGCAGGCGGCGGTCGACGCGTGGCGCAAGGCGGTCGAGGTCGATCCCCGCCTCGCCGACGCGCTGTTCAACCTGGGTTTGATGCTCGGCCGGATGGGCGATCGCGAGGGGGCGACCGACGCGCTTCGACGCTACGCGACGCTGGTCCACGGGGACGCCCGACGCGAGGCCGAGGCGATGCTGCGCGAGCTCGAACGGGGCGCCGGAGGATGACCGTTCCCGTGGGGCCGTAACCGACCGGCTGCGCGGGAAACCCTGTGATACGCTGGGTTTGGTGCCGTCCGACCCGTCACCTTCACCGCATCGGATGAGGTCTACATGAGAACCAAGTGCACCAGGGTCGCCGTGGCGATGCTCCTGTTCGGACTCACATCGCTGGGCTGCGCGCGCGCCCTCGAGCCCACCGCGGAGGGCATGCGCTACCGCAACTTCACCGGGACGTCGTATGCGAGCAACGGGGAAACCTTCGATTTGATCATCGATGTTCGCGCCTCACGCATCGCGCAGCGTCAGGAGTTCCTGCCGCTGCTGGTCGCCTTCCTCAACAAGTCCGAGTCGCGCGTCGAGGTATTCCGCGAGAGCTTCATCCTCGAGACCAGTGACGGGACGCGGTTGCCCGTCGTCGCCTACAGCGAGTTCGAGGATGACTACGCGCGCCAGTCGGTGGATCTGCGAGCCGGTACGGATTTCATCAACGCGTTGAACGGCCGCTATCCCGACCCGCCGTTCCGCCATCGCGCGCTGGAGTTCTACCCGCACCGCTCGTCCGGTGTCGTGCCGCGCGACGATATCGAGCTGTCGCAGGCGGAGATGGCGATCGGCTTCCTCTATTTCCGGCTTCCGAACGACGAGGTGCTCGACGAATTCGGCAACTGCCGCATGCTGTTCAACATCGGCGGCGACGACACGCAATACGTCCTCGAGATGCAAGCGTACAAGGCGACGAAGAAATCATGACGTTGCGCCGGTGGTTGCCGCTCGTTCTTTGCGCCGTCGTCGCGATCCCGCCTTGGGCCCAGGATTCCGCCGACACGTCGCAGCGGAAAAGGGACCCGCGGGACCTGCCGCTCGAAACCGATGTCGTCGAGCAGGTCGCGGTCGAGCTCGCCGAGGTCTCGGTGCTGGTGACCGATCGCCGCGGTCACGCGATCACCGATCTCAAACCGGACGAGATCACCGTTTTCGAGAACGGCAAGCCGCAACGTCTGGCTTACGTCGACAACGTCGGCAGCACCCGTTTTGCGGCCAAGGTCGAGGACACGTCGCCGCCGGCGGCAACCTACGATCAGACGGGGCAGATGGTCGATGCCGGTGACGTCGAGGACGTGCTGCCGGCGCGCGCGGTCCGACGCATCGTCCTGGCCTTCGACGTCAAGAACTCGAAGCTCAACATTCGCGAAAAATGGCGCCAGGCCGCCGAAGATTGGGTCCGCTCCGAGATGCGCGACGACGATCTCGTCGGTGTCGTGTTGTTCCGCGGCTACCCGCACTGGATGGTCTACTTCACCAGCGACAAGACGACCGTGCTGAACACCATCGAGGCCGTTTCGCTCGACCAGGGCATCCAGGACCGCGACAAGCGCCGCGACGTCACGCAGCTGGTCGAGGACATCCACTCGCTGTGCTCCGACCTCGGCCGGGCGGACGACTACCGGCGCTCCGAAGACGGCAAGGGGAACAAACCCGGAAGCGACGAGGCGGGGTGCGCCTACAACCTTGCCGAGCCTCAGGTCCAGCAATGGCACGTCGAAGCGAACGAGACGCTCGACACCCTGCGCGGGTTGACCGGCCAGCTCGCGGCGGTGCCCGGACGCAAGGCGGTGATCCTGTTCTCCGAAGGCTGGGTCTCGGATGCGTCGACGGCCGGAACCCAGGCCATGCTCGCCGTGTTCGGTGTGGGCAAGGTCGACTCGACCGTCGTGCGCTGGAGTCTCGATCGCGATTCGTTGCGCGAGGTCAACCAGCTGCACCTCACGGCCATGGCCGCAAACGTCTCCTACTTCACCATCGACACGACGCGAGGCCACGACACGGGCTTTTCCAGCTCGCTCGAGCGGGGCCAACACCTCTCGTATTTCAGCCAGGGCATCAACCCGTGGTCCGAGATGCACTGGGAGACGCGTCAGGGGCTGCAGGCATTGGCCAAGGCGACCGGCGGCCGCTCGTACCACGGCACCAAGGATCTCGACGAGAAGATCACCGCCGCCGCGAACACGTTCTTCGGCTATTACCTCATCGGATACTACCGCTCGGACCCGCAGGCGCGCGCCGGGACGGTGAAGATCAAGATCGACCGTCCGAAGCTCGACATCGGCTACCCCGACAGGGCCACGTTGTGGCCTCACAAGGCGAGTCCGGTTCGGCTCGATCTCAGTGTCGGTCAGCCGTTGCTCGTCGCGAGCGGCGTCGCGCAGACCGTGCCGATCAAATTCACGATGAACCTCGGCGAGCTGCCGTTGCGACGCGGCGCGGGCGGCCGGGGGACCCAGCTCGGTGTCTATGTGCAAGCGATCAAGCCCGATGGCACCGTCGTCGACGACCGGTGGGACATCGCCACCGTCGTCCTCGAACGCAACGAGCGAAGCGACCGCGACACGCGGTCCTACGAGCACACGACCGAGCTGGTGTTGCCCGAGGGGCCTTACCGCATCCGCGCACGCGTCAGCGACGACCGTCAGAAGATCGTGAGCGAGCGTGTCCTGGACCTGACCGTCAAGGCTGGCGAGGTTTACGGTTTCCTGGGGCCGAACGGCGC
>JBFFZZ010000232.1:0-5137 GCA_041568335.1 Candidatus Polarisedimenticolaceae bacterium | reverse complement strand
GCGGACTGGCTTGCCGAGCACCTGGAGCGCGCGTCGTGAAACGGCGGGTCGACCGGCTCGACGGGGGCGAGTTCGACCTGCTGGTCGTGGGCGGCGGGATCTACGGGGCGTGGACCGCGTACGACGCCGCGCTGCGAGGGCTGCGCGTCGCGCTCGTCGAACAGAGCGACTGGGCCTCCGGTACCTCGTCGGCGTCCTCGAAACTGATCCACGGCGGATTGCGCTATCTCGAATACCGGCAGTTCGGCCTGGTGCGCAGCGCTTTGGCGGAACGTAACCGGCTGCGCCGGCAGGCGCCGCATCGCGTGCGACGCCTTCGTTTCGCCATCCCGCTCTACAACGCCGGTTGGGGTCTGCGGCTCAAGCTGCGCCTCGGCCTGACGCTGTACGACATGATCGCGCGCTCGCGGCCGCTGCGTCGCCACGAGCGGTTGTCCCAGCGACTCTTGTTGCAACGCTACGACTTCCTCAAGCGCGAGGGGCTCAAGGGCGGATTCACGTACGGCGATTGCCGAACGGACGACGCGCGATTCACGCTCGAGTTGATCGATGGGGCGTTGGCCGCGGGCGCGATCGCCGTCAACCACGTTTCCGTGTTGCGCCTGACTTCTGAGGGCGGAACGGTGAACGGTGCGACGGTGGAGGACCGGCTCGACGGCCGGACGATCCAGGTCCGGGCCAGGGCGACCGCGTTGTGCGCGGGCGCCTGGAACAAACCGCTGCTGGAATCCGCGATCCCCGACGCCCGGCTGGCGACCCGCCTGAGCAAGGGGGTGCACCTCGTCATGCCTCCCCTGCCCACGACCGATGCGTTCCTGTTGCTGACCGGCGAACGGGGCCGCGTCGTCTTCCTGATCCCCTGGAACGGTCGCACGCTCCTCGGCACGACCGACACGCCGTACGACGACGATCCGCGCAAGGTGCGCTGCCTGGCCGCGGATCAGGAATACCTGTTGCGCCATGCCAACGCCGTGCTCGGTGACGTGCAGTGGACCGACGCCGACGTGATCTCGCGTATTGCCGGCGTGCGGACATTCCCCGACGTAGACGGCGAGACATCGTCGCTCACGCGTGAGTGGGCGCTCGCCGAGCCCTGCGCCGGGGTGGTCGCCTCGGTCGGCGGCAAGCTCACCTCGGCGCGGGCCGACGCGGCGAAACTCGTCGTCCGCGTCTGCGAGCTCCTCGGACGCGACCCCGGCCCCTGCCCGACCACCTGGCGCACGCTCCCCTGGCGACCCGACGAGCGCTATCGCTCCTGGCGGCAGCAGACGATGGGCCGCGCCATGCGTGTGGGGCTCGACGAGGAGACCGGACTCGCCTGCCAGCTTCGCTACGGCAACCACCTCGGCGATCTGCTGGACATGATCGAGGAGCTGCCCCGGCTGGCGCGGCGCTTCGTGCCCGACGCTCCCGTCTGCATCGGCGAGCTGGTCTACTGCTCGCGTCACGAGATGGTGGGCCGTCTGGAGGACCTGTTGCGACGGCGTCTTCCGCTGTTGCTGATCACGAGGATCTCCGAGGAGCGGCTTCGATTGGCCGCCGCGCTCGCGGGCAAGGTGCTGGGCTGGCCGGAGGAACGCCAGGCCAGCGAGGTCCGGGCGATCCTCTCCGCGGCCGAGGAGATCTGATGGCATCGCTCGGTCTCGATCTGGGGAGCACACGGATCAAGGCCGGGCTGGTCGGCGACGACGGCGCGTTGACCCGGCTCGTCTTCTGCGATGCCCCTCCGTTGCGCCGCGACGGCGCGGTCTGCGAGGGGGACGCCGATGCCCACGTCGCGGCGGCGACCGGGCTGCTCGAGGAGCTCTCGGAGGAGATCACCGACGGCCTCCCCGCCGGGCTCAGCTGCCAGCGTTCGAGCTTCGTGCTGCAGGATCCCGGCGGACGCGCGGTGACCCCGATGATCTCGTGGCAGGACACCCGCGCCGCGCACTGGTGCAGGGACCACAAACATCTCGAGCCGGAGTGTCACCGGGTCAGCGGTCTGATGCTCTCGGCGCACTACGTCGGTCCCAAGCTGGCCGCCTTGGCCGCGGCCGACGATCGACTGGGCCGACGGTTGCGTGACGGCGAGTTACGGCTGAGAACGATGGACGCGCTGTTGATCGAAAGCTGGGGCGGAGAGCCGACAACGGACCCGAGCATGGCCGCACGGACCGGTCTGTTCGATATCGAGCGGCTCGAATGGTCGCGACCGCTGTGCGCGGCGTTCGGCGTGCATCCGGCCTGCCTACCGCACGTCCGGCTCTCGGACGGGCTGGATTTCCCGGTGAGCCAAGGCGCCGTTTTCCGCGCGAGCCTCGCCGACCAGTCCGCGGGATTGATCGGCATGACCGGCGCTGCCGCCGACACGGTGTTGATCAACCTCGGCACCGGCGGGTTCGTCCTGCGCCCGATCGGCGAAACGGTCGCTCGCAGGTTCGGCTACCTGACCGGCATTTTGCGCGCCGATCGTGGCGGCCGGCCGGTGTATGCGATCGAAGGGGCGATCAGCGGCTGCGGTCCGGCGATCGACCGTTACCGCCGCGGGCGGTGCGAGCTGAGCGAGGAGGATCCGGCCCCGGAGCTGTTCGCCGTCCCCGACGGCGCGGGGCTCGGCGCCCCCCACTGGCGGCCCGAGATCGGTGTGACGTTCTCGCGACCCGAGTCTTCGCTCGATCGCGGCGCCGCGCACCGCGCACTGCTCGAGGGGCTGCTCTTCCGCGTGCGCGAGATCTACGACGACCTCACGGCGGAAGAGCGGCCGGCGAACGTCGCGTTGGCCGGCGGGCTGTCCGCGGAGCCGTTCGTCGCGCGGGGTCTTGCGACGCTGCTCGAGCGCCCGATCGAGCGCATCGACGCGACCGAGGTCACGCTGCGTGGCGTCGCGATCGCGGCGCGCGGAGAGACGGAGGTGGCGCGACCGGCCTGCACCACGCTCGAACCGAGCGCTGCGGGCGCCTATCTCACGGGAAAGTACGAACGGTGGCGGGAGTGGCTGGAGGTGGTGCGAAACCGCTGTTGATGAGAGGGGCAATCGGGATCAGAGCTCTGACAACCCTGGAGCGACGGGACGGCGCATGTAGCGGAACCCCCGCTACAAGTTCTGCCGGTTGAAGATCCTCATCGAGAACAACACCGGAGCCACGATCCAGAACAGCAACCCGAGCACGCCGATCAGCGTGGCGACCTCGACCGAGCCGGTCAGCTTGACCAACGTCGCGCCCGCGGGTCCGTACAGGTGCGGCCCGCCGACCTGCAGCAGCGACAGCACGCGCACGATGTCCACCGGGTTGCCCATCAGGCCCAGCGGCAGCACGGTCTTGAGCACGGTCGGCGACAGGTACAGCGTGGTCCCGAGCATCAGCATCCCGTAGACCAACTCGTAGAACACCCACACGCCGAGCGCGATGCCCAACGCGATCTGCCTCCGCCGCGCGATCAGCGAGATCAACACGGAAAGCCCCGTGAACACCATTGCCAGCATCATCGAGTAGACGACGACCAGGAGGTAGCTCTGCGCGCCGGTCACACCGATCACCAGCGCGATCACGGCGCCGGGCAGCCCGAAGCCCAGCAGTGAGGCGGCCAGAATCGTCAGCAGGAGCCCCAAATAACGCCCGAGCAGGACCTTTGAACGCGACACCGGCTGGGTGGCGAGGATCTCGAAGTAGCCCTGGTTCGTTATGAAGCTGAACACACCGACCAGCATCGCGAACAGCGGGATCAAAAAACCTCCGAGGTTGACGATGCTCGCCGAGGTGCGCGTGAAGTCCTGAAACCCCGAGTAGCCTGATGTCACCATGCCGAAGTAGGCGACCACCAGGGTCAGCATCGCGAACAGCATCGCGAAGGACAGCACCCAGCGGTTCCGGCGGTTCAACGTGAACTCCTGCCAGCAGATCATCCAGACGGCCGATTTCATGACGCCTCCTCGTCGGCGGTGTGCGAGCCGTGGACGCGCAACATGCCGAGCGGCGTTTCGCTGCGGGCGTCGATCACGGGGAAGCCGATCCCCGGGCGATCGGCCTTCATGCGGAACACGACCGGTTCACCGCTTGCCGGGATCGTGATCTCGCCGACCTCGGGATAACCCCTGATCGAGACGACGAGGTCTCGATCGAGGCCGTCCGACGTGGCCATCCACAGCAACAGCTCTCCCTTGGACGACTCGACGAGGTCGGGCACCTGGCCCGAGGGGTCGAAGCGCACCTCGATCACGCGGTCGGGCGTGCCGTGCGCGAGCCGGTAGCCGTCCCAGTCGGTAATCCGTTCGTCGTCGTGCGCGATAACAGCCGCGGCCGCTTCGCGGTCTGCAAAACACAGGGCCCCACTTTCCATCACCGTCGGGACGTGATCGGTGAGCACGAACGCCAGGTCCTCGGCGGGATGCAACGTGCCGTCGTCGTGATCGGCGAGGTACAGCCGCTTCGGGATCGGCTCACCCCGGCGGAACTTCTTCTCATACGCGCGCAGCAAACACAACGGCGAGTCGAACGTCACGAAGCCGTCCGCATCGATGTAGCCGGCCGCCTGGTTCGGCCGGTCGATCACCATGTTGCACTCGTTGCAGACGTCCAACCCGGCAACGACGGAGGGTTCGACCTCGGCCGAGCAAGCGGCCAGTGCCACCACGAGCAGCGCGACGGTCCAGGCTCGCTTCATGACGACGCTCCCTCGTGGTTGTCGAAGTGCTTGCGGATCAGCGCCGTCCAGTCCGGGATCTCCGTATGGATCTCGGCGACGACGGCCCCGGCGCCCTCGATCGCGCGGATGATCTCGAGACGGCGCTCGGGTGACGCCGTAAAGAACAGTTGGTGCCCGTTACGGCTGGCCGTCTCGGCACCGGCGTTGCGGCTCGCCTCGACCAGCGCCTCCGAGGTGTGGTCGAGCACGACGCGAACCGTCGTCTGCCGGGCCACCGCGGCACGGAACACAGGCGCCTCTTCCAGCGTGACGCACGAGCCCTCGACGAGCACGGCAACGCGGTCGGCCAGCTGCATGGCGCTCTGGACGAGGTGCGATGAGAACACGACCGTGGTCCCCCTGGCACGGGCCTCCCCGAGCAGACTCCGCAGCCGGTCCACGCCGAGAGGGTCCAGGTTGACCGTCGGTTCGTCGAGCACCAGCAAGGGGACCTCTTTGAGGAACGCCGACG
>JBFFZZ010000231.1:0-5162 GCA_041568335.1 Candidatus Polarisedimenticolaceae bacterium | reverse complement strand
GGCGGGGACTTCGACATCGCCTACTCCGAGTGGGACGGAACGCAGTGGACGCCGGTCGAATTCCTCACCTCGTCCCCCGCGAAGGAGTTCGATCCGCGCGTCTGGGTCGCCTCCGACGGCACCGTCGCCGTCGCCTGGTGGGAGGACGCCGCGGTCGACCGGGTGCTGCTGCGCACGCGTCTTGCGGGGAGCTCCGTGTGGAGCTCGCCGATCCAGGTGTCCGACCCCGGGAAATCGGCTCGTCGTCCATCCGTCGTGGATCACCAAGGGACGATTCGCATCGTCTACGAGCAGGACGCGGTGATCGGACAGGAGATCGTCGTGACCACCGCGACGGAAGGTGGGTACACGCGCGAAACCGTGCACACCACGGCGCGTACCGAACCGCTGGACGCCATGTTGCACACGCGTGGAACCCGCATGTGGCTCGACTGGAAAGACTCCACGAATGCCCTCGGCCGCGCCGCCTGGGAAGACGACTCCTGGGCGATTCAATCGAACGAGCCGTGGCTCGACGGCTCCTGGGTCGGGCTCGAGCAAGCGCGTCGCGCCGTCAAGAGCAAGGTCCTCGCGGCCCCGTGACGCCACACTCCCGCGACCGGCCGGGAAAGTAAGGAAAGAGGCGCAGACGGGATAGGGCTGCCGAGGCAGTCAGGGGGGGTCATCTGCGCCCCTCTCCTGAGGACGAATCAAGCCGGCTTGCTTGACTCGACCCAGTATGGGGCGCGGGCACGCCCGGCGACAGGTCGAGGCGCCGGTCGTGTTGCGGCGTTGCAACGCCGGCTTATTTCGCCTTGAGAACGTTCAACGCCGAGCCGGCCTTGAACCAATCGATCTGTTCGGCGTTGAGCGAGTGACGCGAGCGGACGGTGTCTCGGCTCCCGTCCCCGTGGTGCAGGACGACCGTCACCTCGCCGCCCGGGGTCAGGCCCGCGAGGCCCGTGATGCTGATGCGGTCGCGCTCCTGAACCTTGTCGTAGTCCGCCGGGTCGCAGAACGTCAACGGCAGCACACCCTGTTTCTTGAGGTTGCTTTCGTGGATGCGCGCGAACGAGCGCACGATGACCGCGGCCGCCCCGAGCAGGCGCGGCGACATGGCAGCGTGCTCGCGGCTCGATCCCTCACCGTAGTTCTCGTCACCCACGACGACCCACTTCGTCCCGGCCGCCTTGTAGCCGCGGGCCACCTCGGGCACCGGGCGGGCGTCGGCCGCACCCTCGAGCAGATCGCGTGTGGTGCCGGTCTCGCCGGTGAAGGCGTTGACGGCGCCGGTGAACATGTTGTCGGAGATGTTGTCGAGATGCCCGCGGAAACGCAGCCACGGCCCCGCGGGGGAGATGTGATCGGTCGTGCACTTGCCGCGCGCCTTCAGCAGCAACGGCAGCTTCTCGAAATCCTTCCCGTCCCAGGCCTTGAACGGCTCGAGCACGGCCAATCGCCGGCTGTCGGGCGAGATCCGTATCTCGACCGAGCTGCCGTCTTCCGGCGGATCCAGGTACCCCGCGGTGTCCCGTACGAACCCGTTGGCCGGCAAGTCGGGCGCCGGTGCCGGCGGCGTCAGCCGGAAGCGGCGACCGTCTGCCGCCTCGACCTCGTCGGTCAACGGGTTGAACGACAGACGGCCCGTCACCGCGTAGGCGGCGACGATCTCGGGGCTGCCGATGAACGCCAGGGTCGCCTCGTTCCCGTCGTTGCGTCTGGGGAAGTTGCGGTTGAACGAGGTCACGATCGTGTTCTTCATTCCCGGCTTGATCTCGTCCCTCTGCCACTGCCCGATGCACGGGCCGCACGCGTTGGCCAGCACGGTGGCCCCGAACCCCTCCAGCTCGGCGATCTGGCCGTCGCGCTCGATCGTCGCGCGGATCTGTTCGGATCCGGGGGTCACGAGAAACGGGATGCGCGCCTTGGCGGCGCCCCCTTTCTTGGCCTGCCGGACCACGTCGGTGACACGCGAGACATCCTCGTACGAGGAGTTCGTGCAGGATCCGATCAGCGCCACCGAGATGTCGTCCGGGTAGTCTTCGCTTTCCACGGCGCCGGCCATGGCCGACACCGGGCGCGCCAGATCGGGCGTGTGCGGACCGACGAGATGCGGCTCCAGCGTCGACAGATCGATCTCGATCACCCGTGTGTAGTACTTGCCGGGATCCGCGGCGATCTCTTCATCCGCCCGCAACAGGTGCGCGTGCTGCTCAGCGAGATCCGCCAGCTCGGCGCGGTCGGTGCCCCGCAGGAAACGGGCCATCGACTCGTCGAACGGGAAGATCGACGTGGTCGCGCCGATCTCGGCTCCCATGTTGGTGATCGTCCCTTTGCCCGTACACGAGATCGACTCGGCTCCGGACCCGAAGTACTCGACGACCGCGTTGGTGCCGCCCTTCACGGTCAGGATCCCGGCGAGCTTGAGGATGATGTCTTTGGGCGCCGTCCAGCCGCGCAACGAGCCGGTCAGGTGTACGCCGATCGTGTCGGGGTACTTGACCTCCCACGGGAACCCGGCCATCACGTCGACGGCGTCGGCGCCCCCGACGCCCGACGCGAACATCCCCAGACCACCGGCGTTCGGCGTGTGCGAGTCGGTGCCGATCATCATCCCGCCGGGGAAAGCGTAGTTTTCCAGCACGACCTGGTGGATGATCCCCGCGCCGGCCTTCCAGAACCCGATCCCGTAACGTGCGGAAGCGCTCTGGAGGAACGAGTAGACCTCGTCGTTCTCGTCCACGGCGACCTTCAGATCTTGATTGGCGCCCTGGTAGGCGCGGATCAGGTGGTCGCAGTGCACCGTCGTCGGCACCGCCACCTGCGGGATGTCCGCCTGGGCGAACTGCAGCAGCGCCATCTGCGCCGTTGCGTCCTGCAACGCCACGCGGTCGGGACGCAGACCGATATAGCTCTTGCCGGCTTCGAGCACCTCCCGTTGCGGGTCATCGAGATGACCGAGGAGGATCTTCTCGGTCAGCGTCAACGGCCGGTTGAGCCGTTTGCGGATGACCTCGAGGTTGCGCTCGATCTTCCGATATGCGTGCTTGACGAATTCCGGCGTGCTGTCGATCGTTGCCATGGATTCCTTTCAGCCCGGTGGCAAAGGAGTATTTTTGCGCGTATCGCTCACTTTATCGGTGTCGCGGGGATTGTTCCAGTGCCGGCCGGTCGGGGTCGGAGCGGCCGCATAAAAAAAGCGTCCGCCGGGCGGGGGGGTGCACGGCGGACGCCCCGAGTCACGACACCCCATTGGGGGGGTAATGAGATGCCGCAAACAAACATTCGAAGGCTGAAAAAAGCCCTACCTGGTTTAATCTAGGCTTCACGGGGGCCCATGCAAGAATCCCCGCTTCGGTGCAAAATGGACTGGAATTCAGGCCAAAACGGATCCGCAGGCCACCCCGAACTCCCTCCTCCGGAGGAGACCCCCCGCCGGTCCCGCCTCCTCGTCCTTCTGGAGCCGCCGCTCGCACTGGCACTCGCCTTCGGGATCTCGATCTTCTTCGGCATGTTCGCGTTCATCGGCACCGCGTTTCTCGTCGAAGAGGAGCCGTTCGAGAGTCTGTTCGGGATGGAGCGCAAGCTCGGCATCGAGCTGATCCACGGTGTCGAAACCGTCCCGGCAATCGATGAGACGAAGCGGATCGTCGCGTCGGTGTTCGACGTCTCGGACGTGATCGTGATCCCGGACGGGGAACGCGCATGGCAATTGCTCGCCTGGATCCAGGGCGAGCCACGCCAGGACTCGTTGGCGGAGCTGACGGCCCGACTCGGCGAGCTCGGCTGGCTGGAGCCCGTTCCCACGTTGACCACGTTGCCGCGCTACTTCGGCGCGATGGAGAACCCTCGCCGGATGCGGATGTACATCCCTCCCGCGATGACGGTCCAGTCGTTCGTGTTCATCCTCGGCGGCTGGATCATGTTGCGTTGGCGCCGGCCACGCGCGTTGCGCGACCCCACCCGGCTGGCAACGGCACTCGCCTGGGGCGCCACCGCCGCTCTCGCCGCGTTCGTCGGGAGCACGCTCGTCGGCGGCGGGTTGCAGCTCACCGGGTGGGAGATCGAGGAGCAGGGCTGGATCCAGGCGCTGATGGCCGACAAATCATCGCTGCTGTTGCTGACACCCTGGTTGGTCGTGTTCGGCCCCGTCAGCGAGGAAGTGTTCTTTCGCGGTTATGTCTTCCGCCGTCTGTTCTCGAGCGTCGGCGCACGCGCGGCCTACTTCGTCTCGGCGATTCTCTTCGCCATCATCCACTGGCACCCCGTCGGTTTCCCGATGTACATGCTCATCGGACTCGTCTTCTGCTGGGTTTACCGGAAGACGGGCAACCTGTGGGCTCCGGTCTTCGGTCATGTGGTCTACAACGGGTTCGTCATCACCCTCCCGCTGCTGGCCCCGGCGAGCCTCTGACGCCGTGGCGCGGCGGCCGTTCCACTCGCGTCGACGGGCCCTTGGGGTCGCGACCTGCGGCGTCACGCTGGCGATCCTGGGTTGCGACCCGGCCGGCGATCCCGGAAGGACGCCCTGGCTCGTCGACGTGACGACGGAATCGGGGATCGATTTCACTTACCGTACGGGCGCCACGGGCGAGCTTCACATGCCCGAGATCATGGGCGGCGGCGTCGCGTTCATCGACCACGACGGAGACGGCGACCTGGATATCTACGCGACCAACGGCAACGCTTCCCCGGCCACCCCGGCGCGCGGCGGCGAGCAACACGATCGTCTCTATCGCAACGACGGCGCGCGCTTCACCGATGTCACGGAAGAGAGCGGTCTGGGGGATACCGGGTACGGGATGGGGGTCGCGGTCGGGGATTACGACGGCGACGGCGACGCCGACCTCTACGTGACCAATTTCGGCGAGGACCGGCTGTACCGCAACGACGGCGGCCGTTTCGTCGACGGCACGACCGATGCAGGTATCGTCGCCACCGGTTGGTCCGCCTCGGCCGTCTGGTGTGACTACGATCGCGACGGGGCCCTCGACCTCTACGTCACGCGCTACGTCGACTACCGGCCGGGTAAGCCGTGCCGCGACCCTGCCAGTCGTCCAGCCTATTGCGGACCGCTGGAGTTCCCGGCGGTGCCGGATCTCCTGTTCCGGAACCTCGGGGACGGGCGTTTCGAGGACGTCTCGATCGCGTCGGGGATCGGGGCGGTGCGCGCCGCCGGGCTC
>JBFFZZ010000230.1:0-5180 GCA_041568335.1 Candidatus Polarisedimenticolaceae bacterium | reverse complement strand
TGCTCGGCGTCGATCCCGGCGGCGGGCTGTTGAACCTGCTGGCGGCGAACCTGCACCTGCTTTCGGGGAACGCGGCGGCGGCCGAGACGCATGCGCTCGCGGCGGTGGATCGGCTGCGGGGCAGCCCGCGCGCCCATGCAACGCTCGCCGACGTGTACGCGAGCCGGGACTCGTGGCGGGAGGCCGCCGCGTCCTACCGCGACGCCGTCGAGCGGACGCCCGAAAGCTCGCGGCCCGCGATCCGGCGCAAGCTCGCGCGTTGCTACACCCGGCTCGGGCAGCACGGGCGCGCCTATGCCGCGATGCGCCGGGCCATCGACGCGATGTCGACCGACACCTCGCCCGCCGACCTCTACGAGCTGGGGTTGAGCGCGCGGCGCGCGGGGCACGAGGACCAAGCGCGGCAGTACCTGCGCTTCGCCGACCTGCAGACCCCTCCGGGAGACGGCGAATGGCGACGACGGATCGAGGAAGCGCTGCGGGCCGGAGGCTCCGAGTGATGGAGCTCACGATCCTCATGCCCTGTCTCGACGAGGCGGAAACGCTGGCGACCTGTATCGGCAAGGCAAAGCGATGTCTCGAGGAGAACGGGATCGCCGGCGAGGTCCTGGTCGCCGACAACGGCTCCACCGACGGCTCCCGGGAGCTCGCGGCGCGACACGGCGCACGTGTCGTCGAGGTCGACACACGCGGTTACGGCGCGGCGCTGTCGGGCGGGATCCAGGCCGCCCGCGGCAAGTTCGTCATCATGGGGGACGCCGACGACAGTTACGACTTCTCCGACCTGATGCCGTTCGTCGAGCAACTGCGCAACGGCGCCCAGCTCGTCATGGGGAACCGCTTCCGCGGCGGGATCCGGCCCGGCGCGATGCCGGCGCTCCACCGCTACCTCGGCAACCCCGTGTTGAGCGCGATCGGTCGGGTCTGCTTTCCCAGCGCGGTCGGCGATTTCCACTGCGGCCTGCGCGGGTTCGACCGCACGGCGATCCTGGGGCTCGGGTTGCGCACGACGGGTATGGAGTACGCCAGCGAGATGATCGTCAAGGCGACGCTGCACGGGCTGCGCATCGCCGAGGTGGCGACGACGCTCTCGCCGGACGGGCGCTCACGCCGCCCGCACCTGAGGACCTGGCGCGACGGCTGGCGGCACCTCCGGTTCCTGCTGCTCTACAGCCCCCGCTGGCTCTTCATTTATCCGGGGATCGCGTTGATCCTGGCCGGTCTGGCGACCGGAGTCTGGCTGATGTCCGGCGCGCGCGTCGTCGGGGAGGTCACGTTCGACATCCACACGATGGTCTTCGCGGCGTTCTTCGTGTTGCTCGGTTACCAGTCGTTGTTCTTCGGCGTGTTCACCAAGGTGTTCGCGATCTCCGAGGGACTCCTGCCCGAGGATCCCCGATTGCGACGATGGTTGAAGGTGTTCTCCCTCGAGCTCGGGTTGCTGGTCGGGACGTTGTTGACCGTCATCGGTCTGGCGGGCTCCGTGTCCGCCGTGTGGATCTGGTATTCGGTGTCGTTCGGCGATTTGGAGCCGACCGACATGCTGCGCATCGTGATCCCCTCGGGCACCGCCTTGACCCTCGGTGTTCAGACGATCCTGTCGAGCTTCTTTCTGAGCGTGCTCCAGTTGCGCCGCAAGTAAAAAAAAGCGCCCCGTTGAAGGGGCGCTTTCGAGTAACCGTCGTGCGGGGATCAATACCGATCGAAACCGCCGCCACCACGACCGCGGCCGCCGCCACCGCCGCCGGAACTGCGCTCACGCGCTTCGTTCACGGTCAGCGCGCGGCCGTCCATCGAGTAGCCGTTCAACGCGGAAATCGCGGCATCGGCATGTTCGGAGTTGCCCATTTCGACAAAACCGAACCCGCGGGGGCGGCCGCTGTCACGATCCGTGATCAGCTTGACTTCCGCCACTTCGCGACCGTCCTGCGCGAACAACTCACGAACCGCCTCTTCGTTCGCACTGAACGGCAAATTGCCGACATAGAGTCTGCTTCCCATCTCTAGACCTCTCTGCTCCTCAGGGGGAGCCGTACTTTCAATCTCGACCGTTCGCCGGACCCAATCCGGACGACACACATGAACCGGTGCCGATCAGCACTGGCAGTCCAACAACCGTTTCTCTACGGGAGTAAGGGGACAAGATGGCCTGAACGATACACCGGAACCGGGCCTGAACGCCAGGTTTTCGGATCAGGGCCTGGTCGCGCGGAAGTTGATCCCGACCGTGCCGAACCTGGCCGCGGACGAGGCCTGCGGCGCGCCGTCAAAGACCTCTTTTCCGCCAGGTGATCTCGAAATCGGTGAAACCGGCCGCGGCGACCGTCGCTCCGAGCTCTGCTTCCAGCAGAGCGCCGGCGATTCACCCGGTCCACAGATCGACGTTTTTTTGCGTCCGGCGGAACGGTGATCGCGAGCTAATGCCGGTCTGCCGGGCCGAACGCGTTGACCTGCTCGGCGAGCCGCGCGAGCGTCGCATCGGCGCGGCCGAAGACGGAGTTCTTGGGGTAGGCGCCCCTGGCGTTGGGCGTGCCCGCGCTCTTGCCGGTCAACACCTCGAGGCCCTGCTCGATCGTATCCACGGCCCAGACGTGGAACTCGCCGTTGCGCACCGCCTCGACGACATCCTTGCGTAGCATCAGGTTGGGCCTGTTGCGGCTCGGGATCAGCACGCCCTGGTTGCCGCTGATCCCGATCGCGCGGCAAACGTCGTAGTAGCCCTCGATCTTCTCGTTGACGCCGCCGATCGGCTGCACCTCTCCACGCTGGTTGACCGAACCGGTCACGGCGATGCCCTGGCGGACCGGCACATCGGCGAGGTTGGAGAGCAGCGCGTACAGCTCGGTCGACGACGCCGAGTCGCCGTCGACACCGCCGTAGTTCTGCTCGAACGTCACGGTCGCCGTCAAGGCCAGCGGTTTGTTCTGCGCAAAGCGCTCACGCAGGAAACCCGTCAACGTCAGCACGCCCTTGGTGTGCAGGGCGCCCGACATCTCCGCCTCGCGATCCAAATCGATCACGCCGGCGCGGCCCATCGCGACGGTGGCGGTGATCCGGGACGGCTGGCAGAAGCTGTGATCCCCCGTGTCGAGGATCGCCAGGCCGTTGACCTGTCCGATCTCCTCACCGTCGATGTCGAGCAGGACCATCCCCTCCTCGATGCGCTCGCGCAGCATCTCCTCGGTGAGGTTGACGCGGTGGATCTTGCGGTCGATCGCCCGGTCGACGTCCTCCCCGCAGACGATCTCCCCGCCGCGCTGGCGCGCCCAGAAGGCGGACTCGCGCACCAGGTCGGCGATCTCGGCGAACCGCGTCGTCAGCTTCGAGCGGTTCCCGGCCAGCCGGATCCCGTGCTCGATGACCGCCGCGACGGCCTCACGATGGAACGGCGGGAGCTCGTCGTCCTGGGTCTTCTTGTGGATGAAGCTGGCGTAGTTGAGCAGCTCCTGTTCGCTGCGCGGGATCGTCATCGCCATCTCGGCCTTGACCTTGAAGATCTTGGTGAAGTCCTCGTCGTGGCGGTGGAGCAGGCGGTAGATGTGGCGCGTGCCGATCATGATCACCTTGACGTCGATCGGTACGGGCTCCGGTTTGATCGCGTTGCCCGCCATCATGTTCATCGGGTCGAACGCCTGGATCTCGACCTTGCACGTGCGAAGCGTCCGTTTGAGCGCGGCCCAGACACCGGGCTCGACCAGCACGTCGAGCGCATCCAGCACCAGGTATCCGCCGTTGGCGCGGAGCAGGCTTCCGGCGCGGATCCGCGTGTGGTCGGTGATCCACTCGCCATCCGACGTGCGGAACTTCTCGATCGTGCCGAACAGGTTGCGGTAGCTCGGCGCGGTTTCCCAGATCACCGGCCGTCCCTTCGTCTTCGAGTTGTCGACCAGGACGTTGACGTCGAAGCTGGTGTCGTGGACGACCTCGACCTCGCCGTCGGCGCCCGGCTCGGGCCGCGCATCGACCCCTTGTCGGAGCTCGTCGAGGTTGTCCAAGAGCGCTTCGGCAACCTGCTTCAGGTACGCCTCCACCCCGGGCTCGCCGAAGGCGTCCTGCAGGTCGCCGATCGCCTCCTCGAGCAGCGGGCGGGCGAACTGCTTGTCCATCTCGTCGAGGTCGCGGCGCAGCTCACGGTCCATGCGCCGGACCTTCTTGGCCAGCGCTTCGAGCTCCCCGCGAAGCTGGCTGAGTCTCCTCCGGATCGCCTCCAGCTCGTCTTTCGGGTACTTGCCCTGCTCGGCGAGCTGCACCAGCTCGTCGAGGTCGACGGGCTTCTCCTCGTGGACCGGGACGATGTTGGGACGCGTCAGCGGCCCGATCTGCACCTGCACCAGCGTGAAGCCTTCGCCCTGGACCCGTTTTTCGAACTCGCGGAACAGCGTCTTTTGTTCCTCCGCGCCGGTGTCGATGATCGCGGTGCGCTGGCGCTGGTAAAGCTCCGAGTCGAAGATCTTCGGCAGATCGCGCATCAGATCCTCGATCAGCTCCTCCATCGCCTCGCTGAACTCGCGGCCACGCGATGCCGGGAAGCTCAGCTGGTGCGGCTGGTCGGGGTTGTGGAAATCGTGCACGAAGACGAGGTCGCACGGCCGCTCGTCGCCGAGATCGACCTCGCCGAGCATGCGTCGCACGGTGGTCGAGCGCCCGCCGCCGACGTCACCGGTGGCGAAGATGTTGTAGCCCTCCGCGCGCACGTTGAGACCCAGCAGCAGCGCTTCGCGGGCGCGATCCTGACCGATGATGTGGATCGGAGAGCCGGCCAGCTCGGCGGTCGTCTCGAACGGGAACGCGGACGGCTCGCAGCGCCAGCGCAGCTCTTCGGGAGAGAGTTCGGGGGTGGGGCTCGTGTCCTTGGCGCTCATCGTCTCCTCGTCCTTGCGTTCGTCGTCCCGCCGCCGCCGCCATGTTAACAGCCCGAGGGGCCCAATCCGCTGACAAGAAAAGAGTTACAATCCTGCCGCTGTTCTGCGTCCGGGGCCTGTTGGAACCGTTTCGGACGCTGGGTCGTTTCACCGGCTCGAGAGGGGCTATGCGGGACCGCGCGGACCAGGACCAACGCCGGGATGGCGCTGTTCTACGAGTGGCTCAACGCGTCACCGGCCCGGCCCGGCATCGGCGGGGGAGCGGACGGCATCGCCGGCTTCAACCACCCGGGTCGCGAGTTCAACCGCTTCGGCGGG
>JBFFZZ010000229.1:0-5181 GCA_041568335.1 Candidatus Polarisedimenticolaceae bacterium | reverse complement strand
GACCGTGACCCTCGAGGCGCTGCGCCACTGGGATGCCGCTCCCCACAATCCCGCGAAGCTCGCCGCGAAGGGCGTGCGCTTCGCGATCACGACCCGCGGTCTGGACAACCCCAAGGACGTCCACGCCCGGCTCGCCACGGCCGTCGAGCGCGGGCTCGACGCGAACACCGCGCTCGCCGCGCTGACGACCACGCCCGCCGCGATGCTCGGCTTCGGCGACCGTCTCGGCACGATCGAGGCCGGCAAGATCGCCAACCTCACCGTGATCGAGGGCGAGCAGCTGTTCGACGAAAAGGTCAAGCTGCGCGAGGTCTGGATCGACGGAAAACGAAGTGAGCTGAAGGAGTTCAAGCCGCCGGAGGTCGATCCCGCCGGTACCTGGGAGATGGTCACCACGGCCGGCGATCAGAAGATCCCGACCACGTTGATCCTCGAAGGTGACATGAACAACGTCACCGGGCACCTACTGGTGCAGGGGATGCGCATCGACTTCTCGTCGATCGAGGTGTCGGGCAAAAGAGTCGAGTTCGTTCTTCCGGGTGTCAGCTTCGGGATGCCGGGCGATCTCGAATTCACTCTGGAGATCAAGGGGGACACGGCGAGCGGGTCGGGGACGAGCCCGATGGGACCGTTCACGATCAAGGGCAGCCGCGTCCGCGGCGGCGATCCGGAGGTGCGACGATGAACAGGCCGACGACCTTTGCGGCGGTCGTTCTGCTGCTGGCGACGATTGCTGTCCCGTTCCAGGCAACCTCGCCGCGGGACACCGCCGCCTGGAAGAACACGACCCCCGAGCAACCGGACGCGGTCCTGGTCCGGGGGGCGACGATCTGGACCAGCGGTCCGGACGGTGTGCTCGAGAACGCCGATCTGCTGATCAAGAAGGGCAAGATCGCCAAGATCGGCAAGGGCCTCAACGCGCCGCGCAACGGTGTGGTCATCGACGGGTCCGGCAAACACGTGACCGCAGGTCTGATCGATGCGCACAGCCACTCCGCGATCGTCGGCGGCGTCAACGAGGGATCGAACGTCACGACCGCCGAGGTCCGCATCGGCGACGTCGTCAACTCCGACTCGATCCATATCTACCGCCAGCTCGCGGGCGGGCTGACGACCGCCAACCTGCTGCACGGTTCGGCGAACTCGATCGGCGGCCAGAACGCGGTGATCAAGCTGCGCTGGGGCGCCCTGCCCGAGGAAATGAAGATCCGGGGCGCGCCCGAGGGCATCAAGTTCGCGCTCGGGGAAAACCCCAAGCAGTCGAACTTCTTCAACAGCGAGAACCCGCGTTACCCGGCGACACGCGCCGGAGTCGAGCGCTCGATCCGAGAACGCTTCGAGGCGGCCGTCGACTACCGCAAGGCCTGGGAGGCCCACGCCGCGGATCCGACGAGCGTTCCGCCCAAGCGCGACCTGCAGCTCGACGCGTTGGTCGAGATCATGGACGGCAAGCGGTTGGTCCACTCCCACTCCTATCGGGCCGATGAGATCGTGATGCTGCTCCGGGTCGCGGAGGATTTCGGTTTCGCGGTGGCCTCCTTCCAGCACGTGCTCGAGGGCTACAAGGTCGCCGACGAGCTGGCCGCGGGGAACGCCGGGGCCTCGACCTTCTCGGACTGGTGGGCCTACAAGTTCGAGGTGATCGACGCGATCCCCTACAACGGTGCGATCATGTGGGATCGCGACGTGGTCGTGTCGTTCAACTCGGACTCTTCCGATCTGGCCCGCCGGATGAACACCGAGGCCGCCAAGGCCGTCCGCTACGGCGGAGTCCCGGAAGCCGAGGCGCTGAAGTTCGTGACGCTCAACCCGGCCATCCAGCTCGGGATCGACGACCGTGTCGGTTCGCGGGAAAAGGGTAAGGACGCCGACTTCGTCGTCTGGAGCGGGCATCCACTGTCGACCTACTCGATCTGCGAGCAGACCTGGATCGACGGGCGCAAGTACTTCGATCGCGACGAAGATCTCGTCGCCCGCGAGGCCATCGCCACGGAGCGCCAGGAATTGCTGGCCAAGGTTCGGGCCGAGTCCGAGAAGGAGGAGGAAGGCGAGAAGGGCGATGAGAAGAAGGAAGGCGAGGGAGACGATCCCGAGCCGGCCTACATTCTCTCCGACGAGGACCACTCCGAGACATGCCGCGCACGCGACGGACTGCGGCAGGGAGGTGCGCGATGAAACGGGCATCGGTCGTCCTGGCGCTGGCCGTGGTCGTCACCGGGCTCCCCGCAGTCGCGGCGCCGACCGCCTTCAAGGGAGCCACGATCCATCCGGTCAGCGGTTCGCCGATCGAGAACGGTGTCCTCGTCATCGACAATGGCAAGATCGTCGCCGTCGGCGCGAACGTCGCCATCCCCGCCGGATCCGAGATAGTGGATGTGACCGGCAAGCATCTCTACCCGGGTTTCGTCTCGGCCAACTCGATCCTGGGACTGACCGAGATCGGCGCGGTGCGCGCCACGCGCGATTTCTCCGAGCTCGGCGAGATCAACTCCGATCTGCGCGCGGAGGTGGCGGTCAACGCCGACTCCCGGTTGCTACCGGTTGCCGTCAGCGGCGGTGTGCTGACGGCGCACGTCGTGCTGGGCGGTGGGGTGTTCAGCGGATCCAGCGCGGTCCTGTCGATGACGGGTTGGAACTGGGAGGACATGACCGTCCGCGCGGGTGTCGCGATGCGCATGCGGTACCCGCAGGTCACCGCGGGCCGCCGTTCGAAGCCCGAAGAGGTCAAGGAGCAGCTCGAAAAATCGCTCAAAACGATCAACACCACGCTGGACGATGCCGCGGCTTATATGAAAGCGCGCGAGGCGGGCGCGGACATCGACGTGGATGCCAGGCTCGAAGGCCTGATCCCGGTCCTCGAGGGCGAGATGGCCCTGATGATCGACGCGGGCGAGAGGAACCAGATCGAGAGTGCGCTGGACTGGGCGGCCGAGCGCGAGCTCACCAACATCATCTTGTTGACGAGTCCCGACGCGCAGTACGTGGCGGAACGGCTGGCCGAGGAGAACGTCCCGGTCATCCTATCGAGCGTCCACACGCTCCCGAGACGCCGCTGGGAGCCGTATGACATGCCGTTTGTCGCCGCGGCGAAGCTTCACGAGGCCGGTGTCCGGTTCGCCATCGCCGGGGACACCGGAGCCAACGTCCGCAACATCCCGTTCGAGGCGGCGACCGCCGCGGCCTACGGGTTGCCGAAGGAGGTCGCGCTGCGCAGCGTGACGCTCTCGCCGGCGGAGATTCTCGGGGTCGCCGAACGCGTCGGCTCGCTCGAGCAGGGCAAGGACGCGTCATTCCTGGTCACGGACGGCGACCCGCTCGAGATCAGGACCCGGATCGAACGGGTCTGGGTCGGCGGTGTCGAGGTCGACCTGACCGAAAACCCGCAGCACAGGCTCTACGAGAAGTACAACAACCGGCCGCGTCGCGAATAGGAGCATGGGCGAGCAGGCCCAGCGCTGCAATCACTGCGGGGCCACGCTCCGATCGCGCGGCGCCGAGCCGCCGGTCTGCGACGCCTGCGGCCGGGAAGACCTCCGCGACCGCAAAGCCACGCTGACGATGTCCTCGATCGCCGCCGACGCGGTGGCGGCCGCCTGGCCGGACCCCGAGACGATCGGACCCTACCGGGTGATCCGGCGCCTCGGCGAGGGTGGCATGGGCGTCGTCTACCTCGCGCAACAGAGCGGTGAGATCGAGCGCCGGGTCGCGATCAAGGTGGTCAAGCAGGTCGGCACCTCGAAGCGTGTGCTCTCACGCTTCCAGCTCGAGCGGCAGTCGCTCGCGATGATGAAACATCCGTGTATCGCGGGGATCTTCGATGCGGGGAGTACGGCCGACGGTCAGCCGTACTTCGCGATGGAGTACGTCGATGGTTCCCCGATCACGAGGTACTGTGACTCCACGCGGATGCCCAACGTCGAACGGATCCGGCTGTTTCAAGAAGTCTGCGGCGCCGTCCAGCATGCGCATCAGAAGGGGCTGATCCACCGCGATCTGAAGCCCTCCAACATCCTCGTCGAAGAAACCGACATCGGCCCGCGCCCCAAGGTGATCGACTTCGGTTTGGCCAAGGCAACCGATCAACGCCTCATGGAGTGGAGCGGTTTCACGGAGGTCGGCCGGCTGGTCGGGACGCCGGAGTACATGAGCCCGGAGCAGGCCGGCGACTCGGAGACCGATATCGACACGCGGAGCGACGTTTACTCGCTCGGCGCGATCCTCTACGAGCTGTTGGTCGGCGCGACTCCGCTCGAGAGTGCCGAGCTACGCAAGTCCGGGTTGCAATCGTTGCTCAAGACCATCCGCGATTCCCCGGTCACGATCCCCAGCGGCAAACTCGTCTCCCTGAACGAGGGACGGGAGGAGGCGGCGAGGAACCGTCGAACCGAGCTGCAGGAGCTGGTGAGCCAGTTGCGCGGCGAGCTGGACTGGATCGTCATGCGCGCCTTGGAGCGCGACAAGGACGATCGTTACCGGTCGCCGGCGGCGCTCGCAGCCGATCTCCAGCGTTATCTCGATGACGAGCCGGTGGAGGCCGGGCCGCCGACGCTGGCGTACCGGCTCAAGAAGTTCACCCGGCGCCATCGAACGGCCGTAACGGCCTCCGCCGCGGGATTGGCGCTTCTCATCCTCGCCCTGATCGCCACGACGATGCTCTGGACGACGGCGAGCCGCGAGCGCGATCGCGCCGATTCGAACTACACGCAGGTGCTGAGGCTGGCGGACATGAAGCGGCTCGACGACTACATCGAGGAGGCCGAGGATCTTTGGCCGGCGCACCCGGATCGCATCGACGCGATGGTCCGTTGGCTCGAAGACAAGGCCGAGCCGCTGGCGGCCCGGCTGCCGTCGCACCGCGCTGCGCTCGAGGCCTTGCGAGCCACCGCCCGGCCGTACGACGAGGAACAGAGGCTCGAGGATCGCCGAATCCACCCACGCGCGCAGGAGCTGATCGACGAGCGCGAGTACCTGGAAGAACGGCAGGAGTTGCTGGCCCGGGCCAAGAGCCGGCCGGATCAACCCGACTACCAGGAGATCGTCGACCACTACGAGGATCAGATCGAGGAGGCCACCGCGCACCTCGCCGAGCTCGAGCAGGCCGTCACCGAACGCCAGACTTGGGTTTTCGAGAACGACGAGATCGAGTGGCAGCACCAGATGCTGGGCGACCTGGTGCAGCGG
>JBFFZZ010000228.1:0-5202 GCA_041568335.1 Candidatus Polarisedimenticolaceae bacterium | reverse complement strand
CTACCCGACGCCCGACCGGAAGGTGACCCGAACGCTGCTCGAGCGCGCCGAGCGCGCCGGTTGCCCGGTCGTTGCGCTGACCGTCGACGTACCGGCCCTCGGCAATCGCGAGAAAGGTCTCGACACGTTGCTGGCGATGCTTACCGATGGTCGACTGCGCGCCGGGAATTTCCCCGATGTCGAGGGCGAGCTGACGATCGAGGACCCGTCGATGGACTGGTCGATGATCGCCTGGATGCGCGAACACTGCGCGATGAAGATCCTGCTCAAGGGTATCGTGACGGCGGAGGACGCGCGGCTCGCCGTCGAGCACGAGGTCGCCGGCATCGTCGTTTCCAACCACGGGGGACGCCAGGAGGAGAGCGACCGCTCGACCATCGAGTGCCTCCCCGAGATCGTCGCCGCGGTGGACGGCCGCTGCGCGATCCTGCTGGACGGCGGGATCCGCCGCGGGACCGACGTGTTCAAGGCGCTGGCTCTCGGCGCCGATGCGGTCTGCGTCGGCCGCGCCTACGTCTGGGGCCTGGCCGCCGCCGGGGAGCCGGGCGTGGGCCGGGCGCTCGACCTGCTCCACGAGGAGCTCGTGCGGATCATGAAACTCGCGGGCACGCCGACGATCGCCTCGATCGGGCGCGGCCTCGTCGACGCGAGATTCTGAGACCGGGATGGGCCGTTTCGAAGGCAGCTCGGTGACCTCCAAGCCGCGGTGGACCCCCGCCGATGCCGCCGCGCTCGCGCTCGAGCGCTACGGCCTGAAGGGGGAGATCGAGGAGCTTCCGAGCGAGCGCGATCAGAACTTCCGGATCGAGCCACCCGACGGCGCGCGCTTCGTGCTCAAGATCTCCAACCCTGCCGAGGACCGGCGCATCCTCGAGCTGCAGGACGCGACGCTCCGGCACCTGCGGTCGGACGGGGTGGATCGCGGCACGCCGGAACCGATCGCAGCGGACGGGAGAACGATCCTCACGGCGCCCGGCCCGGACGGAACCGATCATCAGGTGCGCTTGCTGAGTTGGATACCGGGCCGTCCCTTGGCAGAGATCCGCCCCCATGCGGATCTGCTCGAGCCGCTCGGCCGTTTCGTCGCGCGTCTCGACCGGCGCCTCGCCGAGCTCGACCATCCCGCGGCCGACCGCGACTTCTACTGGGACCTGCGGCGCGGGCTCGACATCGCGAGCCGTTACGTCGCGGATGTCCCGTCCGGCGATCGCCGTGGTCGCCTCGAGCGAATGCTCGCGACGATCGCCGATCGCCAAGCGGTTTTCCGTCGTTTGCCCCAGCAGGTCATTCACGGGGACGTCAACGACTACAACCTGGTGGTGGACCGAAGCTCCGCTCCCGCGGCGATCGGGCTGATCGACTTCGGGGACATGGGACGGAGCTGGCGGGTCGGGGATCTCGCCATCCTGCTGGCTTACGCCATGCTCGACAAGGAGGACCCCCTCTCGGTCGCCGCGCGGATCGCGGGCGCGTATCACCGTGTGCTGCCGCTGGAAGACGTCGAGATCACGGCCCTGTTCCCGCTGGTCTGCCTGCGGATCTGCGCCAGCCTGGCGATCGCCGCGCACCAGCGCAGGCAGGCACCCGACAACCCGTATCTCGGCGTGACCGAGGAGCCCGCTTGGCGGCTGCTCGACTCGCTCGATGCGATCGATCCCGGGTTGGCGGAAAGCGTCCTCCGAGAGGCCTGCGATCTCGGGCCGGCCTCCGAGGGACCCCACCGGCAATCCGATCTGCGCGAACGGCGGTCGAGGCTGCTCGGTCCGTCGCTCCGCCTGTCCTACGACCAACCCCTGACCGTCGTGCGCGGAAGCGGGGCCTACCTCTACGATGCCGACGGCAACGCCTACCTGGACTGCGTCAACAACGTCTGTCACGTCGGTCACGCCCATGAGGAAGTCGTCGCCGCGGCGTCGCGTCAGATGCGCACGCTCAACACCAACACGCGCTACCTCCACCCGACCATCGTCGAGTTTGCCGAGCGGCTCACCGCGTGGTTCCCGGAGCGGCTTGCTGTCTGTTTCTTCGTCAACAGCGGCAGCGAGGCCAACGAGCTCGCGCTGCGGCTCGCCCGCGTCGCCACCGGGCGGCGGGGCCTGCTCGCCGTCGAGGCGGGCTACCACGGGAACACGCAGCGCCTGATCGATGTCGGAAGCTACAAGTGCGAGGGTGCCGCCGGTGAAGGGCCACCGGACCACGTCCGTTTCGTTCCGCTCCCCGACCCCTATCGCGGGCGCTATCGCGGCCGTGATCGTGAGACGGGCGAGCGCTACGCCGCCCACGTCGCCGAGGCGGCAAGCGAGCTGACGACCGCGGGGTTTGCCCCGGCGGCTCTCCTCGCCGAGGCGTGGTCCGGATGCGGCGGACAGATCGTGCCACCCGAACGCTGGCTCGACGCAACGTTCCGCGAGGCGCGCGCGGCGGGTGCGCTGTGCATCGCGGACGAGGTTCAGACGGGATTCGGGCGTCTGGGTACGCACCGCTGGGCGTTCGAGCAGCAGGGTGCGACGCCGGACATCGTGACGCTGGGCAAACCGATCGGCAACGGACATCCGCTCGGCGCCGTGGTCACGACGCGCGAGGTCGCGGACGCGTTCGACAACGGCATGGAATACTTCAACACCTTCGGCGGCAACCCGGTCTCCTGTGCGACCGGACTGGCGGTGCTGGAGGTTCTCGAGCGTGACGGACTCCAGGCGCACGCGAAACGCGTGGGCGACCGGCTCGTCGAGGGCCTGCGCGGCCTCGCGGCACGGCACGCCTCGATCGGCGACGTGCGTGGCACGGGGTTGTTCCTCGGTGTCGAGCTCGTCGAGCCGGGCGACCCACCGCGGCCGAACGCCGTGGCGGCGAAGCGGATCGTCGAGCGCATGCGCCGGCGCCGGATCCTGCTCAGCGTCGACGGACCGGAACACAACGTGATCAAGATCAAACCCCCGCTGGTCTTCTCTCACGCGGATGCCGACCGATTGCTCGCCGACCTGGACCGGGTTCTCGGGGAAGATCGATGACCATGGCGACGGACTTCGGGCTCGACCCCGGGAGCATCTGGCTCAACACCGCGCACCAGGGTGCGCTGCCCAGAATAGCGGCGGACGCGGCACGCGAGGCGATCGAGTGGAAGCTCGAGCCCTCACGCCTGACCGCGGCTCGGTTCGTCTCGGTGCCCGATCGCGTGCGCCGTGGAGCCGCGCGCTGGATCGGCGCCGATCCGGACGACGTGTTCCTGACCAACGGCGCGTCGCTCGGCCTGCACGAGATCGCGCAGTCGATGCAGCTCGACGGCGGCGACGACGTGCTGTTGATGCACGGCGACTTCCCCTCCAACGTCCTGCCCTGGCTGGCGTACCGCGAGCGCGGTGTCTCGGTGAGACGCCTTCGACCCTCCGGTCGGGTGCTCGAACCCGACGAGATCGAACGGGCGCTCCGTCCGGAGACACGCGTGGTCTGTCTCAGCTGGGTCCACTCGTTCTCGGGGTGGACGCTCGATATCGACCGCATCGGCGCGCTCTGCCGCGACGCCGGCGCCCGCCTGGTCGTGAACCTCTCGCAGGGCCTCGGGGCGCGACCGTTCGACGTGCGGCGCCGCCCGGTCGATGCGCTGGTGTGCGCCGGCTGGAAATGGCTGTGCGGGCCCTACGGCGTCGGCTTCGGGTGGCTGCGGCCCGAGTTTCGCGGCGAGCTTCGACCGGCCCGGCGGTACTGGCTGTCGCACCAGACGGCCGAGGACCTCGGTGCGGACCGCGACCCCGCCGACGAGGATCCGGTCGACACGATCCGGCGGTTCGATCTGTTCGGCACGGCCAACTTCTTCAACTTCCACGCCTGGGGGGCGGCGCTCGACTACCTGTTCGAGCTGGGCCCGGCATCGATCGAGGAGCACGACCGTCGTCTCGTCCGACGCTTACTCGACGGCTTGCCCGCGGCCTACGAGCTCCTCAGCCCGGCCGCGGACGACCGCCGCTCGACGCTGGTGCTGTTCGGTCATCGCGAGGCGGCGCGCAACGCGGCGATCCACGACCAGGTGGCCGCCGCGCGCATCCACACGGCGTTCCGCCGCGGCTCGCTCCGCGTCGCACCGCACCTCTACACCGACGAAGCCCAGATCGACCGGCTGCTCGAGTGCCTGGACGCCGCGACGAGCTAGGCAGCTACGCCCCGTCGTCGTCATCCTGGACGGGCCATTGCTCGAACATCCCGTTGCCGAAAACGATGTCGCGATCGAAGTCGTAGGCGTCGAATTCACCGCTGCCCGGAGTCAACGTGTAATCGGCATCCGCCTCGCCGTCGCGTCCCGGGGAGAAGATCCGATAGCTCTGCCCGTCGGTCCAGAACCGGAACGCGTGGCCCCAGCCGTCGACGAACGGGAACTCGCGGATGTAAACCGGCTGCACCAGGGGCTGCACCCGCGCGACATCCTGCACCGCAGGCGACGGCTCCCCCGGGTAGCGTTCGTTGTCGATCGCGAACGCCTCGAACGTGGTCCCGACCGAACGCAGATCCTTCATTGTTTGCAGCTGGAGCGTGAGGTGGATCGCGGACGACAGCGGTTCCGGTCCGGCGACGAAGCGCCCGTCCACGAAGACCACGTCGTCACCGAGCCCCGCGAAATCGTCCACTTCGGGGTAGAGGCCACCCGGACGCCCGTCGGCCCCGAAGCTGACCAGCATCCAGCTCGACTCGTTGCACCAGGTCTTGAACGGCCGGTCCCAACCGTCTTCGGTGAACAACGCCGGCCGGTGGACGGCGTGGATGGACTCCGCGGCCCGGGCCAGATCGACGAGCTCATCGTCGGGGAGGGGGCAGCGGAAGCCGTCGGCCGCGAGCTTGCGGATGGCGGTCACGTCCGCGAGCGCGCCCCGAAGGGTGGCGCGTTCCTCCGCGGTGAGCGCCGGACCCTCGGCCCGGGAAACGGGGGAAAGGCCCCAAACCAGCAGACAAATCAACGCGATACGGGTGGCCGGTGAAACGTTCATGGCACTCCTCCTCCTCGAAATGGGTCAATTGTCATAGTGTCCTAGGACAATATACACAATCTTTTCGGGGGCGCAAGCAAACCAGAACAACGTGGTGCGAACAATGTGCCTCGAGGTTCCGCCGAGGTGAATGGGTCCAGATTCAAGCACTTTTCTCGATGCGCCCCTCGAGGAGACGACTCGTTTTACCTCCATCGGTGCCTCATGCACATTCTGCGCACCACGT
>JBFFZZ010000227.1:0-5221 GCA_041568335.1 Candidatus Polarisedimenticolaceae bacterium | reverse complement strand
GCGCAAGCCGCGCTGTCGCAACGCGATCGAGGCCCACCGTATCGCGCCGTTCTCCGAGAGCGGCACTCTCCAGCTTGCGACGGCCTGGGCCGAGCGCGAGACGCGGGAGGGCGCCGAGCCGATCCTGTCTGCCGAGACACTGCGCGAGGCGTGGAATCTTACCCAGCAGTTCCAGAGCGACCGGGCAGCGCCGGGCAATCTGCTGCAGCTGTTGAAGGTGACGCTGCGGCGGCTGACCGCGGCCAGCTCGGGTGACAAGCTGCAGATCGGCATCGACGATCTGATCGAGACGCTGGGCCAGCTAACCGGGCTGCCGACGAGCATTCTCGACGAGCGGCGCAATCTCGATCTATCGAGTCTGCGCAAGCTGTTCGCGAGTCGGGTGATGGGACAGCGAGAGGCGGTCGGGTGTCTGACCGAGCGGGTCGCGATGATCAAGGCGGGGGTGACCGATCCGACGCGGCCACTCGGTGTCTTTCTGTTCGCCGGACCGACGGGAACCGGCAAGACCGAGATCGCCAAGACCCTCGCCGACTTCCTGTTCGGCGCCGCCGATCGTTTGATCCGCCTCGACATGAGCGAGCTGCAGGACGAGCCGTCGCTGGCGCGAGTGCTCGGCGAGCCGGGCGAGAAGGACACCAGCGGCGCGTTGACCGAGTTGGTCCGGCGGCAACCGTTCTCGGTGATCCTACTCGACGAGTTCGAGAAGGCACACCCGCGCATCTGGGACCTCTTCCTCCAGGTCTTCGACGACGGGCGGCTGACCGATCGTCAGGGACGGACGACCGACTTCCGCCACACGCTGATCATCCTCACCTCGAACCTGGGGAGCAAGATCGCTTCCGGCGGCGACCTGGGCTTCCTCGATCGGGAGGGCAGCTTCCAGCCGAGCGGCGTGCGCCGCGCGATCGATCGTGCCTTTCGTCCGGAGTTTCTCAACCGGCTCGATCGGATCGTAGTCTTCCGTCCGTTGAGCCGGGACACGATGCGCCAGATCCTGCGCAAGGAGCTGGACGAGGTCTTTCGGCGCCGCGGGCTGCGCAACCGCGCCTGGGCTGCCGAGTGGGACGAAGCAGCGATCGAGTTCCTGCTGGAGAAGGGATTCACCGTCGACCTCGGGGCGCGTCCCTTACGACGGGCGATCGAACGCTACCTTTTGACGCCGTTGGCGCTGACGATCGTCGATCACCAGTTTCCCGCGGGCGATCAGTTCCTGTTCATCCGCAGCGCAGGCGACCGGCTGGAGGTCGAGTTCGTCGATCCGGAAGGTCCCGAGGAAGTGGCGGAACCCGACGGCGGGCGGCCGGTCGAGGGCGAACCGGCGGTCGACGGCGCCGCGGCGGCCGAGAAGCGGCTCCGTTTGGAAAGGATCGTGCTTTCCCCACACGGCACCGCCGACGAGCTCGATCTGCTGCGCAGCAGCCTGGCGCGGGTCGAGCATACGATCGCCGCTCCGGCCTTCGCCGGTGCCAAGACGACGGCGCTACAGCTGACCGGCGAGCCGGACTTCTGGGAGTCGAGCGACCGCTTCGCGATTCTCGACGAGGCGGAGTACATCGATCGGATCGAGTCCGGCACCGGCTCGGCCCGATCGCTGCTGGAGCGTCTCGAGACGGCGCGGCTGCCGGCGTCGGGAACGGTCAAGCAGCTCTTCGGCCGGCTGGCGCAACAACTTTATCTGCTCGAGCACGCCTGCGACGACGTGCGCGAGCGTAGGGTGCGGGACGCGTTCGTCTCCGTCGAGGCCGGTCACGAAACCGATGAAGAAGCGGTGTCGAACAACGAGTTCGCGGCAAGGATCGGTGCGATGTACCAGGGCTGGGCCAAGAATCGCGGCATGCGCTGCGACCTGCTGGAGGAGCGGAGCTCCGACGACGGCGAGCCCTACCGACTGCTGCTGTCGATCACTGGCTACGCACCCTATGCCCTGCTCGACGGAGAAACGGGGCTACACGTCTTCGAGATTCCGGTCGGGGTGCGCAAGCCGGCGAAGCGCCGCGTCGCGCGCGTCCTTGTCGCCCCGCAGTCGGAGAGCCGGCCGGCCCGGGACGCCCGGGAGCTGAAACGGCAGGCCGAGCGGGAGTTGGCCACGGTCCAGGCGGCGCCGACCCAGGTAGTGCGGCACTACCGCGAGACGCCGTCGCCCCTGGTCCGCGACGCCCGGCGCGGCTGGCGCAGCGGCAAGCTCGATCGCGTCCTGCGGGGCGACTTCGATCTGATGGGTTGAGGCGAGTGATCGACGCTACTGTAGACTAATTGAAGTCTTATGCACGCTGCCGACCCAACCGGATCCACACGCCATCCCCGGATGCGGCGTTGCGTCAATGCGCTACTCGTCGTTTGGCTCGCCGTGGGCCTTGCAGCCTGCACGACCAAACGCCCCTACCGGATCGCGGAACAGCGGATCCGTACGTCCATCCTGGAAATCACCAACGACGAGGCGCACCGCGCCAAGGTGGAACGACACTGCGTCGAAGAGCATCCGGACTTCGCGCTCGCATTCGTGGAGTTCGACGATCAGGGCCAGTTGTGGGAGCCGGCCCAAGTGGACGCCGCCGAAATGCTCGTCTCGGAAGAAGCGGGGGGTGAGCAGGGACCCGGGGCTGTGGTCGTCGTATTCGTTCACGGCTGGAGACACAATGCGAGCGTCTGCGACGAGAATGTCGTCTGCTTTCGCGAGGTGCTTACGGGCCTCGACAATCTGGAGCGGTTGCAGGCGGCAGCGAGCGGCTACGAACCGCGCCGCGTGGTCGGCATCTACCTCGGCTGGCGTGGGCTGACGGCCAAGCTGCCGGGCCCGAGGGAAATGACTTTTTACGGTCGAAGGGCGGCGGCCCATCGGATCGGTCAGGGCGACGTGCTCTCGGTGCTGCGTCGATTTGAAGCAGTGCGCGATCGCCTCAACCGCGATGCCGACCGCTCGCGCCTGGTCATCGTTGGCCACAGCTTCGGCGGAGCGCTCATCTACAGCGCGATCGCCTCCCTGCTCGAGGAACGTCTGGCGAGCGCTCCCGAAGGCGCCGTTGTCGAAGGCGTCGGGGATCTGGTGGTGCTGATCAACCCGGCGTTCGAGGCGGCACGTTATACGCCGATCCATGAGATGTCCGCGGCACGTGCCGACTACGGGGCGACGCAACCCGCGGCGCTGGTCGTCGTGACGTCGGAATCCGACTCAGCAACGCGAAAATTCTTTCGCCTCGGGCGCATGCTGTCCACGCTGTTCAAACGCGGGCTGACCAAAGAACGAAAGCGTCAGGTGCGGACGGCCGTGGGTCACTACGTGCCCTACCGCACGCACTGGATGGAGCCGGCGGCGAGCCGCGGCGAATTGCTGCCCGACATCGTCGAACGGACAGCGGGGGAGGCCCGCGGTTTTCGCGGCTGCCGTTGCAGGTACATCGAGGTCGGCTCGCTCTCCGCAGCCGAGATCGAGATTTCCGCCGACACGGTCGACCCGCAGTCGATGATCTTTGCCGGAGTCGATTTACAGCCGACCGACACCGAGGATCCAGGCCTGAACCCGTTCGTCATGATCGGCACCACCGATGAGGTGGTCACCAACCATAACGGCATTTACAATCGGATCTTCATCGACTTCTTGCGCTCGTTCGTGGTTCAGATGGAAGTGCACAAGACTGCTAACGATCCTCTGCCGCCGACACGGTGAACGGAATCGAATCGGTACTGATGGATCCCGACACGGCGGGCGCCAACTCGCCTTCGCCGCGGCCCGTGACGGCGCCGGAGCCACGGCTGAGGATGGGTCGCAAATCGACGGGGTTGCGGCTAGCGATGAGCTTGAGCATCTCGTTGCCGAGCGGTTCGCCGACGACGAACGTCCGCGGGATCGTGAAGCTCTTGCCTCGACGGAGCTTGTTGTCCTCACCCATCTCGTCTTTGCCCGGGTAGAGCATGTCGATGCGCCCGTCGGGCATCAAATCGAGCACCACGACGTAGGCGTCCCTGCGTCCCGCGTTGACAAGAGTCAACTGGAAGGTGTCCCCCACGCGCAGATCCAGCTCGCCGCCCGCGGTCGTACGTGCGAGGACCGCGTCGTACGACGAGGCACCACTGCCGGATCCCAGGCCGAGCTGCAGTTCCAGGTTGACTCGGATGTCGCGGGAACTGGCCTCGAAGCGCCGCAGCCAACGGTTGCGCGCGAAGTCCACCATGACGCCGCGCACCTCGAGCACGAGCCCCCGGTCCGCGGGTGGCCGCGGCGTCATCAACGGGATGCCGTCGATCGCCGTATAGACCTCGACGCCGCGACCGGTGTCTTCGATCACGACGTCCGACGCCTCCCTGTCGTCGACCTGCTCGATCAGCGTTCCGGCCTCGAGATGCTCGACCAGGGAGGCCCGCCAGGGTCCGGCACCGATGTAAACGCGAATGCGGAGCTCCCCGAAGACAGGCTCGGTAACGAATAACCATCCACTCTCGATCTCGACGGCGTCGGCGACCGCTGCGAACACGACCTCGGACGTCAGCGTGCGCGACCTGCGCACCTCGCCGGTGGCCAGAGGCGTGGCTCCCGCGGTGTCGCGCGTCTTCGCCGGGTGAACCGCGACCTTGGTGCCCTCGAGCAAGCCCGCCAGCGCACCTCCCTTGACCTGGGCGGTCTTGCTCGCGGTGTCGTAACTCAGTACCTCGTAATACGGCTTCTGGGAGACCGCCTTGCCGCCGAGGATGCGCCGGTTCGGTTGACCCTCGAGTTGCGGGCGGTTGCGCACGTGGCCCGCCATGATGCGCTTGACCTCGTCGTGCAGGTCGCGATAGGTCGTTTCCGCGTCCGCCTTCCTGAGCGCGGAGCCCAGTGCGAAGGACAGCGAGCCGATCGGACGCCCCAGTTCGTCGCGAGTCTCGAAGGCCAGTTCGTCGTGCCGCGCCGAAGAGATGAACACGTATGGTGCCAGTTGCGCGTCGCCGCGAGCGGCCACGCCGCCGCCCTCGACGAATCCGCCGGCAACGTCGCCGGCGAGCCGCATGCCCGCGGGCGACGCCTGCGGCGGACCGAGTGGATCCGGGGACCCGCGCGCGGCCAGCCCGCGGGTCGCCGCGCCCGAGAAACACGAGTCCAGCGAGACCACCACGTCCCCCCGCGGTCCGATCCTCCGGCGCAGCTCCAAGAGCCAGTCGTGGAACTCGTCGTCGCGCAGGTGCTTGCCGCCGTCGTAGCCGTCCGTCAGCCGCTGCGGTGCGTCGAACGGCACCAGCGTCTCGT
>JBFFZZ010000226.1:0-5235 GCA_041568335.1 Candidatus Polarisedimenticolaceae bacterium | reverse complement strand
ACGTAGAGGCTGGACGAGCCGATGTCGTAGAAACCGTCGCTCGTCACGACCGTCGGGTCTCTCCACCCCCAGTGCATCAGCTCGAAGCCGTTCGGCTTCCACCACTTCTCGGCGCCGCTGCAAGTCGGCCCGCCCAGCGCGAGCGCCCCGACGGCGAACCCGTACAGGTCTTCCAGACCGAGAGCCTGGTGGGCGATCTCGTGGGTGACGGTGATGTTGTTCGTCAGTCCTCGGCAAACGTCGTTGGGCGTCATCGGATCGCAGTCGGAGTCTACGTTGCAGGATGCGCGCGTTGCGCTACACGCCCTTCCGACCTGGCTGATTGAAACGAGGAAGTCGACGGACTTGCCGTCAACCTCGTTGAAGTCGTCGGGCCAGCCGTCGTGCCAACGACTGCGTGCCGCGCCGCAAATCTGTGCTGTTCCGCTGATCCACGGAGCGCCGACGCGGACGACGGAGACGATCAACTCGAAGTCGTCGATCGAGCCGTCCATGTTGGAATCGAAACCGGAGAAATCGACGAGCGCGTCCGCGGCCTGCAAGGCGAGGCCGACTTCCGTGGCGGGATCGCCGGTGACCAGATCTTCGTACAGGCCATAGACCAGACCGACCATGCCGTCGTTGGGCACGCCGACGGACTCCGGTGCCGGGGTCAGCAAGAGCCGTCCGCCGGACAACGAGTCCATGTAGTCCGCGACCGATGGGTAAGGGCCGAAATATCGATCAGCGATCCACGCCTCGTCGATCCCGGACGGCGTGGCCACGTCGGTGAACTCGACGAAGATGACCAGCGTGGGACGGTCGGTGTTGCCGCCCAGCGTCGAGAACTTCGCCGACAGCGGTGTCGCGCCGTGAACGAAATCCGGGGGCGGATCGGGGTATTGCGCCAGCGCGCCCGGTGTCGCCAGCATCGCCGCCGCGAGGAGCCCGCCCGCGAAACGATTCGTGATCGTACGTCGTGATGAATTCCCGCCGTTCATGTCGATGCCCTCCAGGATGTCCACCCCTTCACGCTACGGTGGGGACGGGAACCGGTCTCTCCCCCTTTTGTGGTAGATGCGGCGCCGGAACGGTGTGGCCCCGCGGCGAAGGGCTAGTCGAACGAACCGAAGGCGTTGAGCTCGACGATGAGGCGGCGCTCCTTGCCGGGTCTCGCCTTGATCATCACGAAGCGGCGGCCGTCGGCGGTCACGTCGTACATGAGACCGCAGCAGGCGCCCGAAACGTACTCGCCCTCGAACAGCTCGCGGGGCGCGCCGATCCGGAGGTTTCCCGCCACGGGCTCGACCGCTGCGACCATCATCCTGGCGTGCGTGCGGTAGATCACCATCCTCCCGCCGGCCCGGAAGAAAATCTCGTCGCCGCGCGGCGACCAGCGCGGCTCGATCCCGCCGTCGTTCGAAACGGCGCGTTTGTTGCGCAGGTCCGGGAACGACGCGACGTAGACCTCGTGCCGTCCCGTCTCGCTCGAGGAGTACACGATCCACTTACCGTCGGGCGACAGGTTGGCCCACTGCTCGTGATGGGGTGAGTTCAGGAGAGGCTCGGCTTTCATGTCGTCCAGCGACAGCAGCCAGATGTCGTAACCGGTCTCGGGGTCGGTCCACTGCAACAGCAGGCGGTTGCTCGGCTCGTGCCAGTCGAGCGGGTACTGCCGGTTCTCCGCCTCGAGCAGAAGCTCGACCTCTTCACTGCCGTCGCTCGCGGTCCAGAAGAGGTTTTCCTCGGGCATGTAGGCACCGAACACGACGCGAGTCCCGTCCGGAGTGAACAGCGGCACCCAGCCGGACTTCCCCTTGGTCAGCATGAGATTGCGACCGCCCTCGAGCTCGTGCACCCAGGCCTGTGACTGGTAAGTGAAGGTGAGGTTTGTTTCGTCGGGCGAAAGCGACGGGTACAGGTACGCCCCGGGGTCCTTCGAGATCATCGTTTCCCGCCCGTCTCGTTCGACCCAGGCAACGCCCTCGTTGTACAACAGGTTCGTGTCGCTGAACGCGAGGACGCCGCTCGTCGATAGGGCGAAGGTCTGGACCGGGACCTCCTCGTCGCCGAAGAACCTGAACGGCTCTCCCGTGGCTCGTAGCTTTTCGGCATCGAAGGGGAGCGCCACCAGTCGTCCCGCTCGGATCATCAACAGGTGGCCGCTCGGAAGATAGCGATAGGGTCCCGACGTATCGGGCGACAGCGTCGAGATCTCGCCGCTCGCGAAATCGAGCAGCGCCGTGACCTGGCCCGAGTCCGCGGTCGGGAGCCTGGCGAGGTTGCGTTCGTCCCGCGTGAGCCCGACGTCGGCTTGGAGAATCGTGAAGACCATCCCCTTGCCACCGGGAAGCACGTAGGGCAGGTGATGGCGAACTTCGCCGCGCGTCCGGTCCGGCGAGGTGAACGGTTCGGGGACGCCCCCCTCGGCGACCACCCGCTTCAGTCCCGTGTCCAGGTCGTCGTTGTAATAGATGTAGCCATCGGGTCCGAAGACGCCGCCGTTGAAGCCGTCGGCGATGTTGGCGATCACGGTCGAACCCAACCCGCCAATCCGCGTGGTTCGCAACTGACTCCCGGAGGCGAAGCCGATCGTACCGTCGGCACCGATGAACGGTCCTTCGCCGCCTTCCGTGGCCGGGATTCTCGTCGCCTCCGCCGAATCGAGGCGCCTGGCGTAGAGCCAACGTTGCTCGTCCCGGTCCGCGGCCGAGAACACGATCGTCCGGCCGTCGGGCATCACGTCGAAAAACGGGGCGAACGAAGGGGCGTAGCTGCTTTCGCCGGGCGGGTCGAGGGGGAAGCGCACCCGTTCCCCGGAGGGTGGGCGGCTCTTGCCGCTCATCCACCAGAGCGCGGCCGTCGCGACGATCAAGGTGACGCCGAACAGGATCCAGGGGAGGCGGGACGGGGCCGCGACGGCGTGTCCCGTCGGTTCCCCCGGCGCGTCGAGCTCGGCGCGCGCCTCCTCGAGCAGGATGCGTACGTCCGCCGCACTGTGCCACCGGTCTTCCGGTTTGCGTTGCAGGCAACGGTGCAGTCCGAATCGCGCCGAACCCGGCAACCGTTCCGGCAGCGCGTCCCACTCGAGGCCGCCCTTGATCACGCCGGCCAGCACCTCGGAGACATCCTCGCCGCGGAATAGACCGCGCCCCGTCAACATCTCGAACAGGATCACGCCGAGCGCCCAGAGGTCGGCGCGTTGATCGACGACACGCCCGCGCGCCTGCTCCGGCGCCATGTAGGCCGCGGTTCCGAGGATGACCCCGGCCATCGTCCCGGCGGACGTGATCGTCGGCGACAGCGAAGGATCCGAGCCGCCGGTCGCGGGATCCGTCGCCCACGCCTTGGCCAGGCCGAAGTCGAGCACCTTGACCCGGCCCTCCGGCGTGAGCTTGACGTTCGCCGGTTTCAGGTCGCGGTGGACGATGCCGGCGGCGTGGGCGGCCTCGAGCGCGCTCGCGATCTGCGTGGCGATCTCGATGGATTCGTCGACGGGTAGGGCCCCGCGTCCGATGCGCTCGGCCAGGTCCTCGCCCGGGACGAGCTCCATCGCCAAAAACCGCACGCCGTCGGCCTCGTGGACTGAGTGGATCGCCGCGATGTTCGGGTGGTTCAACGCCGCCAGCGACTTCGCCTCGCGCTCGAAGCGTACGAGCCGGTCGGGGTCTTCCGAAAAGGATGCCGGCAACACCTTGATTGCCACGTCGCGGTCCAGCGTCGAGTCGGTCGCGCGCCAGACCACGCCCATCCCGCCCTCGCCGAGCTTCTCGGTGAGCGTGTAATGCAGCAGTTGCCGCCCGGGTTCCATCAGGATCCGCCGTCTTTGCCGATCACGCCGCGAGTATAAGAGATGAAGGCTCTTTTGGTTGCCCCGGGTGGAGGGATCGCCGTAGAATTTCCCCACGGGCGACGATCCGCGCCCAACCTCTTCGGCCCTCCCCCAGCGAGGGCCCCCGCGAGGCAAAGGGGGGCATACCCCCGGATCGGTGTGACGGAACCTTCGCCACCGCGGGGTTCGGCTGCTGGGGAGCGAGTCTCGTGGTGTGACCGAAGGAGTTTCGTGATGCCGATCGACAAGGACCTCAAGCAACTCACCCGTTCCCGCATGAAGAAGACCGGTGAGTCGTACACCACGGCGCGCGCCCAGCTGCTCAAGCGCAAGGACCGTCCCGCTCCGACCGTCGTGCCCGAAACCGGGTTCGCCGAGCTCGCCGGGATGAGCGACGACGCGGTCAAGAAGAAGACGGGCAAGACCTGGAAGCAGTGGGTTCGCACGCTGGATGCCGCCGATGCCGCACAGATGCAACACCGCGATATCGCGAAGTACCTGCACAAAGATCTCGGCGTTCCGGCCTGGTGGGCGCAGATGGTCACCGTCGGGTACGAGCGGATCCGTGGCCTGCGCGACGTTCGCCAGCGCCGCGGCGGGGGATACGACGCCAACAAGAACAAGACCGTTCCCGTCCCGGTGAGCAGGCTCTACCGCGCGTTCAGCGTGAAGCGCACGCGCGATCGCTGGCTGCCGGATGTCGAATGGAACGTGCGCAAGTCGACGGTCGACAGGTCGATCCGTTTGACCTGGGCGGACGGTAACCCGGTCAACCTCTACTTCACCGAGAAGGGGAAGGACAAGAGCAGCGTATCCGTCCAGCACGGCAGGCTCGCGCGGCAGAGCGACGTCGACCGGGTGAAGACGTACTGGGGCGAGCGGCTGGGTGCGCTGGCGGAGCTGCTGGTGAAGTGATCGACCGGGGCCGGATCCCGGGGTCCTGCCCCCTTTTTTCACGCCCCTGTCCAGGTGTTATCCTCGGCCGACAACGACGGTCGGGGAGGGCACAAAGATGAAGCGTTGGAGTCTCCTTATCGGTCTGTTCGTCCTGGCGCTGGCGGCTTGCGCACCGGCAACCGAGCAACCGCCAAGCGTTCCGAGCGACTACGACGAAGCGGACATCGCCACGCTGCAGCAGGCGATGGAGGACGGCTCGCTGACCGCGGCCGCGCTGGTCGACTACTACCTCGAACGGATCGCCGCGATCGACCATGCGGGCCCCGAGCTGCGCTCGATCATCGAGATCAATCCCGACGCGCGGTCGATCGCCGATGCGCTCGACGCGGAACGGCGTGCGCAGGGGCCGCGCGGGCCGCTGCACGGCATCCCGGTCGCGATCAAGGACAACATCGACACGCGCGATCGCATGACGACGACGGCGGGCTCGCTAGCGTTGGAGGGGTCGATCCCCCTGCGGGATTCGT
>JBFFZZ010000225.1:0-5253 GCA_041568335.1 Candidatus Polarisedimenticolaceae bacterium | reverse complement strand
ATGTCGCCTGGACCGAGCACGTCCAGATGAACATCGCCGACAAGGATCGTTTCTATGCCGAGATCGCGCGCGTGCTCGAACCCGGTGGCCGGTTGCTGTTCCACGACATCTTTCGAGGCAGCGGTGCCGAGCCCCTGTATCCCGCGCCATGGGCCGAGGACGCGTCGATGAGCTTGCTGGCCACGGAAGACCGCGCGCGTGCGGCGATGGAATCGGCCGGTCTGCACATCGACCGATGGGTTCAGACGGTTCAGCCATCGATCGAGTTTTTCAGCGAGACGTTTTCACGCATCGAGGCCGACGGCCCTCCACCGATCGGGATCCACCTGTTGATGGGGGACAACGCGCGGGCCAAGCTGAAGAACTACGTGCGCAACCTCAGCGAGCAACGCGTGACGGTCGCCTTGGGCATGGCGACGAAGGCGGACACCTGATGCGCGCGGTGATCCGCGGGACGGGGATGCATGTCCCCGACAACGTGGTCGACAACCATCGGCTGTCGCGCGTGATGGACACCAGCGACGACTGGATCTTACGCCGTACCGGGATCGTAACGCGGCACTTCGCCGGGCTCGATGAGGCGACGAGCGATCTTGCGCTGCCGGCTGCCGAGCGGGCCGTCGCGGACGCCGGTCTGGAAAAGACGGACATCGACTACATCCTGTTCGCGACGATGACCCCCGACTTTTATTTTCCCGGATCGGCGCCCGTCTTCCAGCACAAGTTCGGTTTGAGCGGCGTCGGGGCTTTGGACATCCGCCTGCAGTGCTCCGGTTTCGTCTACGGGCTGCAGCTCGCCGATGCGATGATCCGCGCGGGACAGTACCGGAACATCTTGCTGATCGGAGCCGAGGTGCACGGCGGGTTCATGCCGTGGAAATCGTGGGACGTCATCCTGGGACAGTCGGATCGCGACGTCGGCGAGGCGGAGCGTGCGTGGAATACACGCTTCCGTGATCGAACCGTCTTGTTCGGCGACGGCGCCGGAGCGTTCGTGGTTTCCGCGGACGAGCGGACCCGAGGGGGGATCGAGGCCGTGTCCGTGCACGCCGACGGCGCGCACGTCGAGAAGATGTGGGTCCCCAGCGGCGGCAGCGCCCGGCGGCCCTATTTCAGCCCGGAGATGTTCGAGAAGGGGGACACGATCCCGATCGTCGTCGGCCGCGAGGTTTTCAAGGTCGCGGTCACCGTGATGCCCCAGGCGGTCGAGGAGATCCTGGCGGCAAACGGTTACTCCATCGACGATCTCGACCTGTTGATCATGCACCAGGCCAACTTGCGCATCAACGAGACCGTGCAGAAGACGTTGGGGCTGCCCGACTCGAGGGTCTACAACAACATCCAGAAGTACGGCAACACGACCGCCGCGACGCTACCGATGGCGTTCCACGAAGCGAGGACGGCAAGGAACCTGTCGGCGGGCCGGCTCGTCTGCTTCGTCGCTTTGGGGAGCGGGTTGAGCTGGGGCGCCGCGCTCTACCGCTGTTGATCGACGGGTTCAAGGAGACCTCGATGAAGATGTTCCGGACGATCGTCTCGATGGGTTTGCTGGCGCTTGTGTCGGCGCCGTCGGTCAACGGCGCCGAGGTCACGGTCCTGCGGGCCGACGGCATGCTCGATGTCGACGCGGGGCGCGTCATCACGCCCGCGACGTTGGTGATCGAAGACGACCGGATCGTCGCCGTGAACCCCGCGAGCGTCCCCGCGGGGGCCACCGAGATCGACCTATCGGGGCTCGTCCTCGCTCCCGGTCTGATCGACGTGCACACGCACCTGACGATGCAGATCTCGGGCGACTGGACCAACCGCAAGGTGCGCGAGACCAGCGAGGACGCCGCGCTGCGTGGGGTGGCCCACGCCCGCAAGACGCTGCTGGCCGGTTTCACCACGGTTCGCGACGTCGGTGCCTTCGTCGCCGGGCCGGACATCGCGTTGATGCACGCGATCGAGCGCGGCGACGTGATCGGGCCACGCATGTTTCCGGCGCGCCAATCGATCTCCATCACCGGAGGGCACTGCGACTCCACCGGCTTCGTCCCCGGCGTGCTGGAGGAGCGGCCCGAGGACGGGACCGCGGACGGGATCGACGAGGTGCTCCAGGCGATCCGTTACCAGATCAAGCACGGCGCCAAGGTGATCAAGATCTGCGCGACTGCGGGCGTGCTCTCGTTCGAGGGGCCCGTCGGCGCCCAGCAGTACAGCGACGCGGAGCTGAGAGCGGCGGTCGAGGAGACGCATCGCCACGGGCTCAAGATCGCCGCGCACGCGCACGGGACCGAGGGCATCAAGGCCGCGATCCGCGCCGGTGTCGACTCGGTCGAGCACGGCTCGCTGCTCGACGACGAGGCGATCGAGCTGTTCAAGAAGCACGACACCTATCTCGTGATGAACATCTACCCGCCCGGAGTCGTCGATGTGGAAAACCTGCCACCGGTCAGCCGGGAGAAGGCGAAGTACGTCTTTCCGCGCCGTGAGAAGTCCTTCACACGGGCGGTCAAGGCGGGCGTCAAGATGGCCTACGGCACCGATGCGGGGGTCTACGCGCACGGTCTCAATGCGCAGCAGCTCGCCGTGCGCGTCCGACTGGGCATGCAGCCGGTCGAGGCGATCCGGAGCGCGACGATCTACGCCGCCGACCTGCTCGGTGTCGACGACCGGGCGCGGATCGCTCCGGGACTGCTGGCCGACCTCATCGCCGTCCCGGGCGATCCGATCGAGGACGTCCGGCGGTTCGAGGACGTCCGTTTCGTGATGAAGGGCGGCGAGATCTTCAAGTCGCCCCGAACGTCGAGCCGGACCGCGACCGCGAGGGCGGTTTGGGGTAGCATGGCGCCCCGTGCTGAAGCCGATCCAAAAGCTGCGCCAGTCCATCTCCAAGCGGGTCTACCGTTCCCGCCCGGTGGCGCGGTTCTTCGCCCGGCAGTTTCACCGCAGCTACTACTATTCGGCCAAGTCCACCTGGCAGAACACCCACTGGTTCGGCGCGCCGCTGCTGAAATGCCCGCTGGATCTGTGGATCTACCAGGAGATCTTCTTCGCCGTCCAACCCGACGTGATCATCGAGTGCGGGACCAACCGCGGCGGTAGCGCCTGCTTCATGGGCTCGCTCTGCGATCTCATCGGGAAAGGCCGGATCGTCACGATCGACGTGGTCGACATCAAGCAGGGCCACCCGACCCACCCGCGGACGACCTACCTGATCGGCAGCTCGACTTCCGATGAGATCGTCCGTCAGGTGCGCGAGTTCGTCGGCGATGCGGAGACCGTGCTCGTCGTCCTCGACTCGGACCATTCAAAGAGCCACGTGCTGCGCGAGCTCGAGATCTACGCACCGATGGTGACCCCCGGAAGCTATGTGATCGTCGAGGACAGCAACATCAACGGAAACCCGATCGATCCCGCGAGCGGTCCGGGGCCGATGGAAGCGATCGACGCGTATCTGGCGGAACACGACGGGTACGTGATCGATTCGTCGCGCGAGAAGTACTTCGTCAGCTTCAACCCGCGCGGTTACATCAAGCGGGTGAAATAGACGGTCAGTTGACGAACCGGTTCTGATCCTGGCCTTGAGTCTCGCTCAGCCGGATCACGCGGACGTCGCGGATGCGGGTCGTGGATACGTTGTTTCCGAATTCGAGGAACAAGCCGATCCCCGCGACGATGTCCGTCCCGATGGCCAGCCCGCCGAACGTGCAGCCGTTGACCGTCACGGTGCGCGGCGCTTGGTTCTGCTCGAACCAGCCACCGGACGCGTGAAAGAGGTCGCCGCCGAGGGCCTGCAGGCGGTAGACCGAGTTCTTGGTCGAGACGATCACGCAGTCCCCCGGCTCGAGGTCCTGCTTGCGGGTTGCCGGCAGGTGCTCCGCGAACTGCCCGATATCGTTCAGCGTACGGGCGAGAACACCGGACTTTTGCGTGTCGGAGGCGGCCATAAGGTAACTATGCGGCGATCCCGGGCCGAGGTCAACCGGCGGCCCGGGAGGTTCGGCCTCTTCCGGAAATTCTGGATTGTGGCGGGGCCTTTCCCGTCGTATTTATGCAGGGGCCGGGAATCTTCGAATCTGGGAGTGGGACGGTGACAGGATGGATTCGCCGCCGGTGGGCCGCGGCGCTCATGTCGTGGGTCTTGCTCCTCGTGTGGGTTGCCGCCGTGACGCCGATCCCCGCGAGCGAGCCCGACGGCCACGTTCGACTGCGCACGGAGTGGATCCCTGCGGCGACGCCCAACGACGGCCCGGTCCTCCGCCTCAGCATCGAGCCACTGGTTCCACTCGAACGGACCACCCTCACGGTCTCGACCCCGGTGCAAATCGTTGCGCGCCCGCTCGGCCCGGCCGAGCACGCGGAGTTCAAGCCCGCCCCCGCCGCCCCGGATCGGCTTGCCCTTCGTGCACCGTTGCGGAGAACGGGCTCATCCGTCCACGACTTCGAGCTACTCCTCTCGCCGGGCTCGACCGGCGTGGTCGAGTTCGTCGTCGAGGGCCGCGATGCGAACGGCATGGTGATCCGCAACGCGATCGGTATCGTCGCGGGCGAATCGGGATCCGAGGGTGTCGAGCGTCTCGGCGCGATCGAGTTTCCCGCCACGGTGCTTGAGCCGGAAAAGAGGTAGGCGGTGCGTCTCGCCGGGGGCAAAACGCGCGCCTGCCTGATCCCGCTCTTGCTGATGGCCGCGGCCGTTCCGCTCCAGGCCGATTGGACCGCCAGCGGTGTGGCCCACTATCGCGACCGCGAGTTCGGGCCGACCGGTTTCACCGGCGCCACCCCGCCGATGCCGATCCGCTCGGCCGACGTCGAGATTCTCGATGCCGTTTCTCAGAACGTGCTGGCAACCGGAACGACCGACAACGCAGGCGGCTTCTCGATCTTCGTGCCGGACAGCCAGACACGCGACGTGCAGGTACGCATCCTGACCCGCGCCGACGAAACGCCGGACCTCCATCTCGAGGTGACGACCGCGGCAGACGTACCGTATGCGATCGTCAGCCCGATCGTCGCCGCACACCCGCCGACATCCGACATCGACTACGGGACGCTCATCGCCGAGATCGGTCTCGGAGGTGAGGCGTTCAACCTCTGGGACATGGGACTGCTGGGCAGCGACTACGTTGCTTTCCTCGACGGCAGTCGCCCCGGTTCGAACGACTCGCTCAGGATCGTCTGGGAGCCGGCCCGGGGTCAGCTTGCCTCGACCGCATCTTCCACTCGTATCGACGTGCGCGATACGTCCGGGTACGACGACACCGTTGTCCT
>JBFFZZ010000224.1:0-5277 GCA_041568335.1 Candidatus Polarisedimenticolaceae bacterium | reverse complement strand
GTCAACACCGCGGCCCCGGCACGCCCGGGCGAGCCGGCGACCACCAGAACGTGGCCGAGCTTGCCCTTGTGGGCGTCGGGCTCGCGCGCGGGTAGCAGACCGCGGACACTCTCGGCGTCCTGCCAGGTCATCTTGGAATCTTGCATGTCGACCAGCTCGTCCGGGATCCCGATCGGGATCGCGCGCCACCTGCCGGCTTGCAGCGCGGCGGGTTCGAACACGAGCGCCGGCTTGGGACGGCACAGCGTGTAAGTGGCGCGCGCGTGGATCGCCGGGCCGAGCACCTTGTGGCTGTCGGCGTCGAGGCCCGACGGTAGATCGACGGAGACGATGTCGAAGCCCTTGCGGGTGAGATCCTGGATCACGCGGCCGGTCAGGCCGCGGACCGCGCCCCGGATTCCCGTGCCCAGCAGCGCATCGATCACGAGCGCGCCGTCGGGGATCCGCTCCAGGCAACGCTCCCAGCCGATCTCGTCGTAGACACACTCGAGATCCATCGATTCCTGACGGGCGCGTTCGAGGTTGACCGCGGCGTCGGCGCTCAGCTCGTCGGGCGCGGCGAGCACGACGGCGTAGACCGGAATGCGCGCGGCGGCGAGGTGCCGTGCGATCACGAGGCCATCGCCGCCGTTGTTGCCCTTGCCGCAAACGACGGCAACGGTTCGGTCGGCCAGGTCCGGCACGCCGCGGAGCAGCTCGTCGGCAATTCCGGCACCTGCCGCTTCCATCAGGTCGAGCGAGGGGATCCCCAGGACGTCGATGGCATGCCGGTCCGCGGCGCGCATCTGTTCCCCTGTGAGGATTTTCATCGGACCCGCTCCTCGCTCCCTACCGAGAGTCAAGATAGTTCTCCTTTCTCCGCAGGGTCAAGGCGAGCAGGCGGGCCACGAACGGACTGCTAAGATCGTTGTTTTCGGAGGTTTCATGGCCCTTCGCTTCCTCACCGCGGGCGAGTCTCACGGTCCGGCTCTCCAGGTGATCGTGGAGGGTCTGCCGGCGGGGATCGCGATCGATCCGGATCGCGTCGATCGCGAGCTGAAACGGCGCATGGGCGGCTTCGGGCGCGGCGGCCGGATGAAGATCGAGCGCGATCGGGTCACGTGGTTGGCCGGCGTGCGCTTCGGCAAGACGCTCGGTTCACCCGTGGCGATGCAGATCACGAACATCGATCACGGCAACTGGTCGGAGGCGATGTCGCCGCTGGGCGCACCACCCGGCATCGAAACGGCGCGACGCGTGACCCGACCGCGACCGGGTCACGCCGATCTCGCAGGCTCCCTCAAATACGACACGTACGACGCGCGCGACGTGTTCGAACGGTCGAGCGCGCGTGAGACGGCGGCGCGTACGGCCGCCGGTGCGCTGGCCAAGCTGTTGCTGGAGTCCGTCGGTATCGAGGTCACGAGCCATACTGCCGCGGTCGGCGGTGTGCCGGCACCGCCGCTGGGCGACGACCGGTTCGACGCGTTGCTCGCGCTGCCTGACGACGCTCCGATGCGTGTGCTCGATGTGGCCACGACGGAAGCCATGATCGGTGCGGTCAAGCGGGCGCAAACGGATCGTGATTCCATCGGCGGCGAGTTCGAGGTGTTGGCGCGCGGGGTCCCCGCCGGCCTCGGGAGCCACGCGCACTGGGATCGCCGACTCGACGGCCGCCTCGCGGGAGCGCTGATGTCGATCCAGGCGGTCAAGGCGGTGAGCGTCGGTGAAGGTGTCGAGTCCACGTCACGCCACGGGAGCGAGCATCACGACCCGATCCTCTATTCGGCGGGGCGCGGCTTCGTGCGCCCGTCGAATCGCGCCGGCGGAATCGAGGGCGGGATGAGCAACGGCGAGACCATTCGCTGCCGGGGCTGGCTCAAGCCGCTGGCCTCGCTCCCCAAGCCGCTCGACTCGGTGGATCTCGTGACCAAGGAGCCCTTCGAGGCGGTGCGGGAGCGAACGGACACCGTCCCGATCGTCGCGGCGGGCGTGGTCGGCGAGGCGATGGTCGCCTGGATCCTGGCCGAGGAAGTCCTGATCAAGTTCGGCGGCGACAGCGTCCGTGAATTACGGCGCAACGTCGAAGCCTATCGGCAACAGCTCGCGGAGTTCTAAAAAAGAAGGGGGCGATAACCTTGGTTATCGCCCCCAAGCAGGGCAGCCGGGTACTCCCCCTCGCGGGGGAGGTGGGCTACTCAGCTGCCTTATGGACGGCCGGGTGGCCGATCCAATCCCCCCCGGTCATTCTCGGCCGCCAGTCGAGCCGTCCGTTTGGTCCTCGAATGTTTGAAAACTCGTGAACCGAGTTGAAATTACGGTGGAAGCTAAAGAGAGTAAAGCGAGGAAACAGGACCGATCTTCGCTTTTTGAGGACGGATTGTGACCGCCGGCGAAACGCCGGCGGTCTCAAGGGCTATGCTCGTCGGATGCTGGTCGCTCTCCCCGGTGAACCTTCACCCTGGCACGGGTCAAGACTCCAACGGTAGGCGAAAGCAGGATACCTGCCGGAGAGGACCCCGACAGGCGGTAGGTAGGAGGAGCCGATCAAAGACCGGTTCCAGTGTATCGAGGTCGGGCTAGGATTCCCCGGAGAGAGCGACCAGCACCCGAGAGGCATATTTTTCCCTTACGATCTGAGTGAGACGTTCTGTTTCCGAACGGACCCCGGACCCGGATGGGGCCTCAACGACGGGGAGCACCATACCCCTCAAAAGAAATCGATGTCAAGTGAAAAGTCCAAGATGAGGCATTCGGAGATCCGATTGCCACAAAATATAGGGGCTCTCGCAACAGGCTCCGAGACGCTGATCGAGATCGACGGGCTGGTCTCGGGAGGCCGTGGCGTGGGTCGCTCGGAGGGTCGGGTCTGGTTCGTGGAGGGGGGACTCCCCGGAGACCGGCTGTGGGCAAGGGCCGAGCGGGTTCGAGCCCGTTTCGTCGAGAGCGTCGGCATCCGTGTCGAGCGTGCCTCGGACGACCGCCGCGATCCTCCCTGCCCGCATCAGGTCTGTTGCGGAGGCTGTCCCTGGATGCCGCTCCCCGAGGAGCGCCAGCAACGCTGGAAGCGCAGGCTGATCGTCGACGCGCTGGAGCGGATTGCCGGGATCCCGGACCCGCGCGTCGATGCGGTCTCCCGGCCCTCGCCGCCGCTCGGCTACCGCAACCGGGTGGAGTTCAGCGCGGGCCGGGGCCCGGACGGCGCCGTCGCCATCGGCCTGTGGGGTCGGATCGACGGCGCACGCTCCCTGGTGGACCTGACGGACTGCCCGCTGCAAGGCGAGCGGGCCAACGAGGTGCTGGGGTCGATCCGCGATTTCGTCGCCCGCCGCGACGACGTTGCCGCGGAGCTCGTGCGCCACGGTCCGTTCCGGATCCTGATTCGAGTGAGCTCGGCGGGACGCCGGCTCGTCGGCCTGTGGGGCACGAAGAGCGCCTTCCCGGGCGCCGCCGATCTGGCCCGTGAGCTGGCGGCCGGGACGGACGCCGTCGTTTCCCTCCACGCTCGGCCGGGCCGGCGCGGAGGCGTGCGTGTCGAGCCGCTGCACGGGAAACCGTTCATCGTCGAGCGCGTCGGTGGCTTCGAGTTCCGCCTTCCGGCCGCGTCGTTCATGCAGGTCAACCCGACGGGCGGAGCGGCGCTGATCGATCGGGTGCTCGAGCTCGCCGGCGACGTCCAGGGGCAACGGGTGCTCGACCTCTATGGAGGCGTCGGCGCGTTCGGCCTGCACCTGGCCCGCGCCGGAGCGCGTCACGTCGTCGTTTGCGATGCCGATCGCGACGCGATCGACGCGGGCAAACGAACCGCGCGTCGGGCGGGCCTGAAGAACACCCACCACGTGCACGGAACCGTTCAACCGTACCTGCGGTCCCAGCAGGGCAAGCCGGCCGAACTCGTCGTCGCCAACCCCCCTCGCAGCGGGTTCGGCCGCGGCGTGGCCCCCGGCATCCTCGCGCTCGAACCGGCACGCGTGATCCTCGTCTCCTGCGACCCACCCACGCTGGCGCGCGACCTCAAGCCCTTCCTCGAAGCGGGCTACGGCCTGGAGCGCGTCGCCCCGATCGACCTGTTCCCGCAAACGCACCACGTCGAGACCGTCGTCCTGCTGTGCCGGACCCGCGACTGACGCGCGCAGATTCTCACCGTCTCGTCGGATCCGCTCCGCCCGCAACGCGCTGGGTCGAGCTTCGCGGACGGTCGGCCTTCCGGTTCCGTCATACGACTTCACAAGTCGCTGAAGCCGGCGCCCTCTTTCCCGTATGCGGGATGCCCGCAGCCTCGGTCAAAGCTCCGCTCGACCCAGCGCGTTGCGGGCGGAGCGGAGCGGCGCTGCGAGCGGGTCAGGGGAGCGGGCCGCCGGCGACGGCGGCGAGCAGGCTCTCGGCGACGAGGGTTCGGTTGAGGTTGAAGCGCAGCTGGTCGCGCAGCTTGTCGGTCGAGGCCACGAGCCCGGAGGCGCGTTCGGCGCCGAGGGTCGAACCGAGACGCGACAGGCGGTCGGCCAGGTCCGCGTGCACGAGGACGTCGGCAGGGTCCCCGGCGGCGCAGCGTGCGGCGTCACGGAGCAGACCCGCGAGCAGCTCGAGATTGGCCTGCAGCGCGGGCTCGTCCTTGCCGGCGACGGACGCGGCGAGTTCCTGGAGCATCTTGAGGTCGGGCTTGGACGCCAACCGTTCCAGCCCGGTGAGCAACCCTTCACGCCGCTCGTAGAGCATCTCCAGGTCCAGCTCGATCGCGCGCCCCGGCCGCCCTTCGGCGAGCGCAGCCCGGGTTCGTGCCTCCCGCGGATCGATGCCGCGAGACTCGAGCAAACCGGCGAGCTGCTCCGCGCGTAGCGGCCCGAAGCCCAGCGCGAAGCAGCGGGAGCGCACCGTCGAAACGAGCACCTGAGGCCGCGCGGCGATGAGGATCAACACCGCGTGAGGCGGCGGCTCCTCCAGCGTCTTGAGCAGCGCGTTCTGCGCCTCGAGGTTCATCTTGTCCGCCGGATCGATGAGAACCACCCGCCGGGCGCCGGCGCGTGGAGCCGTCCCGATCAGGCTCGCGACCCGGCGGATCTGGTCGACGACGATCCGCTTGCGGAGCTCCTTGGCGTCCTTGCGAAGCTCGAGTTTGACGTGGATGAAGTCGGGGTGGTTTCCCGCATCGAACAGCCGGCAGTCGTCGCACGTGCCGCAGCCGGAAACGCGGCAGATCAGCGCCCGTGCCACCAGCCGGCCGGTCGATGACTTGCCGACGCCCTCCGGACCGTGAAACAGCATCGCGTGCGGGACACGTTCGCGGTCGAGCAGATCCGT
>JBFFZZ010000223.1:0-5304 GCA_041568335.1 Candidatus Polarisedimenticolaceae bacterium | reverse complement strand
GCGCCTGCCGGATCGCCTCGCCGACGTTGGCGGCTTCGATCCCGCCCGCGAGCACGAAGGGTCGCGGCAACACCGCGGCGACGGCATAGGGGAACGAACGCCCGTCGCCGCGACCCGGATCGGCCAGCAGGGGAATGCCCCGATAACGCGCGGCCCGTGCCCGGAGCGTCGCGGGATCGTCCGAGCCGGAAACCGGGATGCGCTTGATCACCGGTCGCGCCTGCGCGAGGCAGCGCTCCGCGGGCTCGTCGCCGTGGAACTGCAGCAGGTCGACCCGCGCCTGCGTGACGATCGCATCGATCTCGCCGTCGGAGGCGTCGACGGTCACCCCGATCGTCCGCACGAACGGGGGCAACGCCGCGGCGATCTCGCCCGCGCTGCGCGGATCGATCCGCCTGACCGAAGGTGCGAAGACGAATCCCAGGGCATCCGCCCCCGCGGCCACGGCCTCCAGCGCGTCCTCGAGACAGGTGATGCCGCAGATCTTGATCCGGGTCATGGCGCGGGCACCGTCGGACGACCGAGCAGGTCGTCGATCGCCGTGCCCGGATCGGGCGCGCGCATCAACGCTTCGCCGACCAGACAGGCATCGAATCCCGCGCGGTCCAGACGGAGCATGTCGCCGCGAGACCGGATCCCGCTCTCGGCGACCGAGAGGCAGCGCGCGGGGATCAGCGGGCGAAGCCGTGTCGCGATCGAACGATCGACCTCGAAGCGTTTGAGATCCCGGTTGTTGACGCCGATCAGGTGCGCCCCGGCATCCAGCGCGCGGTGCAGCTCGATCTCGTCGTGGACCTCGACGAGCGCGTCGAGCTCGAGCGCGCGGCAGCGATCGAGGAACGATGCGAGCCGCCGGCCCAGCACCGTCACGATGAGCAGGACCGCGTCGGCGCCGGCACGCCGGCTCTCTTCGAGCTGCAGCTCGTCGACGAGAAAGTCCTTGCGCAGGATCGGGAGCCGGGTGGCCCGCCGGGCGGCGGCGAGGTCGTCGAGCGATCCGCCGAAGAACGGCCGGTCGGTGAGCACGGAGATCGCGGCGGCACCGTGCCGTTCGAACGCGCGTGCGGTCTGTTCGACGTCGAGCTCTCCGCGGATCTCGCCAAGCGAAGGGGACTGCCGCTTGATCTCGGCGATCAAACGCAAACCCTGTTGCGCGAGGGCGGCGGCGAAGTCGCGCGGGGCTTCGTGCAACGGGATGCGCCGCCGCAAGCCGGTCTTCAGCAGAGCGACTTCCTGCCGCTTGCGCTCGAGGATGGTCTCCAACCGGTCAGCCACGGCAAAACTCCTCCAGCAACGCAAGCGCCGCGCCGCCGTCGATCGATTGCGCGGCGCGCGCGATGCCGTCCTCGATCGTGGACGCGATGCCCCCGACGTAAAGCGTGGCGCCGGCGTTGAGGAGGACGATGTCCCGCGCGGCGCCACGCTTGCCGTCGAGCACGTTGCGCACAATCGTGGCGTTGTCCGCGGGGTCGCCCCCGCGGATCGAGTCGAGGGGCCGCAACCGGAACCCCAGCTCGCGAGGGTCGAGCCGCCACGTCTCCACCTGGCCGTCCCGGAGCTCGCTGATCCGCGTCGCCGCGCCGATCGAAATCTCGTCGAGCCCGTCGTCGCCGTGAACCACGAGACAATGCACCGAACCCAGCTCACGCAACACGTGGGCCAACGGTTCGGTCCACTTCGCGTCGAACACACCGAGCAGCTGGCGTCGGACACCGGCCGGGTTGGTGAGCGGGCCGACCAGGTTGAAGATGCTGCGCACGCCGATCGCCCTCCGCGGCTCGACCGCGTGGCGTGTCGCCTCGTGGTAGCGCGGCGCGAACAGGAAGCAGAGCCCGTAGCGTGAGAGGTCGAGCGTGGCGCGCTCGGGGTCGGGCGCGGGATCGATCCCCAGGGCTTCGAGCAGCTCGGCGCTCCCGCAGCGCGACGACACCGACCGGTTGCCGTGCTTGGCGATCGGGCAACCGGCCGCCGCGGCGACGAAGGCGGCGGCGGTCGAGACGTTGAAGGTCCCGCGGTTGTCGCCTCCGGTGCCGCACGGGTCGACCGCGCCGGGAGGGGCGTCGACCTTCGTCGAGCGGTTCCGCATCGCCGTCGCGAACCCCCGGATCTCGTCCAGCGTCACGCCCTTCATCCGCAGGGCGACGAGGAGGGCGGCGATCTGGGGCGCCGAGGCGCCGCCGTCCATGATCGTCTCGGCGACCTCGCGCGCGGCCTCGAACGTGAGGGGGCGCTCGTCGGTCACCGTGCGGATCGCGTCGGTCAACAGGGGCGGGCGTGTCAACGTCGTCATGGTCGCGGGCCTTTCTCGTCGCGCATGGGCACAAAAAAGCCCCGGCAGTCGCCGGGGCTTTGGGTGTCTGACTAAACGCTCTACGGGTGGATCAGGGACAGACTTCAGCCTCCGGCGACTCTGGGAGACGCCACCACCAGGACGTGTTGCTGGACTGAAGTCGAATCATCGTACGAGCGAATGTAAGCCCCATCGTTTTTTCTGTCAACCGGTTTTAGTCCGCCGCCTGCGACACGGTGTCGACGAGTCGGCGCGTCGCCCGGGTCAAGTCGTCCTGACCATAAAGACTCCCACCTATTAGAAGGATGGTGTCGGGACCGTAGTGCGCGATCCAGTGGGGCACGATCTTGACGTCGATGCCGCCACCGGGGACCGGAAACGACGGTGAGATCTTGCCGAGCTCGCGCCGCAATCGATCGTTGATCGCCAGACAGAGGCCGTCGTCGAACGGGAACCGTCCCCCCACGTTGGGGTAGATCACGCCGTCGGCGCCGAGAACCCGGAAAACGTCCCCCAGCAGGACTCCGGGGAGGATTCCGTGATTGGCGTTGAAGAACGCGCCGCTCAGCGCCGGGTGGGCGAGCACCGCCAGGCCGCTTCCTCGCAGGTCTTGCAGGCTGTCCAGGCCGGCCAGCAACGGTGACGCGAGCACGCCCCGGCAGCCGGCTTCGCGAGCGATCCCGACGCGTTCGCCCATCCGCGACGCCGGGCCGGTGACGTTGGGAAAGTACAGGGTGTTCCCGCCCGTCGATGCGTTCGCGCGCGCGACCGCCTCGGAGCATCGGCCCACACGTTCCTCGAACGGGGCCGTCGGCTGATCGGCCAGCCCGTGATCGTCCTTGATCAAATCGATGCCGCCGTCGGCAAAACGAAAGCACAGCTCGCCGAGCTCCTCGGCGGACAGACCGACCGGTTTGAGCGCGGCGCAGAGCAGCGGCCGCTTCGCCTTCACACCGGTGATCTTTCTCAGCCCCTCGATCCCGTGCGCCGGGCCGCCGAATCGATCCAGGAGGGTCCGCGGCCACTCGAGGTCCGTGATGACGATGCCCTGCTTGAGCGAGATGTTCCCGAACAGCAGGTTGGCGAGCTGGGCGGCTTCGTCGCCGATCCACTCCGGCGAGTAGGAGATGACGGCGGTCCACCCGCGTGACTCGCCGGGCTCGACGGACTCGATACGACCGACGACGTTCGCGGTGATCGCCTCGCCCACGCAGGAGGCCGGAAGCTCGACGGTCTGCTCGTAGGCGATGTCCTCGGCCCTGTCCTGGGGGGTCTCGCCCTCGCCGCACAGCAACCGGTAGGTCACCCGCAGTCGATCGTCCGCGCTGAGACCCGCCCCCATCCGCACCTCCGAAAGCCGTCCCGGGGTAGGTTCTAGCACGCCCGGGCGGGAGCGCATCGATTGTGGCAGAATCCGTCGGGGTTCCAGGACGATGGCCAACCGATTCTTCGAAGGCACCGAGAAAAAGGTCGAGCTGGTGGTTTCGGCCGGTACGCCCGACCTACGGGATCTGGGTGCGCAACGCTGGCGCCGGATCGTGGGCGCGGCCGGGGCCAACGTGATCTCCACGCTCTCCGCGGAGAGCTGCGACGCCTACCTTCTCTCCGAATCGAGCCTGTTCGTCTTCGAAGACAAGATGTTGATGATCACCTGCGGCCAGACACGGCTGGTCGATGCCGTCGCGGAGCTGCTGAAGGACGTGCCGGCGCAGGAGGTCGAGTTCTTCGTCTTCGAGCGCAAGAACGAGGTCTTCCCGCACGAGCAGCCGACGAGCTTTTACCAGGACGCGGTCGCGCTGAACGAGATGCTCCCGGGCAAGGCGATGCGCTTCGGGGACGAGGACGAGCATCACCTCCACCTCTATCACCTCGATCGCCCGTACGACGCCGAGCCGGGCGACGCGACGTTGGAGATCCTGATGCACGACCTCGACCGCGATGCCGCGGCGATGTTCGATCTGCGGCGCGCGGGTCGGGAGACGGAGCGCGAGCGGACCGAGGCGATGCGCCGCATCCTTCCCGGTTACCGTTTCGAGGAGCACCTGTTCGAGCCCAGCGGCTATTCGCTGAACGGTATCTACGGGAAGCATTACGGCACCATCCACGTCACACCGCAGGAGCACGGCTCGTACGCCAGCTTCGAGACCAACTTCGGGTTCGGGGAGGATCCCTCGGCGTTGTGCGAGCGCGTGCTCGACGTCTTCCGTCCCCGTTCGTTCGACGTCGTTCTCTTCGATCAGGGCGCGGCGCGTTACGACGCTCCGGCCGGCTACTCGCTGCGGGCCAACGTCACGCAGCGCATCGACTGCGGCTACCAGGTCCGCTTCCTGAGCCACTTCCGGCCACCCGATGCCGAGGCGAAGCCGCACCCGATCCCGATCGCGGTGGAGACGCTGGAGCTGGAGACGTCGTGAGCGACGACGCCAAGCACCGGCTCGAGCTGTGGGCCGAGGAGCTGCACCAGGGGCACCTCGGCCTGCGCTACAGGGTGCGGCGAACGTTGTACTCCGGCGAGAGCGACTTCCAGCAGATCGATCTGGTCGAGACCGAAGGATTCGGCCGCATGCTGTTCAACGACTCCATCGCGATGGTCAGCGAGCGGGACGAGTGGGTCTACCACGAGATGATCGCCCACGTCCCGATGTTCGTGCACCCCGGCGTCAAGCATGCGCTGGTCATCGGCGGGGGAGACGGTGGCACGGTGCGCGAGCTGCTGCGCCACCCGTCGATCGAGGCCGTCCGGCTCGTCGAGATCGACCCCCTGGTGATCGAGGCCTGCCGCGAGCATCTGCCAGTCACATCCGAGGCGTTGAACGACGAGCGCGTGAGCGTGACCGTCGAGGACGGTGTCAAGTTCGTCGCCGAGACCGACGACCGCTACGACCTCGTGATCGTCGACTCGACCGATCCGATCGGGCCCGCCACGCCGCTGTTCGGCGCGGAGTTCTACGGCGACGTCAAGCGGGTTCTCGTGCCCGGTGGCCTCGTCGTCTCGCAGGCGGAGTCGCCGTTCT
>JBFFZZ010000222.1:0-5365 GCA_041568335.1 Candidatus Polarisedimenticolaceae bacterium | reverse complement strand
GCGGTGCTCGCCAGCAGGGCCACGACGATCGCCGTGTTTCTGCCCGTCGTTTTCATGAAGGAGGAGGTCGGTCAGCTGTTCGGCGACATCGCGCTGGCCATCAGCTTCGCCGTGGCGTTGAGCCTGGTGGTCTCGATCACGGTCATCCCGAGCCTGTCGGCCAAGGTGCTCGGTTCCAGCCACGGTATGGACTCGGACGCCGGGTACAAGCGGCTGTGGGGCGTTGCGGAGCGGGCGAAGCGGCTGACCCGGTGGGTCGGGGATCTGGTTTACCGGCTCATCGGCTCGACGGCCCTCCGCGTCGGTGTCGTGGCGGCCTTTACGATCGGCGCGATCGGGATCAGCGTCCTGTTGATGCCGGACCGCGAGTACCTCCCGGCCGGCAACCAGAACTTCGCCTTCGGCCGGTTGCTCCCCCCGCCGGGTTACAACCTCGACGAGATGATCGCGATGCACGACGTGATCACCGAGCGGTTGCGACCGCTGTGGCAACACGAGGCCGGCTCCCCTGAGGCGGAGGCTCTCCCCGGCGGCGGCGTCGACGACTACTTCTTCGTCGCGCTCAACGGATTCGCCTTTGCGGGAATCAGCTCCAAGGACGCTTCGCGCGTGAAGGAGCTGATCCCCGCGTTTCAGGAAGCCACCGCCGATCTCCCCGGCACGATCTCGTTCGTCTCGCAGATCTCCATGTTCGAACGCGGGCTCGGCGATTCCGGCGGTGTGGACATCGAGATCACCGGCCCCGATCTCGAGCAGCTGATCGCGATCGGCGGTCAGGTGTTCGGCGAGGTGATGGAGAAGATGCCCGGCGCACAGGCGATCCCGGTGCCCTCGTTGGACCTCGGCAACCCCGAGGTCCAGGTCGTCACGGATCGCTTACGAGCGGCGGAGGCGGGGCTGACCAACCGCGAGCTGGGTTATGCGGTCAGCGTGCTCGTCGACGGCGCCAAGGCGAGCGAGTACAAGCTCGACGGGCAGGAGATCGACATCCAGCTGATGGCCGAGGAGAGCTACGCGCATCGCACCCACCTGCTGGAACAGATGCCCATCGCGACGCCCGCCGGCGGGTTGGTCACGATCGGATCGGTGGCCGATGTCTCCCCCGTCAACGGTCCGGTGCAGATCAACCACAGCGAGCGCGAGCGGACGATCACGATCCAGGTCAAGTCCGACGAGAGCGTGCCGCTCGAACGCGCGATGGAGACGATTGGACAGGAGATCATCGAGCCGATGCGCGAATCCGGCCGGCTCGCGCCGCCCTACAAGATCTCGTTGAGCGGCGCCGCCAGCAAGCTGGTCGAGACCCTCGAGACGATCCGCTGGGATCTGATCCTCGCCCTGGTCCTGACCTACCTGCTGCTCTCGGCGCTGTTCGAGAGCTTCCTGTATCCCTTCGTGATCATGTTCAGCGTGCCGCTCGCCGGGATGGGCGGGTTCATCGGGCTGGCGTTGGTCAACGCGCTCGTCGGGCAGAAGCTCGACGTCCTGACGATGATGGGTTTCATCATTTTGATCGGCACGGTGGTCAACAACGCGATCCTGATCGTGCACCAGTCGCTCAACCACATGCGCGAAGGGATGGCGGAGCGAGCCGCGATCCGTGAGTCGGTCATCAACCGCATGCGTCCGATCTTCATGAGCGTCTCGACGTCGGTGCTGGCGATGATGCCGCTGGTCGCCTTCCCCGGCGCGGGCTCGGAGCTCTACCGCGGTCTCGGCTCGGTCGTGATCGGCGGGCTGGTCGTCTCGACCGTGTTCACGTTGATCCTCGTCCCGTCGTTGTTCAGCCTGATGCTGGACCTGCGCAACGCGGTCGGCCGGCGCTGGTTCTAGGGCGCCGGATCAGTCTTTCCAGGGAGGCCCGAACTGGAGCGGGGCAGGTTCCGCGTCGCTGACGACCTTGTCCCCGCGGGACAGCGCCGAGACCTCGAAGCCGACCGGTTCCGCGTAGCAGAACTTCTCCTGGACCGACGTCACCTTGAGCACGCCGATCTCTTCCTCCTCGGCGCCCAGGGACAGACCCGTTTCCGGGTCGATGAACTCCTCGCCCTTCGAAACGGCCTTGAGCAGGTCGCCGGTCGAGACGGTGCCCTCGCCGAGGTTGACGATCACCTTGTCCGTGTCGACCTTCACCACCGAGCCGCTCAGCGGCAGGTTGCCGACCTGTTTGACGAGCTCGACGACACCGATGTTGATCCCGGCCATCACCGCCTGGCCGACCGGTGTCTTGGAGTAGCTGGAGAGGAAACCGCCGATCGCTCCGGCGCCGCCCCAGCCCATCCCGCCGCCGCCGATGCTCAGATCGCTGATCGTCGACTCGATGACCTCGCTGGCGACGATCTCGCTGGTCTCGGCGTCGATCAACTTGAACGTCATCTGGACGTAGGACTTGTTCTTGCCGACCTTGGCCCCACCGAGGCCTCTCAGCTTGCGGCTGAACCCGCCGATACCGACCTTCTTCCCGCCGACGTTCGGCTCGTAGCTGTTGATCACGATCTGAATGAGGTACTGCGCGCCGAGCACCTGGCCGATCTTGGCGGCCGACGGTTTGGCCACGCGACCCGAGTCGCCGAGGTCCTGCTCGCCGAGGACGTCGTCGAGCTCTTCGGTGCGCGTCAGGATCGTGAAACGATTGGTCTTTGCCATCGCGTCGGCGAGCAACGCGTCGATCCCGTTCATCGGCACCTGTTCGACACCGGCCGAGTATTCGCCGCCGTGCCAGCTGTAGGAGGCGACACTCGACTGGTTGTCCGCGGGCAACACGCCGATACGGATCTTCTTGCCGTTGTACTCGCCCCAGCGGACGCCGACGAGCTGCTTGGCGTTCTTCTTGACGATGGCGCGGGCGTTCTCCGGGTACGGGAGCTCTTCACCCTTCTTGGTCTGTGCGTAGGCGATGTAGTCGGCAGAGGCAACGCCGGCAACCGCCGTCAGACCAAGAATCAGAATCGTTACGATGGCTTTCCTGAACATGTCGACCCCTCCTACGTCGGATTCTAACCGGATTCGCGCGGAAGGTAACGACGAAAATCCGCCCGCTAGGCTTTCGGATGGGGGAACGGTTCGATCTCCTGGCCGAACAGCAGCACGTGCCCGTCGGGGTCCACCAGCTCGAACTCGCGCATCCCGTAGAAGCGGTCCTCCAGCTCGGTGGGGCTGTGTCCCTTCTCGACCAGGCTCGCGCGGAGCGCGGCGACGTCGTCCGGGTAGAAGTAGTAGACCGCCTGGGGGAAGCGGCCGTCGACATGGACGCCGTCGGGGATGTAGGTCGGGCTGGCCAGCATCAGATGCACATGCCCGTGCTCCAGCGTGGCCCAGCCCGACTTGCCGAGAGCGTCCATGCGGGCTCGAACCGTGAAGCCGAGAGCCTCGGTGTAAAACGCGATCGACGCCTGGACGTCCTTGCACATCAGCATGGGCGTCAGGGCGTCGAGCTTCATGACGCCGCGGTGGAACCTGCCGTGGACTGCTCGACAGGAATCACGCGCCACTCGCAACCGTCGCCGGTGGCCTGGATGTCCTGCATCTCGTAGCCGCGCGCCGTCAGGAAGTCGGAGCAGGCCTGCCGCAGCTCGGGCGAGTGGGTCGCCAGGACCATGCGCGGGTGGTGCGTCTCGATGATCTCCCGGGCGCCTTCGAGCACCATCATCTCGCCGCCCTCGACATCGATCTTCATGAACTGGGGCGCGGGAAGATCACCCGACTTGACCAGCTCGTCGAGCACGACCATGCGGACCTCGACGTTGCCCTCGTCCGACACGTGGCCCTTGCCGGTACCGACACGCGTCTCGAGCTTGGCGGCCCCGGCGTGATCTCCCACGCAGGCGTCGATGATCTTCACGTTGTCGCAGCGGTTGATCCGCACGTGCTGGCGAAGGAAATCGAGGTTGATGTCGCGCGGTTCGAAGGAGACGACCCGGCCCTGCGGGCCGACGCGCTGGGACATCAACACGGTGAAGTATCCGACGTGAGCGCCGATATCGAACACCACGTCGCGCGGGTGCACGAGATCCTCGATGGCCCGGGTATTTTCGGGCTCGTACTCGCCGCGGATGAACTTGCTGCCGCTGCTGATGTTCCACGATTTTCCCTTGAGCGGGCCGTGGCGGATCTTCATCGTGATGAAGGCCAGGCGGCGCTTGAGCCATTCGTGGAACGTGCGCGAGCTCATGGGCGGACGATAGCCTATTTCTTCGCTTGCAAGCTAGACCCACCGGGCCGGCGAATACCCGCCGCGAAACACCCTGCCGACCGCCTGGCCGAGGATCTGACGGCCCCACTTGAACTTCGCGTAGATACGAAGGAAGGAGAGGATCTCCCGCAGGATCGTCAGCTGCTCCCGACGCGGGAGCTCGCGGAGCGCCGCCTTGAAGTCGGCCTCGTGGGGGTTGCCGAACGCGATCATCAGCGGGTTCCACTGATCGGAACAGCGGCGAACCTCCGAGACGATCATCCGCCGGTAGACCTCCTGCACCGGGCGGTTGACCCGCAACGCCGACACGACCGACTCGCCCGCGATGGCGCCCGAGTGCAACGCGCAGCTCATACCCTCGGCCATCATGTTGAGGAACCCGGCCGCCTGGCCCGTGATCAACACGTTGCCCTTGCCGAACACGTAGCGGTTGATCAGCGATGGTCCGAAGTTCTCCGCGCAGCCCTCGTGCTCATCCGCCGGCCCGAGCCGCACGTCGTGCTTGTCCCGCATGTAATCGACGACCTTGCGATGCGTCGCGTGGAAGTTACCCCCGGCATCGAAACCCACCCCGACGATCTGCGTTCCGTCGCGCTCGTGGCTCCAGGTGTAGTGACCCAGCGCGGGATGGAACCAGAAGTGGAAATAGTCCGGACTGAGCGGGCACGACTCGATCGAATGGAACTTCTGCCCGACGAAGAACCAGGGAATGCGTTTCGGGTGCTCCGGCAGGACGGCACGGATCACCGGCGAGCTGGGGCCGTCGGCCCCGATGACGACACGCGCGCGATACCGTTTTTCTCCGCTGTCGCCGCGAGCTCGTACCGTCACGCGTTGTCCGTCGTCTTCCAGACCCAGAAACGTGGTCTCGTCATGGACCTCGACGCCGCTGCGCCGGATCGCCCAGTAGTCGGAAAAGCGACGGTGCAGGTGCGGCGTCGGCCCGCCGTGAAAATCCATGCTCAGGCTCGACAGGCTGGGGAAGTGGAACGTCACGCCACGGCAAGAGGTGGGCTCGTGCAGGATCTCGCGGGGAAGCGGGCCGAAGTTCTCGAGCAGGAAACGATGCCCACGCGGCGACAGGATGCCGCTGCAGATCTTGTGCCGCGGGAGCTTCTTGCGTTCCAGGACGATCGTTTCGAGACCGGCGTCGACCAGCCGCTTCGCGGCCGC
>JBFFZZ010000221.1:0-5407 GCA_041568335.1 Candidatus Polarisedimenticolaceae bacterium | reverse complement strand
GAATCCGAGCAGCGCGAGCGCAATGGCCAATCGGGTGCTCACCGCCGCACGATCTCCAACTCGAGACGGGCCATGCCCTCCACGACCTCGCCCGCGTCGAGCGATTCTTCCAGCATGTTTCGACGAGGTACGCGGATCCTGTTGCCCCGGCCGCCCGGCCGGGCCAGGACGGCGGCCACCGACGGCGGAAGATTCGGCATCCGCGCGCCGTCGATGAAGAGTCCGGGATCCTCGGTCGGAGCCACCACGTAGAGGCGGTCGTTGCGACGAAGCTGGTTGATCAGAAGCACGAGTTGATCGAGGTCGCGGGGCAGGATCGAGGTGTCGGTCCGTTCGTCCCGTTGCACCGCCGCCGCGCCGCCGATGAGCAGGGTCATCGTACCGGCGGGTTGCCCGTCGGGGATCCGCAGGGAGGCGTGGAGCGTGCGGCGCGGGCCGCGAAACGGAGCGAGGACCAGCTCGAGGCCGACCGTCTCGCCCGGCGCGACCCGATAGCGATCGGCCACGGCCCGTACCAGGCGGGCGCTGCGAGGTTGCGGTTCGTACTCGAGGATGATGTTGACCCCGACGATCCGCGGCGCCGCCCAGACGTTGTTCATCATTAAATGAAGGATGTAGGCGGGGATCCCCGTCGCATAGTCGAGTGCTTCGGGGCCTGCGAATACGTTGTCCAGGGCGACGTCCTGATCGTCGTCCATCTTGATCACCGAGCCCTCCGCCACGCGCACGGTCAGGTTGCCTGAGGCGCGTTCCTCGGCCCGGAGGATCCCACCGAGGGTCAGGTAAAAGAGGACCGGAGCGAGCATGGGGTCGTCGGCGACGTCGAAGGAGAACGTCCGGCTGTCGGCGCCCCTGTCGAGCTGGACGCGGATGGGAATCATCGACGGCTCGGCCCCGAGCCGGCCGTACACCGCCGCGGCACGATCTTGCCGCAGCGCGCCGACCTCGTCGAGCGCAACGGCCACCTTGGCGGAGCTCATCAGGCTGGGCATCAACGTTTCGACCCGCGCTCCGGTCATGGGAAGATCGACCGACCCGAGACCGAACAGCGGGTGACCGAACGCCAGGACGCCGTCCCCGTCGATCCAGGTGACGGTCCCCGACGCGGTCATCTCGACGTCGCCGCGGACGAGCTTCAGCGCGATGGCGGATCCCGGCTCGAGCGGTGGGCTCGTCACGTCGTCGTCTGCACCGCTGCCGACCTGAACGGCGTGAATGCCGGCGCGTTCGAGCCGCTCACGGATGCCCCGTTCGCCGCGACCGAATCCGCTGAGGCCGAGTGGTTGCACCCAGGAGCCACGCGGAGCGGCGCCGAGCCCCGCCAGGGTTCGATCGAACATCGCGTTCAGGCCTGCCGCGTCGAACAGGGTGTGCCGCCAGTTCTCCTCCCACGCGGCTCGCGCCGCGCGCTCCGTGCCGGCGGCGTCGCGTCGCGCGACCGCGAGCATCTCTTCGATGGGTGTGATCCCCGCGATCGCCTCGGTGGAAAACCCCCAGCTGTACGCGATCGCGCCGACCAACCGGCCGTCGATGGTTACCGGGCTTCCGCTCATCCCGGAGAGGATTCCCGTCTCCGCCAGCGGTCCGCCGCTGCAACGCGCCAGGATCAGATTCTGGCGTGGGCCGATGTTCGGCAGCTTGCCGAGGATCTCGACGTCGAAGCTCTCGACGGTCGTGCCGTCGAAGACGGTGCGCGCGATTCCGCGCATGCCCTTGCGAACCTCGTCGAAGGGCATGGTCGAGGGGGCGGCATCGACCGGGCCGGCGCTCCAGAGGGCGACGAACAAGATCCCGAGAACAACGTTTTTCATGGCATGCGACGACACGGGCGGCCCGATCCCATCCGGTCAATGAAGGGTACCACGCACGGTCACATTCGGGTCGGCACCTCGATCCCCAACAGCTCGAGCAACTCGATCATCCCGTCGTGATACAGACGGACAATCGCGGTGCGCGCGCGACGGATCGATTCGTCTTCCTCCTGCGCGACACGATAGCGGTGGTAGAAGGAGTTGAACGCCTGGGCCAGCGTGTAGGCGTGTTTGGCCACCGTCGACAACTCCAGCGTCTCGACCGCCTGGGCGACGACCGCGTCGACCCGCAGGAACTGCAAGACCAGGTTCCAGTGCTCGGCAACGGTTTTCGGCGGAAGCGCGCCGAGTGAAACGTCGCCGCTCAGACCGTCCGCGGCGATGGCTTCGGGGCCGAACGACTGTTCGACCTTGCCGAGGATGTTGCGCGCCCGGACCACGGAGTACTGCAGGTAGGGGCCGGTTTCGCCCTCGAACGAGAGCGCCGCGTCGAGGTCGAAGGCGACGACCCGATTGCGCGTGTAGCGGAGCATGTAGTAGCGAACCGCTCCGACGGCGATACGTCGCGCCATCTCGTCGATCTCCTGCGCATCCAGCTCGGGATTGCGCTTGGCGATCTCGCTGCGCGCGCGTTCGATCAACGTGTCGAGCAGATCGTCCGCCTTGACGCCCAGTCCCTTGCGGCCGGACATCTCGAGATAGGCGCGCCCACGGTCCTCCTCGGTCAGCGGATGATCGGGGAACATCGCCGCCACCGCCGCCGGTGTCAGCGCGACCATCTCGTAGGCGTAGTGGATCGAACGGTCGGCCTGCTCGTCATGCCCGAGGCTGCGCAATCCCTGCTGGACGACGCGTTGGAGGTAAGACTGGCGGGTGTCGATGACGTTGTAGACGCGCGCGCCGGAGCCGAACGCCCGCGGGTTCTCGTTTTTTCCGTCGGATGTCGTGGACCACAGGGGGTAGAGCTCGCGCCGCGGGGACCAGTCGAACGGCACATAGCGGAAATCCTTGCCGAGCAGCCCGAACTTCCACATCTGGTACGCGATGTCCTTGCCGACGTAGGTGACGGTCCCGTTGGAGCGCACGATGACCTTCTGGTCTTCACCGGCGTCCTCCTCGGCACCGGCCAGGTCCATCACCCAGCAACCCGCGTTCTTTCCCTGCCCGGCGAGGTGGATGGCTTCCGTGCTCTTGAGCCGTTCGAACGCGTGCTTCCAGAAGTCGAGCCGCAGGATGTCGCTCTCGCGCGGGAGGACGTCGTACCGTGCGCCGATGCGGTCCATCGTCTCGAGGTGATGTTGAACCATACGCCGCGCCACGTGCGCTGCGATTTCCGCGGTCTCGTTCCCGCCGCGCTCCATCGCCTCGAGGCACGCCGCACGATGCGTGAGCCTGGCCGCGTCCTCGGCGTACCACTGGGTCACCTCGGCGTAGAGATCCCAGGCGACGTAGTCGAAGCGCTCCCCACGCTCCTTCAACGCCTGCTCCGAGTAACGCGCGAGGATCTCCGCGATCCCTTCGCGGCGGATCTGCCGGAAGCCGACGACGAGATCGGCGACCTGGACACCCGTATCGTCGATGTAGTTCTGCACCTCGACCGTGCGGCCGATGCGCCGCAGGAAGCGAACCAGCGTGTCGCCGAGGACCGCGTTGCGCAGATGGCCGATGTGGGCGGCCTTGTTGGGGTTGATGTTGGTGTGCTCGACGATGATCTTCCCGTCGTCGGCCGGCGCGGGCCCGGCCGTTCCGGCCAGCCTCTCACGGAGGAACAGCTCCCGGTCGAGAAAAGCGTTGAGGTAGCCGGCGCCGGCGACTTCGACCCGCTCGATCCCGCCGCCCGGTCGAAACGCCTCGGCAATCGCGCCGGCAATATCGCGCGGCGAGCGTTTCAACGTGCGGGCCAGCTCGAAGCAAACGGGGGAGGCCAGATCCCCCAGCTCCGCGGTGGGGGGATAGGTCAACGGGATCTCGGCGGGAGCCAGGTTCCAGGCTCGGTCGATCGCGCGGGTCAGCGCCTCGCGAAAAGCCGCTTCGGGGATGTTCGTCATTCGGCGGCGCACTATAACGCAGCGCCTCGTAACGCTTCAATCGCCGATTCGCTCCGGGGTGGCGCTAATTCCGGGCGCCGACGATCGCTGCGGAGTGACTCGTCAGGCCCAGCTCGGTGATGGCCTGGATGGTGTACTCGTAACGCACCCCCGGCTCGGCTTCGGTGTCCAGGAAGCGATAACCCACGCCGCGATCGGCACCACCGAGCGCCGGGATCCAGACCGGGTTGACCTGGATCCGTGGCCCGCCACCGGCGCGTGTGCGCACCACGTTGAAGCCGATCAGGCGATGCTCGTGCTTCGTTTCCCACTGCACCAAGATCCCCAGGTCGTCGATCGATTCGATCGAGGTCTCGGCCAGCTCGAACGGATAGCCCTTTTCCCGGTGCGCCGAGTAGGAGTAGCCGCGGGGTGCCGGGTCGTCCGAATCGACGCGCCGAACCAGCAGGATCGCCTCGGACAGGCCGTCCAGGGGGACCGTCGCCTCGACGCGCCCGTCGTGCAGCGTCAACGGGATGCGGTGGATCGCACCGGCCCGCGAGGTCAACACCAGGTCCGCCTCCCAGCGAGCCGAGAAATCGCCCTCGAAGCCGACCTGCAACCCGCCGGTTTCTCCGCCCCCGTCGAACAGTCGGATGCGGCTGCCGCCCCAGGGCTCGACGCCCGGATCCCGACGAATCGACAGCGCCGGTAGGCCGGACGCCGCCGAGGTGAATCGCGGGTCGGCCAGCCGGCCGGCACCGCGCAGGTGTTTCGAGTCGTCGCGTTCGCCGGTGAACAACGACCACAACTGGAAATCGGCGTAGGCCTGGCGCAAGCGCTGCGGTGAAACGCGGCGCACACCGCGCTCGAGGGCGGCCGCTGTGTCGCCGCCCCGCACCAGCTCTTCCACCGTGGTCCGAACCGCGGCAACGCCCCAGCGGGATTCGAGGAAAGTGAACCAGACCGAGTTGCCCGCGGCGAAAACGGGATCGGTCGAGGTCAAGCCGGTGTGCATCGCGTGCAGGCGTGCATCGACGGAAGCGTACTCCTCGGCGCGGTCCAGGCGCAATGCGCGCATCGTCGTCCAGACGGCAAACGCCTCGCCCCAGACGGGCGGGAAGTCCGCGGACAGAGACTGGACGACCGCATGCGCGTATTGATGCGCCGCGGCATGGTGCAGGTCGTCGGCCGGTGTCTCGATCCCGACGACGATCGTCGGATCGGAAGCGGTCTTCGAATGCGTCGTGTATCCGCTCGCCGTAGGACCGAGGTCGGCGACGAGCACGTCGACGTCGACGGCCGGGAAGCCCGAATGACTCAGCGTACGCCGGGCATCGGCGATGCCGCGGGTGATGGCCGTCAGCCGCGCCTCCCGCTCGGCGGCGGGCAGCGCGTCGAGCCGGATCGAGACCGCACGCGTCATTCGCAACTCGATCCCGGTGATCCACTCGAAGGACTCGTTGGGGGAATCGGCCGCGCGTCGACTCAGCCAGCGGGCCGCCCGGCGTCGATCGGTCGGCATCGCAGCGGCCCCGGGATCGTTCGATTCGGCCAGCAGCAGCTCGG
>JBFFZZ010000220.1:0-5430 GCA_041568335.1 Candidatus Polarisedimenticolaceae bacterium | reverse complement strand
GCCCGAGGGCTCGCAGGTGCTCACGACGTCGGTCGGTCACCGTCGACATCAGATCGTCCTCGCTGGATCGTTCGGAGGTCGGTCAGGATACCGCGCCCCGTCGAGCTTGAAAAGGGCGGACGGGATGGGCTTGACCCCGCGCTCGACAGCCGCTAGCGTCCCGCGATGCCGGAGTCGATCGTCCCGCTCGAGAGCGACGAACAGCTCGCCCGCGTCGTCGCGCGGATCGGTGGTGGTCCGCTCGCCGTCGACACCGAAGCGGACTCGTTCCACAGCTATCGCGAGCGCGTCTGCCTGGTGCAGCTCACCGTCGGCGGCGAGGACGTGATCGTCGATCCGCTGGCGGGCGTCGATCTGCGACTGCTCGGGCCGCCGCTGGCGGATCCCGCGGTGCGGACGATCTTCCACGCCGCCGATTACGACCTGCGCCTGCTGCAGCGGGATCACGGGCTCGAGGTGCGCGGTCTGTTCGACACGATGATCGCGGCGCGGCTCGTCGGCGAGCCGCGTTTCGGTCTCGCGGCGCTGCTGGAGCGGTACTTCGATGTTCCGCTGAACAAAAAGTTCCAACGCGCGGACTGGTCCGTGCGGCCCTTGAGCTCCGAGATGGCGCGTTACGCGGCGATGGACACGCGTTACCTGGTCCCGCTCCACGCCAGATTGTCGGCGCGACTCGAGGCGCTCGGTCGCAGCGGATGGGCGTCCGAAGAGTTCGAACGTCTCGAACGGATCCGCGGCGTGTCGCATGGGGACCCGGACAGGGGGTTCCGGCGGGTCAAAGGATCGGGCAAGCTCGAGCGGCGCAAGATGGCCATCCTACGCGAGCTCTGGACGCTACGTGAGACCTACGCACGCCGGCTCGACCGCCCGCCGTTCCGGATCCTCCACGATGAGCGTTTGCTGGAGCTGAGTGAGAATCCGCCGCTCCGGACCGCCGATCTGGAAACGATGAAGAAGCTCCCGCGGCCGTGGCGTCACGGACGCCGGGCGCGGGAGCTGCTCGCGGCGGTCCGTACGGCGCTCGAGCTGCCCCGCGACAAGTGGCCCTCGCGTGGCAAGGGCGGCCGCGGCCGCGCCGCATCGAAGGTCCCCGACGAACGGCTCGCCGCGATACGCAAGCACCGCGACCGGGTGGCGCACGAGCTGGCGCTGGAGCCGTCGCTCATCGGGCCCCGTGCGGTCCTGGAGCAGATCGTCGAACGGCTCGGTTCCGGTCAGGATCCCGCGTCAACCCCGGAGCTCCGGCGCTGGCAGTGGGAGCTGTTGGCTCCTGCAACGGAGCCGGGGCCGGGCTGACGGATCGTCTTTTGGCGCTCCCGTTCGTACTAGACATCGGGCGACCGAAGCGCCGAGAGTGGATAAGATGGGATTCGTGGACCTCAGAAAGCTCCTGTTTCCGGCGATGCTTCTGCTCGCCGCGGGGACGGCGACGGCGGAGGACCCGGTGGCCGAGACATCCGGGCCCTGGCTCGGGGTGTACCTCGCCGACGAGGTCGACGGTGGGATCCGCATCGTGGCGGTCGTCCCGGGTGGACCGGCATCGATCGCCGGCCTCCGCTCGGGTGATTTGCTGATCGAAGCCGCCGAAGTTCAGCTCGCGGACCAGGCCGCTCTCGGGCGCGTCCTGGCCGGGCAGGGAAGCGGTCAGGAGTTGTCGCTGGCGGTCCTGCGCGACGGCAAGCCCTACACGTTCCAGGTCCGCCCCGTCGAGCGCGCGCCGTCGCCGTCGTGGGTCCTGCCCCGGTCGCCCGCGCTCCTCGAGCCTCGCCGCTGGCCGCCACCGGGAGGGGCCCCGGGGCTCAAGACCGTCTCGATCACCACCGAGTTGCGCTCGCACTACGGCGCACCTCGTGACCGCGGCGTCCTGGTGGTCCGCGTGGACGAGGACTCCGTCGGCGACCTGGCCGGCATCGAGGTCGGCGACGTGGTGGTCGAGGTGGGCGCGCGACCGGTGACGACCCCGGCCGAGGTCGAGCTGGCGATCGCACGCCGCGACCGAAGCGCACCGCTGGAGATCGAAGTCGTGCGCGAGCGGAAGCCGTTGGTCAAGACCGTGGCGGCGGTGGCTCCGGTGGCCCCGGGTCCGTCCGTGGCCGAGCGCGCGGCCCACGATGCTCACGTTCGCAACCTCGAGCGGTCGATCGAGTTCCTGGAGCGCCGGATCGAGGAGCTGCGTCGGCAGCTCGCGGAGCTCAAGGGGCAGGGTCCGGCACGGCATCCCGACCCCCCGGCCAACCCCGATCGGTGAGCCAGGCGGGAAGCGCCGCGAAGTCATCGAGCACCGGCCGTCCCGTTCTTCTCAGCTCATCGATCGGCGCGGAGCCTCCGCCGACCAGCACCACCTCGATACCACAGCGGCTCCCGGTGACCGCGTCCAACGGCATGTCCCCGACGTAGAGCGCGCGCTCGACGGGCGTGTCGAGCAGCTCGAGGCAACGCCGCAGCATCGCCGGGTGCGGCTTGGTCGTGCCCACCGTGTCAGGTCCCTCGACCGCGACGAACAAGGACTCCCAGTCGAGTTGCCGCAAGATCAGCCGGGAGAACCGTGCCGGTTTGTTGCTGGCCACGGCCAGCCGATAACCGGCCGAGGCGAGACGTCGCAGGGTCGCGTCGACACCCGGCAACGGCGATGTCCCCGCTGCGAACACACGGGCGTAGCGTTCACGAAACAGACGCACGCCCTGCTCGATCTCGTCCCGGTTGACCCAATGGCGGATCAGGTGTTCCAAGCCGTGCCCGACCGCCTGTCGAACCGTGTCCGTGTCGAGCGCATCGAGGCCGTGCTCCGCTCGGGCGTGGTTGAGCGATTCGGTGATCGCCTCGTAAGAGTCGACGAGGGTCCCGTCGAGGTCCAGGATCAGGCCGAACGCGTCGACGACTATTCCTGCGCCGGAGCGACCGGTGGCGGGCAGGGGCGGGAACCGAGCGTGGCGCCGTGGCGCTTCAGGTTGAAGCGTCCCTGATCGCAGTTACGGCAACCGTCGTAGGTCCGGAAGCGCGTGCGGACCGCGCAGTCGATGGAGGGGTACCAGACCTGGAAACGGAGGCAGAAGAAGTCGCAACCTTTCTCGTAGTCGAGTTTCGACCGCGGTCGGAGCGGCGTCGACAATAGGGCGAGTTCGGGTGGCATCGTTCAATCGTTCTCCGTGGGGTCCGCGAGGATACCACGGCGTGTGGGGAGGGTCAGTCGTCGAGCTGCGGGCTGGCCGAATCCAGCTCTTGTTGTTTCTCGAAAATCTCCTCGAGGAACTGCGCGCGATCGCGCAGGTCGGCAAGCAGCTGCGGATCGTCGTCGGGGAACATCGCGACGTACTCGTAGAGCGTCATGAGGTCGCCGATCGTCGTGTTGGGAAGCAGCGCGCGCAGCGCGATCCGACGCAACTCGGGCTTCTCCGCGAGGCTCCATGCGCGGAGGTACTGATGGCAGCGACCGCCGATGGCCGCCATCGCCAAGGCGGCCCGTTCACGGTTCTCGGGGTCGCCGTTCTCCACCTGCTCGGCGAGAAAGAAGCGGGCACGATCGTCTTCGATGAGCTCCAACGTCTCGATCACGATCGGTGTGAGCTGCGGGTTGACGTGGGCCGCATCGATGACCGACAGCAGCAGGATCGGGATCGGACGCGCCGACATGTGCAGCATGGCGAGCCGCTTGGCTTCCGGTGAGCCGAACCAGATCGCGTAATCGACGGCAGCCGTGGTGAACGATGATGTTCCGGACGTCATCTGCCGCTCGGCCTCGATGATCGCGAGCATGATGTCGGACGACAACGTATTTGGCGCCCACTCGAACGCTTCGGAGATCGCCTGCATCCCGTGCTGGCCGAACAGGATCAACCGTTCGCGCGCTCGTGCCGCCAGCTCGTGGTTCCGGTTGTCCTCTCCCCATGCGAGACGGGCCAGGGTCCGCGATTGTCCGTAGATGTTCTGGGTGCCCATGGCCAGACGGATTTCCTCTTCGATCGCGTCGACCTCGTAGCCCACCACCGGCAGGACCGGGGTCGCGAGGAGCAGCAGGAGGATCGTGATTTTCTTCATCGGTTCTCTCGTCCGAGGGGCCGTCTCAAATATACCGCCTGCTCGGAAGCGCAGCCAGACACCGCGAGATCACTCTTTTTTGTGCAGGCCGAGCTTGCGGGCCGCTCGTGTCATCAGCCCCGGCGGCTCCTCGGCGCCCCCTGAGAGCGCCGCGACCACGGAGGAGGCCAGCTGGTCGAACACGCGGGCGGCCGTGGATTCCGGGTCCGAATCGACGATCGGAGCCCCGGCATCGCCCGATCGGCGTAGCTCGGGATCGAGCCCGAGCTCGGCGAGGAACGGGACCCCGAGCGAGGCCGCGCGTTCCCGGGCCCCCCCATGGGCGAAGATGTCGGTTCGCTCGGAGCAGTGGGGGCACTCGAAGAAGCTCATGTTCTCGACGAGCCCCAGGATCGGTACGTTGACCTTGCGGAACATCGCGACACCCTTGACCGCATCGGCCAGCGCGACCTCCTGTGGCGTGGACACGATCACCGCCCCGCTCAGCTGGATGCGTTGCGTCAACGTGAGCTGCGCATCTCCCGTTCCCGGGGGCAGGTCGAGGACCAGGTAGTCAAGCTCGCCCCAGACGACGTCGCGGAGGAGTTGCTCGAGGGCCTTCATGACCATCGGACCGCGCCAGATGACCGCCGATTCCTGTTCGACAAGGAACCCCAGCGACATGAAGCGAATGCCGTAGCGCTCGAACGGGATCAAACGCTTTCCGCTGGCATCGAGTCTCGGCCGTTCACCGGGCATCCCCAGCATCAACGGAATCGAGGGGCCGTAAACATCCGCGTCGAGCAGTCCGACCGTGTGACCCAGGCGGGCGAGGGCACAGGCCAGGTTCACGGCGACGGTGGATTTGCCGACACCACCCTTGCCGGACGCCACGGCGACGACGTGCCGAACCTCGGGGATCAACCCCGAATCGGCGCTACCGGCGCGCGCGGTGCTCGGCCGCGCGCCGAGGACGTTCAACGAAGCCGACGGGGGAGACCCTGCCCCCGTGAAGCGGATCCGATCCGCCGCGATGTCGGGACCGAGAGCCTCCACTACCGAGCGCCGGATCTTCTCCTCGACCGCGGCGGCGGCAGGCGGCAATTCGAGACGGATCGAGACGGAATCGTCCTGTACCTCGACATCGCGGACGACTCCCGCCGTGACGATGTCGCGTGTAAAGCCGGGGTAGGGGACCGATCGTAGACGGCCCAGCACGAAGTCCCGGTCGATGCTCATCGGAGCTTAGAAGTGGAACCCCACCCCGGTGTAGAAACCGCGGTAGGTCGCGGAGCGGTCGAGTTCGGTCGCATCGGTGGCGTTGATCGCGCTGCCCACCTGGACGAGGTTGCGCGGGCGCAGATCGACACCGACCCCCGCGTAGTGGATCACACGATAGCCGGCAAAAACATCCAT
>JBFFZZ010000219.1:0-5443 GCA_041568335.1 Candidatus Polarisedimenticolaceae bacterium | reverse complement strand
GTCACCTCGCGGGCGACCGTTACCTGCGGGCGGCGGCAGCGACGATCCGTTCCCAGCTGCGTGGGGCCGACATGCCCTGTCGGTACGGCGGTGACGAGTTCGCTCTGCTGCTTCCGGAAACCGGGCTGCGCGGCGCCTGCACGATCGCCGAGCGTATCCGCGATGCGGTGGCGCGCCTCGAGGTCGACTCGGACGGAACGTTCTTGCGCTCGACCGTGAGTGTCGGTCTGGCGACGTTCCCCGAGCACAGCACGGACGCGGCGCAGGGGCTGTTGCAGCGCGCGGACGAGGCGCTGTACCGCGCAAAACGCGCGGGACGCGATCGCGTCGTGCCCTACGCCGCCTAGCGTTGGCGCTGCATCAGCTCGGCGAGCGAGCAGCCGGCCCGCCGCTCGGCGCGCTGGGCCAACGACTCCAACGCCCCGCTCGGCCGGTCCAGCAGGATCCTCTCCACGCGTGCCATCGGCACGAAGACGACCGAGGGCCCGGTCATCGCGTCCTCCGCATCCCGATCGAGCTGTGCCAGCCAGTCGTCGAACGAACCGAGGTCGAGCCCCTCGATGGTGATCCCGGTGGGGTCGAGCCGTCGCAACACCCCCCAAGTCTTCTCCTGCGGCTCACGCAGGTAGAGCAGGATCGCGGCGCCGGGCACGATCTCTTCTTCCTTCGGGGTGCCTGCGGGACGTTCGCTCAGCTCGAGCAACACACCTCCGCTGGACTTCGGATGGACGAACGCGACGCGGTGGCCGCCCGCGCCGTCTCGCGCGCCGTCGCCGATGATCTCGACACCGGCCGCGCGCAACGCCTCGAGCGTGAGCTCGAGATCGGTGACCTCGAGCGTGAGGTGATGGATCCCGCAGCCCCGCTTGTCGACGTGCTTGGCGATCGTCGATTCCCCGGTCGTCGCCTCGAGCAACTCGATGCGTGCGTCGCCGACGGGAAGGAAGGCGACCTTGACCTGTTCGCTCTCCACCGTCTCGATCGCCGCCACTCGAAGACCCAGCGCCTCGGCCCAGAACGGCAGCCGCTTCTCCAGGTTGTCCACGGCGATGCCGATGTGATCGACCTTGCGGATCATCCCGCCTCCATTTCCTCGACGATCCCGTCCACGGCGGTGTAGGGATCGACGCGGCGTTCGGAAATCGCGTCGACGAGCTGCTCCATGCGCTCCTCGACGAGCACCCGTTCCAGCGTCCGGGCCATCAACCGCTCGGCCAGCACGGAGAGCAGCCGTGCGAGGCTGCGTTCCCTGCGCCGTTCCAGACGCTGTCCCCGTTCGCGCTCGAGGAAGCGGTCGAACTCGTCGCGCAGCTGCTCGACGCCCTCGTCCCGGACCGCGATCGTGCGCAGCACGCGCGGGCGCGGACGGTTTTCGTACGAGCCCAACGCGAGCATGTAATCGAGATCGGCCTGCAACCGGTCGGTGCCCTCGCGGTCGGCCTTGTTGATCACGAACAGGTCGGCGATCTCGAGGATCCCGGCCTTGATCGCCTGGATGTCGTCGCCCATCCCGGGAACGAGCACGACCGCGACGGCGTCCGCGGTTTTGACGACGTCGACCTCGTCCTGGCCGACTCCGACGGTCTCGACCAGCACCGGATCGAAACCCGCCGCGTCGAGCAGGTCGATCGCGTCGTTGGTGGCCCGGGCCAGCCCGCCGAGATGCCCGCGCGTGGCCATCGAGCGGATGAACACGTCGGGATCGCCCGCGTGCCGCTGCATGCGTACCCGATCCCCCAGGATCGCGCCGCCGGAGTAGGCGCTGGATGGATCGACGGCGATCACGCCGACGCGGCGTCCGGCCTTGCGATAGTGCGCGATCAACTGGTCGACGAGGCTCGATTTGCCGGCGCCGGGAGGTCCGGTCACGCCGAGCACGCGGGCTTTCCCGGTGCTCGGGAACACCTCGCGCAGAAGCTCGATGGCGCGCGGGGCGTTCTCCTCGGCCAGGCTGATCGCACGCGCCAGCGCGCGCGGGTCGCCGTCCATGAGTCTGCCCGACAGGCCGGCGGTCTTCATGCGAGGTCGTTGAGGATCTCTCGCGCGATCACGATGCGCTGAATCTCGCTCGTGCCCTCGCCGATCGTGCAGAGTTTCATGTCGCGGTAGTATTTCTCGGCGGGGAAGTCCTTGACATAGCCATAGCCGCCGAAGATCTGCAACGCCTTGTCCGCCACCTCGACTCCGATCTCAGAGGCGAACAGCTTGGCCATCGCGGATTCCTTGGTCACGTTCAGGCCGTTGTCCTTCATCCACGCGGCGCGATAGATCAACATCGCCGCCGCGTCGATCTTCGTGGCCATGTCCGCAAGCATGAAACGGATCGCCTGGAACTCGGCGATCGGCTTCCCGAACTGCTCGCGCTCGGTGGCGTACTTGGCCGCCGCCTCGTAGGCGCCACGGGCCATCCCGAGCGCCAGCGCCGCGATCGAGATGCGGCCGCCGTCGAGGATCTTCATCGCATCGATGAATCCTTCGCCTCGCTGGCCGATCAGCTGATCGGCGGGGATGCGGCAATTCTCCATCACGACCTCGGACGTGTCCGAGGCGCGGAGCCCCATCTTGTTTTCCTTCTTGCCGGGGCGGAAGCCGGGAGTCCCCTGCCGGATCACGAACGCGGAGATCCCGTGCTTGCCCTTGTCCTTGTCGGTCACGGCGAACACGATCACGGCGTCGCCCACCGTGCCGTGGGTGGTGAACGTCTTGGCCCCGTTGAGGACCCAATGATCTCCGTCCTCGACGCCCGTCGAGCGGGTGCCGCCCGCATCCGATCCCGCCGTCGGTTCGGTGAGGCTCCACCCGCCGATCCACTCCCCGCGAGCCAGCGGCTTGAGCCACGTCTCCCGTTGCCGGTCGTTGCCGAACAGGTAGATGTGATTCGAGCAGAGACCGTTGTGCGCGGCGACGGAGATCCCGACCGAGCCGTCGACCCGGGACAGCTCCTCGACGGCGAGCGCGTATTCCATGTAGCCGAGTCCCGCGCCGCCCCACTCCTCGGGAAAGAGGATCCCGAGCAGCCCCAGCTCCGCGGCCTTGGCCATGATCTCCCGCGGGAACTCCTGGCTCTCGTCGAAGTCCATGACGTGCGGCCGGATCTCGCTCTCGGCGAACTCGCGCACCGTATCCCGCAAGAGCTGTTGGTTTTCCGTTAAGCCGAAATCCACGGCGTGACTCCAATTCGTCCGTTTGAGGTATGTAAAACGCCGCGGGAAGCTCCGAAATCTCGCGCGCGGCCGTGGCCACATTATGGCACAGGGCGGGGTCAGGCCCCGCCGGCGCGCGACGCTAGACGCGGTCGATCGCCCGCGTGGCGATCCAGCCGTTGATCCCGTTCGGCAGGCTGACCTGGATCCAGTCCCCGCGATCATCCAGCACCTCGACGGTCAGACCTTCGTGCACGGTGAGCAGGGACGGATTCGACGGCCCCGGTCCCGCAACGATCTCGGCTGCGGGCGCCATGACCACCGCGAGCTCGCGGCGCTCGAGCCGGTCGAACGTGTTCCACCACGACAGCGCGACGAAGACGAACAGCGTCGCGATCGCCGCCAGCGGCCAGCCGTGAACCGGGCCGAAGCGACCGGGCCGCGAGAGGCCGTGGACCAGGATCGCACCCCCGATCCAGACCAGGATCACCAGGATCCAGGCCTGACCGTCGACCCCGAGCGCCGCCTGGGCGCGATGGAGCGCCTCGAGAAGCACGAACGTCTCCTCGACCTCGACGCGATCGAAACGGAAGGTCTGAACGAAACGCAGGTTGGCTTGGATCTCGGGATCCGCGGGGTCGAGCCGCCGGGCCCGTTCGTAATATAGGATCGCCGGTCCCAGCCGGCCCATCCGGAACTCCGCGTTGGCCAAGTTGTAGTAGACGCGTGCGTCGGCGACGCGGTAATCGAGTACGGTCCGGTATTCGGCCGCCGCCGCGGCCCAATCTCCGGCGGCATAGGCCTCGTTGCCGCGCTCGAAGGCTTCCTCGGCGGTTTGCGCGGTCGCCGAGAGCGCGAACAGGAGCACCGTGACCGCGAGCCAAAACCCATGACGACGCCCTACCATGCCCGCTCCAACGCGTCGATCAGATCGCCGGCCTCGGCAAGCACCTCGGCGCGCCGCTCCGCTTTTGCGCTGGCCGGGACGAAGCGGGCGAAGTCGCAAGTCTCGAGACACGAGCGAAACCGCCGGCGCAACGTCTCGTCGATCCCGCGGGCGGCGAGCAGCTCGTCGGCCAACTCGTAGGTCAGCCCGGAGGGAGAACGGTTGAGCCGATCCCCGACATAGCCGACGAGCGATCGAGCGACCTCCTCGTGGAACGCCGCACTATCCGTGTCGGCCATGTTTCTCTTGACCGCCCGCAGCGCCTTGCGCGCCCGTCGTTTCGCCCGACGCCCGCGAGCCAACCCGCGATCGCGCAGCAGGAGGTCGCGGCGACGCCCGAGCCAGACGAGGAACGGCACCCAGAAAAGCGGCAGGAAGGCCAGCGACCAGAACCACGTGCGCTCGTACATACGGCGTCCCGCGTAGGTCAGCGCGTCGCCGCGTAGCGGCTTGATGAACTGGATGTCCTTCTGCTCCAGCGAGATCACGCTGCGATCCCCCGCCGAAGAGGCGACCGGCAACCCGTCCCCCTCGGCGACCGCGAGCCGCAACGGCTCGGCGCGGTCGATCCGATAGTCCCCCGCGCGTGGATCGAAGGAGACGAACTCGAGCTCATCGAGGGCGATCTCGCCGGGCGCCAGCGGAACCAGGACCCATTCCCAGCTCTTTCGCGACACCAGTCGGCCGTTGCGGACATCGGTCTGCAGGTTACTCTCGGGATCATAGACCTTGACACCCGCCGGCGGTTCGAAGTGCGGTGGATCGATCGTCCGCAAGGAGCCCTCGCCCTCGACGGTGACACGCAACGCGACCGCATCGTTCACCACCGCCTCCGCACGGTCCAGCACCGCTTCGAACTCGAACGTCCCCACCGCCCCACCGAAGCCGGCGGGCGCGTTCGCCGGCAACGGCTTGACGGTCAGCGTCAACGGCTCGGTCTTGCGCATCACGTTGGTGCCGCGCGCGAAGAGATCGAAGACGTCCCGGCGCGACTGCACCTTGACCTGGATCGTGTAAGGGTCGATCTCGTACGTCCCCGGCCCGAGTGGGATGAGCAAGTCGCGACGCACCGGGTACACGGCGTACAGCCGTCCGCCGAGCTGTGTACGGGTCGTCTCCGCATTGATGTCGACGGGCACCGTGGTCGCGAGAAACTGCGAGAACGTCGGAATCTCCGCGAGCGCCAGATCGTGCACACGCACCGTCGAGAAGACCGATGCGCTGACCATCACCGGCTCGCCGACCCACACCTCGTTGCGGCTCAGCTGGGCCTCGGCGAAGACGACGTTGGTGGACGACCCACCGTCGGCGGTATCGGCCGAGGACGGCGGTCGTTTCGGCGACTCGGTGACCG
>JBFFZZ010000218.1:0-5461 GCA_041568335.1 Candidatus Polarisedimenticolaceae bacterium | reverse complement strand
GCAGCGCTTCGCGATAGTGCTCGATCGCCCTGTCGCGGTTCCCGAGACGCGCCAGAAGCCGGGCGACATTCGCATGACTGTCGCTGTTGTTCGGGCTGTTTCGCAACGCCAGCTCGTACTGCTCGAGAGCCTCGGCGTAGCGTCCTTGCTGTTCCAGCTCACGGCCACCGAGCGTCCGCTGGAGCGAACCGGCCTGGGGCAGCGCGCGTTCGCGGCGCGGGTCGTGCATCGCCCGCCGCGGCGGAGCCGACGCGGCCGAGGCCGCAAACTTCCTCGCCAGGTCGTTCTCGCCGACGATCAGGTAGACCTGGGCGAGCGCGTGGTGCAGCTCGCCGGGGCTGGGGTCGATGGCGTACGCCCGCTCGAGCCGCGCCCGCGCTTCGTCATGCCGCCCTGTGTCGAGATCGAGCTGGCTGATCCCGAAGAGCGCATCGACGTCGTTCGGATCCTCGGCGAGCGCGGCCTCGAACTGGGCGCGCGCCTCCTCCACGCGGTCCAGCCGGACGAGTGTTTGTGCGAGGTAGATCCGCGCGGGAAGGTAGGATCCATCGATCGCGACGGCGCGCTCGAACGCCGCCTGCGCCCCTTCGAGATCGCGCAACGAAAGGGCGTGGCCGAGCAGGTAGGGCCAGTCGAATCGCTGCCCGTCGAGCCGTTCTGCCTCGGCGTAACAGGCTGCGGCCTCGCGCCGCCAGCCGTGCGCCATGTAGCGGTCCGCCAGGGCGCCCCAGCGGTCGCTGGACGCCGGTTCGGCGTGCACCTCGGCGCGTGCCTGCTCGACCGCCGCGACGATCTCGGCCTCGGCACCGGCCAGGTCCGGTAGCGGGATGTCGGGGCCCGCCTCGCGACACCCGGCGAGGAGAGCGGCCAGCAGGAGCGTCGCCCCGGCGCGGCTCAAAGCGGTCGCCCCTCGCCGCGTACGAGCACCGCCTCCGCGTCCACGACCACCCCGTCGAACTGCTCGCGCGACCCGTCGGGCCAGACCACGTCGATGCGATCGACGGTGGTCGCGGTGCCCAGCCCGAACAGCAATCGCGGGTCGCTCGAGCTCGCATAGCTCGCCCCCGAGGGGATCACCCCGATCCAGCGCCGCCCGGTCGCGTGCACCGTGACCCGCGCCCCCAGCGCCGGCCCCGACGCCGTGCGGGCGGAAACACGAACCCAGTGATTCTCACCGCGCGGCGCGTCGTTACGATAGAGACGCAGTCCGTTGTCGGCGTTGGCGATGACGAGGTCCGTGTCGCCGTCGTTGTCGAGATCGCCGTGCGCCAGACCGCGCGTGACCTCGCGGCGCATGGCCCACGAACGCTCGCGTCCGGAAACCTCCACGAAGGAGCCGTCGCCGCGGTTCTCGAATACTTGATTGGGCTCCGCGTAGCGACCCCAGAAACCGGTGTCGAACCCGCCCGTCGAGCCGTTGCGGCGCACTTTTCCGTTGACGACGACGAAGTCGAGGTCCCCGTCCAGCTCGAGATCGAACAGCGCACAGCCGAAGCCCGTGAGCGCGAAGTCATGGGTCGCCATCCCGGTTCGCGGCGTGATGTCGCGGAAGCGCGGCGAAGCGCCACCGTAGACCGTGTTGTTCTCGCCTTCGAGATGGGTCAGCATCAGGTCGAGCGCTTCATCGCCGTCGATGTCCCCGAGGGCGATTCCCATGCTCGCCTCGGGTTTGCCGTGCCGGTTGACGGCCGCCCCCCGAAGCACGGCCTCGTCCACGAGGCCTCCGGAGCCGTCGTTGACCCAGAGCTGGTTGCTCTCGCCGTCGTTGGCGACGTAGAAATCGAGGCGGCCGTCCCCGGTCAGGTCGGCGCACGCGACGCCGAGTCCCTTCGCGTGGCGGCCCCGGTCCGGCAGGATGAGCCCGACCGCCGCCGAGACGTCGGTGAAGTTCCCCTTGCCGTCGTTCCGATAGAGGTGATCGAGCGCCCCGTCGAACACTTGCGGCGCGCAGTAGGCGATCGCGCCGCTCGGCGCGTAGCAGGCCCGGCCCGGGTCGTAGTCCAGGTAGTGGGCCACGTAAAGGTCGAGGTCGTCATCCCCGTCGAAATCGCAGAAAGCGGCCGAACTGCTCCACAGAGCGGACTCCCAGGGCGCGGGTCCCGGCGCGGGCCGGAACGTCCCGTTCCCCGCGTTGAGCAGCAGGCGGTCCGGCCCGTAGTTGGCGAAGAAAAGGTCGGGGAGGCCGTCGGCGTCGACATCGCCGACCGCGACACCCTGGGCAAAACCGTGGCTGTCGATCGCCGCGGCCTCGCGGAAACGACGCTGCGGCGTCTGCAGCCACACGCGGGCCAGCACCGTTTCGGGCCGACCGGGCTCCGGCATCGTGAGCTGGACGATGTCCTGCAGACCGTCGCCGTCGAGGTCGGTCACGGCGACACCGGGGCCCATGATCTCCGGTGCGAGGCCGGTGCCGTCGGGCCAGCTCACCGGCGCATCGTCGTGCAGCGCGATCTCGGTGAGGTACGGCTCCGACCGCGTGACGGCCGGCACCGGCGACGGTGTGCCGGAGCAGGAGAGCGCGAGCAAACCGAGGCCCACAACGGAAAGGCGACGCATCGGGTAAGTCTAACCGGAGTGCCGCGTGCTTCAAACCACGTGGGCGGCATTGACGACCGCACTCGCCGGTGGGATCATCGCCGCTCGGAGCGTTCCGCTTTCGCGCCCGCGAGGTTGATCCTTGTCCCGACCACACACCTACGACGAAACCAAGATCAAGACCCTCAGCTCGCTCGAGCACATCCGGAAGCGAACCGGTATGTACATCGGCCGTATCGGAGACGGCCGTCAGTACGACGATGGGATCTACATCCTGCTCAAGGAGGTCGTCGACAACGCCATCGACGAGTTCATCATGGGCTACGGGAAGAAGGTCAGCGTCGCCATCGATCGGAAACGGGTTTCCGTGCGTGACCGTGGGCGGGGGATCCCGCTGGGCAAGGTCGTCGATTGCGTTTCGCGGATCAACACCGGGGCGAAGTACAACGACGAGGTGTTCCAGTTCAGCGTGGGTCTCAACGGCATCGGGACCAAGGCGGTCAACGCCCTGTCTCGAGAGTTCCTCGTCCGCAGCGTTCGCGACGGGAAATACGCCGAAGCCAGCTTTGTTCGCGGCGAGCTCAAGAAACAGAAAAAGGGCAAGTGCAGCGAGGCCGACGGCACGCTCGTCGAGTTCGAACCCGACCCCGAGATCTTCGGAGACGCGGATTACGACGACGACCACGTCAAACACCGCATTCGCCTGTACACCTACCTGAATGCGGGCCTCACGGTCGATCTCAACGGAACGCCGTTCGTCTCCGATGGAGGGTTGCTCGACCTGGTCCGCGAGGACACGAAGGGGGAGGCCGCCTACCCGCCGTTGCACGTCCGCACCAAGACGATGGAGCTCGCGATCACCCACACGACGCGGTTCAGCGAGAACTACTTCTCGTTCGTCAACGGCCAGTACACGACGGACGGGGGGACGCATCAGAGCGCCTTCCGGGAGGGTTTGCTCAAGGCGGTCAACGACTTCTCGAAGAAGAAGTTCGACGGAGAGGATGTCCGCGACGGGATCGTCGGGGCGATCGCGATCCGGCTCAAGGAGCCGATGTTCGAATCGCAAACCAAGAACAAGCTAGGCAACCCCGAGATCCGCAGCCGGCTCGTCGCCGAGGTGCGTGAGGCGACCGTCGATCTGCTGCACAAGAACCCCGACAGCGCCGACAAGCTCCTCCGCAAGGTCGAGGAAACGCAGAAGATCCGCAAGGAGCTGCAGGTCGTCAAGAAGCTGGCACGGGAGAAGGCCAGGGCCACGTCGATCCGCGTCCCACAGCTCAAGGACTGCAAGTACCACCGTACCGATCGCAAGAAGAAGAAAGACTCGATGCTGTTCGTCACCGAGGGACAGTCGGCTGCGGGCTCGATCGTCAGCTGCCGCGACGTCCTGACGCAGGCGATCTTCGCCCTCAAGGGCAAGCCGCTCAACGTTTGCGATCTCAACCGCGACGCGATCTACAAGAACGACGAGCTTTACAACCTGATGCGCAGCCTCGACATCGAGAGCGACGTCGACAACCTGCGCTATGACTACGTGATCCTGGCGACGGACGCCGATGTCGACGGGCTCCACATCCGCAACCTGCTGATCACGTTCTTCCTGCGGTTCTTCGAGCCGCTGGTGCTCAAGGGACACCTCCGGATCCTCGAGACGCCGCTGTTCCGGGTACGCAACAAGAAGCAGACGGTCTACTGTTACTCGGAAGAGGAGCGGGACGCCGCGATCAGATCGATCGGGCGCGGAGCCGAGATCACGCGCTTCAAGGGGCTCGGAGAGATCTCGCCGCACGAGTTCAAGCGGTTCATCGGGCCCGAGATGCGCTTGTCGCCGGTCGAGGTCGACAACCACAGCGTCGTACCCCAGATGCTGCGCTTCTACATGGGCAAGAACACGCCGGAACGCCGTAGCTACATCATGGACCACCTCGTCGTGGGGCCCGAGCCATGAGCGAGAACCAGCAGGATCTTTTTTCGACGACCGATGGCGCCCTCGTCCCGAACGCGAACGGGGGCGGGCCGGACGACGGCGGGCACCTGCGCCGGATCATCGACGACAACTTCATCCAGTACGCGTCCTACGTGATTCGCGACCGCGCGATCCCCGACCTGATCGACGGATTGAAACCCGTTCAGAGGCGCATCCTCTACTCGCTCAAGGAAAACGACGACGGGAAGTTCATCAAGGTGGCCAACATCGTCGGTCACACGATGCAATACCACCCGCACGGCGACGCGAGCATCGGAGACGCGCTCGTGACGCTGACGCGCAAGGAATACCTGATCGAAGGGCAGGGGAACTTCGGCAACCTGCTGACCGGGGATCCCGCGGCGGCGTCGCGCTACATCGAATGCCGCCTCACCGAGCTGGCCCGCGAGAATCTGTTCAACGACGAGTTGACGAAGTTCGTGCCGAGCTATGACGGGCGGCGCAAAGAGCCGGTGTCGCTCCCGGCCAAGCTCCCCCTTCTACTGATGATGGGGGCCGAGGGGATCGCCGTCGGACTGTCGACGCGGATCCTCCCGCACAACTTCATCGAGCTCTTGCGAGCCCAAATCGCGATCCTCGACAAGAAAAAGTTCGAGATCTTACCCGATTTCCAGCAGGGCGGACTGTTGGACGCGTCGGAGTACGCCGCCGGCACGGGTCGCGTGCGCGCCCGCTCGCGGATCGACGTGACCGGGCCGCGCCGGCTGACGATCCGTTCGGTCGCGCCCGGTGTGACCACCGATTCGCTGATCGCCTCGATCGAGACGGCGGCCAAGAAGAAGAACCTCAAGATCCGTGCGATCAACGACTACACCGCCGAGGCGGTCGAGATCGAGATCGCCCTGGGTCAGGAGCAGGACGCGAAGAAGATGATGCCGGCGCTTTACGCCTACACCTCCTGCGAGGTCGCGATCTCGAGCCGTGTGGTCACGATCG
>JBFFZZ010000217.1:0-5475 GCA_041568335.1 Candidatus Polarisedimenticolaceae bacterium | reverse complement strand
TTCGCAGGGACTCGAGGTCATCGGCATCCAGGCGCGCGTGCGTTATTTCTACGATCGCCTCTACGTCATCAACCCCTTGCAGCACGAGATCCAAGTGATCGACCCGGAAATGTGGGACACGGTCCGTACGTTGAACTTGGGCGCCGGGACCTTCCCCGAAGACATCCTTGTCGTGTCCCCGGACCGCGCTTACGTCACGCTCTACGACAGTACCGAACTGACCATCCTCGATCCGCGCAACGGAGCACCGCGTGGAACGATCGACCTGTCCGGTTTTTCCGACGCCGACGGGCTGCCGGAGATGTCGATGATGGCGCGCGACGGCTCGCGGCTGTTCGTGCAGCTCCAGCGTGTCGACCGGATGACGAACAACGGCGTGCGCCCCTCCGTGCTGGCGATCGTGGACCTGGACACGGACACGTTGATCGATACGGACCCCGTCACTCCGGGCGTGCAGGGCATCGCCCTACGCGGGACGATCCCCAGCTTCCGGATGCACGTGGACGTGCGCGCGCGGAGGCTGTTCGTCAGCACGCCCGGGCCGCGGCTGGACACGTCCGGGGGCATCGAGGAGATCGATCTCGACAGGCTCGTCTCGCTGGGGTTCATCCTCTCCGAGGAAGAGGTCAGCGCCGACGTGGGCGGGTTCGTCATGACCTCCTCCGACGCGGGCTACGCGCTGTCCCACACCGACATCGTGGCATCGTCGCACCTGTTCCCGTTCTCCCGTGCCGGGGGCCAGGGGTTCGAGATCATGTTGACGTTCGGGTTCATCGAGACGCTGGCGTTCGACGCGGCGACCTCGCAGCTGTTCTTTCCCGATCCGTTCAGCATGCCGTTCGGGATCCACGTGATCGACACCACGACCGACACGGTGGTGACGCCGTCACCGATCGCGACGAGCCTGCCCCCCTGGGACGTGGCGATCGTGCGTGAGACGACGCCGGGCGAGGTGCGCGACGTCGAGGTGCAAGCGTTCGATCCGTCCACGGGCGAGATCACGCTCGGCTACCGGCCCGCCTGCGGGGCTTCGGATCACAACGTCGTGTTCGGAGCGCTGGAGAACGTCTCGACGTACGGCTGGTCCGACCAGCTCTGCGGCATCGGGACGAGCGGCACGTGGGGCGGGTTCGATCCGGGGCCCGGATCGTTCTTCTTCGTGATCGTGGGGACCGACGGCAGCGGGGCGGCCGGCTCCTACGGGATCGACAGCGGGCTGATCGAGCGCCCGGAAATAGACGACCCGAGTTGCCCCTTCGCACAGGACCTCGGCTTTTCCTGTGACCGCTGACGTCGGCGCCACTGCCCGGTGCGGGCTTTCGATGGCCTACTAGTGGCGCGTCGTAGTGATCGAGTGTGAGGAGCTTGCGTTGGTGGGCCCACCTGGACTCGAACCAGGGACCAACGGATTATGAGTCCGCCGCTCTGACCGACTGAGCTATGGGCCCGAACGACCCGATTCTAGCGCCCCCGCCCGCCTCGTACCCGGAAACACGACGCGGCCGGCTATCGGCGCCGGCCCGGCGTGCTCATTTGACGCCGATCACCATCGAATCCGGACCGACGAGATGCTCGACTCGAGTCGACGAGAATCCCGCTTCCTCCATCCAGCTCCGGCAGTCCGCGCCGGTATAGTCGAATCCGCCGGTTGTCTCGATGAGCATGTTGAGACTCATCAGCAGGCCGAACGCGTTCTTCGAGCGATCGTCATCGATGATCGCCTCGTAGACGATCAGCGCTCCTCCATCCGGTAGGGCATCGTAGGCCTTCTTGATGAGCATCTTCTTCGTCGGCAGGTCCCAGTCATGAAGGATGTGCCCCATGGTCAACACGTCGACTTCGGGTAATTCGTCTTTGAAGAAATCTCCGGGGAGAAAGCTCACCCTGTCCGCGAGTCCCAGGTGCTCGATGTACTCTTCGAAGATCGGCGCGACTTCGGACAGGTCGAAGCCGTGGCCACGAAGGTGAGGATTCGCGAGCGCTACCTGGGCCGCGAGATCGCCCTGCGCCGTGCCGACATCGGCGAACGTCTTGTACTTGTCCCACGGGAAGTTGCGCGCGATGGCCTGGTTGGCCGCGTGACTGATGCCGGTCATGGCCGCGAGAAATTCCTTCAGCCTGGCCGGGTCGGCGTACAAGATCTCGAACAGGCCCGGCCCGCCGGTCTTGGCCTCGTTCTGGGGTTGCCCCGTGCGCAGCGCTTCGGTCAGGTGGGCCCAAAACGGATACAGCCGATGGTTGGCCATCTCGAGCATGCCGCCCACGTACGAAGGCTTGTTCTTGTCGAGGAACAGGTCCGTCTCCGGAGTGTTCCCGTATCGGTCGCCCTCCCGGACGAGGAATCCGAGGGCCACGAGAGCATCGAGGAAGTCTCGCGCGGAGCGAGGATGCAGACCCAGCTTGCCCCTCAGGGAATCGAACCTTTCGGGGCCGCGTGCGAGTGCGGTGAAGACTTCCTGCTCGATCGCGCTGAGAAGCGCTTTGGATGACCAGAAAGCCAATCCCGTCTCCAGTATTTTTTGGGGACTGGGCTCGTTGCTCATCGAACTCTCCGTCTTGATCGTGGACGTGGGAGCCAAGGGCTTGCGAGAGAATTGTAGCCGAACCCGGTGACGCTTCCCGGTTCATCCTCGGTCGTCGGTTTCGATCTCGATCTCGAGGGTGGTCTCGACGTCGTCGATGGCGGCCAGTAACGCATCGCGATCCGGCGCGCGCAACAACACGTGGCCGACGTTCTTGCTCACACTCCGGCGGGATTCCACGCGCTCGCCAGCCGCGATCCGGAGCCTGGCTCGCACGACGTTCGGGTGGTCCCGGATCGCGTCGAGCCCGGCGATCCGGGTGACCCGGCCGGCGCCGGGATGGAGCACCACCGCGGCCGCACAGGCCACCGGGGCCGCCGGAAAGTCGAACGGCAACCCGAGCTCGACGGAAACGAATCCGCGCCACGCGTCGAAGCCGTAGGCCAGCTTGAGCAGGTCCATGATGAATCCCCCGGGGGGGCGCAGCGCGATCTCACCGAACAGCGGGCCGGCGGGAGTCAGGAACGTCTCCATGTGCGTCACGCCCCACGAGATCTCGAGCGATTCGATGACCTGACGGCTGATGCGACGGACGCCGTCCGGGCGATCGACCTCTCGCGGTGCGGGCACGATATTGACGTGTCGCTTGCGGTAGTACTCGGTCACGTTCTCGAAAACGATCGAGCCGTCCACGACGAACGACTCCACGCTGGCCTCCGGGGCGTCGACGAAGCGCTCGACGATCCGATGACGAAGCGGGACCGAAGGTCGTTCGTCGGCATGCACCAGGTCGATCCCGAAACCGCCGGCATTTTTTCGGTTCTTCACGACCAGCGGGGACCCGAGCCGGTCATGGAGCCGGCTCCAGTCCGACTCTCGGTTTCCGTCGACGAAGTCCGCCATCGGAATGCCGTGCTCGCGGAGCGTGGTCTTCATGGCCAGCTTGTCGTGGCAGCGGTGCGCCGTGGTGTGCTTGGACAACCGGGCGCCGAGGACCCGACGCGCGTGCGAGGCGGCGACGACCGAGCTTTCCGTACCGGCGATCACATGCGTGAACGGACCCATGCCGCTCAGAGCGGCGGCACGGCGACGCGATTCCGGCCCCGTTCGCCCGAAGGGTGCCGTGTGGACCCTCGCGCCGGACGGAGAGACCTTGAGCTCGGTCTCGCTCCACACGACGAAGGGCACGCCGAGCTCTTTCAGGGCCCGGCCGGCTGCGGCGCGGTAGCCCATCAGTAGAACGCGTTGGCCCGCGGTTGAACCAGGGGCTTCTGATGCCATCGGTCCTCCCCGAGGATTGTAGCCCGGGATGAAACGCCGATTCGAACCTTGCCGACCCTCCGCTATGATGGCCGTACGAATGCTCGGGAAGTCCGGGGACCATGAGCGACGTTCCGGCGAAGATCGGTGACTACGACGTCGTCCGCGAGATCGGGCGCGGCGGCATGGGTGTCGTCTATCTCGCGCGCGACACCCGTCTCGATCGAAACGTCGCGATCAAGACGCTGCCGCCCGCGCTGGCCGACGATCCGCACCGGCTTGCGCGTTTCGAGCGCGAGGGCAAGTCGCTCGCCCAGCTCAACCACGCCAATATCGCCGGTATCTACGGCGTCGAGGAGCAGGCCGGGCAGAAGTTTTTGGTGCTCGAGTACGTCGAGGGCCACACGCTGGCGGATCGCCTCGACGCGGGCCCGCTTGCGTTGGACGAAGCGCTCGAGGTCGCCGTCGCGATCGCGACCGGACTGGAAGCCGCCCACCAGGTGGGCGTCATCCATCGCGATCTGAAACCGGACACCATCCGTATTACGCCGACCGGTGAAGTCAAGGTGCTCGACTTCGGCCTGGCCAAGGCGAACGAGCCCGAGGACGAGGCGAGCGGACCGGATTCGTCGACGGTGACGTCGCTGCGCAGCCCGACGATTCCCGGGGTGATCCTCGGGACCGCGGCTTATATGAGCCCCGAACAGGCGCGTGGGCGCGTGGTGGACCGTCGGACCGACATCTGGTCGTTCGGCGTGGTGTTGTTTCAAATGCTCACGGGAAACAACCCGTTCGTCGGTGAGACGATCCCCGATTCCGTCGGCGCAACTTTGCATAAAGATCCGGATTGGACCGACCTGCCGGCGGGAACGCCCCCCCAGATTCGACACGTTCTGCGCCGGTGTTTGACCAAGGATCCGAAACGCCGTCTGCATGACGTTGCGGATGCCCGGTTGGAATTGGAAGAGGCGATTTCCGGCGGCGAGCTCGAAACCGTCGAGGTTGCTTCGCCGTCTCGTCGCGTCGGCTCGGTGCTGCCGGTCGTCGGCGTCCTCGCGGGGTTCCTCCTCGGTCTGCTGGCCATGAGAGCCTGGCTCGGCGAACGGACGGCGCCCGGCGGCCGTGTCGCGTTCGAGATCGATGTCGGCGAGCTCGGGTCGGTCACCCTCCCGGAGAATTCCGCCGATATTGCGATCTCGCCCGACGGGCGACTCCTCGCCTTCGAATACATGACGGTCCGCGATCGCGGCATCGTGGTCCGCGAGCTCGCAACGAACGACCTCCGGGTGATCGAGGCCGCGAATGGTGGTTGGGGCCCGTTCTTTTCGCCGGACGGCCAGTGGCTCGGCTTCGGGCGCGACGGAAAGCTCATGAAGGTCGCGCTCGCCGGGGGCCCCGCGGTGACCCTGGCCGAGGACATCAGCGTTTCTGGCCGCGTGGTCTGGCTCGAGACCGATCGGATCGTCTTTGCGAGCGGTGGCGGGATTCACGTCGTCGCCGCGAACGGCGGCGATTCTGTCACCATCGTGAAGTCGGATCGGATCGAGCGCGACGAGCGCCGGTCCCAATTCATCGCGGGGCTGGAACATCTGGCCGTGATGCCGGACGGGAAGACTGTCCTCTCCGGTAGCTGGGACGGTGATTCCATCGAGGACTTCGACATCGTCCACGTCGAGCTCGACACCGGCAAGGT
>JBFFZZ010000216.1:0-5481 GCA_041568335.1 Candidatus Polarisedimenticolaceae bacterium | reverse complement strand
CCTCAACTCGATGGAATACCCCATCGACTTGAGCCGGTCGAAGGCCAGCTGCCCGGCCTCGGGTCGCACCATCGGGTCCATCGTGCCGTGGGCCTGGAAGATCCGGATCCCCAGGTTGGCCTCGCTGCGCTCGTCCTCGAGGCTCTCGTCGCGGACCAGGTAGGCCGACAGCGCGACGATGCCGGCCAGGGTCTCGGGGTAACGCAGCCCCACATGCAGCGCCATCGCGGCACCCTGGGAAAACCCCGCCAGGACGATCCGCCGGGTCGGGATCCCGCGTTCGTTCTCGCGGCGGATCAAGGCGTGTACCCGCTCGGTGGAGTCCAGCACGCCCTGTTCGTCGACGTCACGGCTCAGCGACAACGCGCGGATGTCGTACCACGCGGGCATCACGAACCCGCCGTTGATCGTCACCGGCCGTTGGGGCGCGTGGGGGAACACGAAGCGGACCGCGTGGGACGGATCGACACCGAGCTCCGGGGCGATCGGCTCGAAATCGTGGCCATCGGCCCCGAGCCCGTGCAGCCAGATCACCGCCGACCGGGCCGGACCCTCGGGCTCGATCTCGACCGTGTCCAGCAGCGGTTCGCGCATGCGGTCAGGGTAGCAGCCCGTGCAACGCCGGAACACTCGCGTCGGACCTCGTTTGTCTGGTAGCGTTCGGTCCTTCCGTGCGCGCCCCAGGCGCCGCCGTCCTCCGAGCTGCGAGACACCCATGTCGGACCACGAGCAACCAACGACGTCCAGCCTGTGGCGGGACATCGTCGACTCGATCCGGGGCAAGCCACGGATTTACACGCAGGGAACGGTGGGTCGCGCGGTGTTGCTCCTGGCGGTTCCCATGGTCATCGAGATGGCCGGGCAGGCGTTGTTCGGTCTCGTCGACGCCTACTTCGTGGCCAAGCTCGGGACGACGCCGATCGCCGTCGTCACGCTGACCGAAGCCGTCCTCATGATCGTGTTCGCGCTGGCCATCGGCTTCTCGATGGGCACCACCGCGATGGTTGCCCGCCGCGTCGGTGAGGGAGATGTCGCGGCCGCCTCCAAGACCGCCGTCCAGGCGATCCTCGTCGGGATCGGCATCTCGGTCGTCGTCGCGATCTTCGGCGTCTTCGGGGCCGCTTTTCTCCTGCGGCTGATGGGCGGATCCCCCGAGCTCGTCGAGGAAGGCACGACCTTCTTCGCGATCATGTTCGGCGGCAACGTCACGATCGTGTTGCTGTTCCTGATCAACGCGATCTTCCGTGGGGCCGGCGATCCCTCGCAGGCGATGCGCGCGTTGTGGATCGCCAACGGCATCAACATCTTCCTCGACCCGTTGCTGATCTTCGGACTCGGCCCCATCCCGGGCTTCGGTCTCGAGGGTGCGGCGATCGCGACCACGATCGGCCGCGGGATCGGCGTGCTCTACCAGCTGTGGACGCTCGCCAACGGCGGAAGCAAGATTCGCGTCGACCGTACGAACCTCCAGCTCGACCCCGCGGTCATGGTCCGGCTGGTGCGTATCAGCGCCGTCGGCATCCTGCAGTTCTTCGTTTCCACGGCGAGCTTCCTGTTCCTGGCCAAGATCATGGCCCGGTTCGGGGACGCCGCGCTCGCCGGCCACACGCTCGCCGTCCGGCTGATCACGTTCGTGCTGCTCCCGGTCTGGGGTGTCGGCAACGCGGCGGCGACGCTGGTCGGGCAGAACCTGGGAGCGGGGAGCCCCGAACGGGCCGAGCGCTCGGTCTGGATCACCAGCTTCGTCAACATGTGCATCCTCGGCGCCGTCGCGCTCATTTTCATTTTTATCCCCGAGGTGGTCGTCGCGGCGTTTCCGGTCACCGAAGAGGTCGCGGCCATCACGTCGGCCTGCCTGCGCATCATGGCCTACAGCTACGTCTTCTGGGCCTACGGCATGACCACCGTGATGGCTTTCAACGGGGCGGGGGACACCACGACCCCGACGTGGATCAACTTCTTCGTCTACTGGGTCTTGCAGATCCCGCTCGCCTGGTTGTTGGGCGTGACGCTGGATTACGGACCCCAGGGGGTGTTCGCGACGGTCGCGATCTGCCAGACGGTGCTGGCGGTCGTTGGTGTGCTCGTCTTCCGCCGAGGCACGTGGAAGACGAGGGCGGTCTAGATCGAGGCCGCGCCCTCGAGGTCGTGCTGGGCGATACGGACGCGGATCTCGCGCATGTCGTCGCCGCGGATCTCGCGCAGCGCATAGCCGACGAACTCGCCCGCGACCTTCTTGCGCCAGTGCAGCGTGAAGTCGGTGTTGTCCATCGGCTTGGCCGGCTTGGAGGCCAGCGCGGCGGCCTCGACGATCGCGGCATCGGTCAGCTTCTTCCCGACCAGCGTCCGCGCCGCGTCGTCCGCCGCCTGCGGGCTCGAGGCGACCGCGCCGAGCACGATGCGGGCGTCCTCGACCGTGCCGTCGGCGGAGAGCTTTGCCGCGGCCGCTACCGATAGAACCGGGAAGTCGAACGAGCCGCGACGCCGCAGCTTCCAGTAGGTGCTCCGCCGGCCCGCGGCCGAACCGAGCCGCACGTTCGTCAGCAGCTCGTCGTTGCGACGGCTCAGGTAGTCGATGCCGTCGTTGCGGTAGAGGTCGCGCACCGCGACCTCGCGCTCGCCCTCCTTCGAGACCAGCGTGACGCTCGCGTCGAGCGCGATCAACGCCGGCGCGGTGTCGGTGCTCGACACGGCCAGGCAGCGCTTGCTGGCGGGGGCGACCCAGCAGATCTCGCCTTCCTTCTTCATGCAGAAGCCGATCGCCTTGCGCCACTCGTAGTTCTGGTCGTAGTAGGTGCAGCGCGTGTCCAGGCAGAGGTTGCCGCCGAGCGTGCCCATGTTGCGCAGGTGCGGCGTCGCGACCTGGATGGCCGCTTGCCACAGGCCGGCGTATTGCTCGTGAACGGCCGGGTTGCGGGCCAGGTCGGTCAGCGTCAACCCGGCTCCCAGGGTCAGCCCGTCTCCGTTGGACGTCTCACGCAGCTCGGTCACGTCGCGCAGCGCCACAAGGGTGCGCGGCACTTGATGCTTCCGCTTCATGTTGGGCAGGAGGTCGGTGCCGCCGGCGACGATGGCGGCGTCCGGGCCCTCGCCCGCGAGGATCGTCACCGTTTCCTCGACCGAGGTCGGGGTGAGGTAACGGAACCACGGCAGCCGCATCATGGCCGCGTCGTCCTGTCGAGCTTGGCCGCGTTGGCCCGCTCCGGGTTGTTGACGGCCTTGCCGTCGCCGCCTTCCCACGGCGGCGGGACCTGCAACGCCTCGGGCCACTCGATCGCCGGGAACGCTGCCGGGCCGATGCGCCCGTCGCCGCCCTTGGCCTTGTCGTCGAGCGCCTTGAGGATCTTGTCCGGTGTGATCGGCGTCTCGTCGATGCGCACCCCGACCGCGTCGTAGACCGCGTTGGCGACCGCCGGAATGATCGGGGTGAGCGGGCCCTGGCCGGCCTCCTTGGCGCCGAACGGTCCGTTGGGGTCGGGGTCCTCGATCAGGTCGCAGACGATCTCCGGCATGTCGTGCGTGGTCGGGCTCTTGTACTCGAGCAGCGACGGGATCTTGTGCACCAGCGCGCTCGAGAGCTTGGCCGGAAGCCGCCGGTAGGCCTGCTCTTCCATCAGCGCTTCGCCCAGACCCATGTAGACGCTGCCCTCGACCTGGCCGCGCGCCAGCACGGGGTTCAACGCCCGTCCGAGGTCGTGCGCGATCCAGATCTTCACCACGCGCAGCCAGCCCGTGACGCGATCGACCTCGGCCTCGACGACAGCCGCGGTATACGAGTAGGCCGCCGAGGGCCCGACCCCGCCGCCCTTGTAGCGCGCGGGCGAGCGTGGCGGCGCGTAGGACCCGACGCTGCCGATCGTCCCGTGGGTCTCCTCGGCGCAGATCACGGCGTCGCGCCACTCCATGCCGTTGTCCGGGTTCTCGCCATCGAAGACGCGGCGGTTCGCAAAGACCATCCGCTCGGCCGGAACCTCGAGCCGCGGCGACACGGCGGAAGCCACCTGATCGCGCGCCCGCTCGGCCGCCTGGATCGCCGCGTTGCCCATCATCAGCGTGACGCGCGACGAGTAGGAGCCGAGATCGACCGGGGTGAGGTCGGTGTCCGCCGTCACGCAGCGGATGTCGAACGGCTCGATCCCGAGGACCTCGGCGACGATCCCGACCAGGACGTCGTCCGATCCCTGTCCGATCTCGGTGCAGCCGCAGAAGACGGTGACACCGCCGGAGCGATCGAGCTGCAGCTGCACACCGGAGTGCGGCATCTTGTTCCAGTAGATCGGAAGCCCGGCGCCGGAGAGGTAGGAGGAACAGCCCAGCCCCAGACCGCGCCCCTCGGGGAGCTTCCCGTGGCGCTTCTTCCAGTCCGACATATCGACGACCTTGTCGATGCAGGCGCGGAGACCGATCGTGCCGAGCTGCATCCAGTTCGCCGTCTTCGCGTTCGGCTCCTCGAGGATCCGCAACCGTAGCTCGGCGGGATCGAGGCTCAGCCGTTCGGCGATCTTGTCGAGCTGGATCTCCTGGCCGAAGCGCGGCTGCACCGTGCCGTGCCCGCGCTTGGGCCCGCAGGCGGCCTTGTTGGTGAACACCCGGCAACCCTGGAAGCGATAGCGCGGCACGTGATACGTGACGGTCTGGAGCGCACCCGTGTAGAACAGGCTGGCCACGCCGTAAGAGCCGAACGCGCCGCCGTCGACGAGCGTCTGCAGCTGCATCCCCGTGATGCTGCCGTCCTTCTTGACACCCGTTCGGTAGCGCATCAACACCGGGTGCCGGCCGCGATGGCAATAGAACACTTCTTCGCGGTTGAGACAGATCTTGACCGGCCGCCCCAGCATCAGCGCCGCCTTGCAGACGACGATCTCGTGGCCGAAGATGTCGCTCTTGCCGCCGAAGCCGCCGCCGTTGGGGCAGGCGATGACGCGGATGTGCGCGGCCGGGATCTCCAGCACTTTGGCCAGCGCGCGATGCACGTAGTGCGGCGTCTGCGTGCTCGACCAGAGCGTCAGCTTGCCGTCCTGGTCGACGTTGCCGACCGAGGCGTGTTGCTCGATCGCCAGATGGGTGTTGCCCTCGTAGAAGAACGTGTCGTCGAAGACCTCGTCGGCATCTCCCAACGCCTCGTCCGTGTCCCCGAACTCGAGGCTGACCCGTTTGTGGATGTTGCCTTCCTCGCCGTACTCGTGGATCCGGGGCCCGTCCGTGGACAACGCCTCGTCGGGCGTCGCGATCGTCGCGAGCGGTTCGTAGTCGACCTCGATCCGCTCGAGCGCCTCCTCCGCGGTCTGCTCGTCGCGCGCGACGACCGCGGCGACGGGATCGCCGACGAAGCGCACCTTGTCGGCGCACAACGCCTGCTCGTCCTGGCTGACCGGGAGGATGCCGAACTCGATCGGCATGTCCTTGCCGGTGAGCACGAGATGCACGCCCTCCATGGCGAGCGCGCGCGACGTGTCGATCTTCTCGATGGTTGCGTGCGGG
>JBFFZZ010000215.1:0-5590 GCA_041568335.1 Candidatus Polarisedimenticolaceae bacterium | reverse complement strand
GGTGCCGATCGGGGTTTCGCTGGGGCTGATCGTTTTCGTGCTGCTCGTGTGCGTGATTGTCTCGCTGCTGCGCCCGCGTCGGGCCGACCTGAAGATGATGTTTGAGCGCACGGAAAAGCTCGGGTTGATCCCCTTCCGCAGGCTGCTCCTGATCGAAAACATCATCGACATGGGCGACCTGAAGGTGAGCGACGCCATGCGCCGCCGCAGCGGCGTGCGCGCGCTCCGGCTGGACGCGCCCTGGGAGGAGAACCTGCAGTTGATCGGGGAGACGCGCTTCTCGACGCTGTTCCACGAGGGTTCACAGCACAGCCTGCACATCGCTCAAGTCGGCGAGAAGGCGATCCTGTTGACGATCTTCGACGAGACATCGTCGCTCGGTCTGGTGCGGCTGCGAACCCAGCAGTACTTGCCCGCGCTGAAGCGAGCGGTCGAGGAGATCCTCAATCGCAACCAGAAGGACGGAAAGCCGGCGGCGGTCGTTTCATCCGCGGGGTTCGCGGAGATATCCGACGAGGATATCGACGCGTTGTTCGGGTAGCGGCGGGCGACGCGATGTCCTTCATCAACTACGCCGCACGCGAGATCAACTGCAAGATCGTCTACTACGGACCCGGGCTCGGTGGAAAGACGACCAACATCCAGTGGATCCACGAGAAGACACGCCAGGATGCGAAGGGCAAGCTGATCTCGCTCGCCACGGAGACCGAACGCACGTTGTTCTTCGACTTCCTGCCGATCGAACTGGGGACGATCCGCGGCTTCCGCATGCGTTTCCACCTGTATACGGTGCCCGGTCAGGTGTTCTACGACGCCTCCCGAAAGCTGATCCTGAAGGGTGTCGACGGCGTCGTCTTCGTCGCCGATTCGCAGGAAGCGCGGATGGATGCGAACGTGGAAGCCGTGACCAACCTGCGCGAAAACCTCAAGGATCAGGGGTATGACCTGGCGACGATGCCGTACGCGCTCCAGCTGAACAAGCGCGACCTGCCTTCGGCGGTGGCACTGGCCGAGTTGGAAAAGGCGCTCCGGGTCAAGGACGAACCGGTCTTCGAGGCCGTCGCGACCACCGGCGAGGGCGTTTTTGAGACGCTGAAGGCGATCATCAAGCTCGTCCTCAAGGACCTCAAGAGCCGCTGATCCGGTCCTTCCTGGGCGGGCCTAAATCGTTGACATCAGAAGCGTTGCACCGCTCTTGACACTCCCCGGGCGGTGTCTATAATGCTCGTTTTCCCACACCTCGCGGAGTGACCAGGTATGTACGCGGTCATCGAGACAGGCGGTAAACAAATGCGCGTCCAGGTCGGCGATCTGGTGCGTGTCGAGACGCTCGACGGCGACGTCGGCTCGAAGGTCGTCTTCGATCGCGTCCTCATGGTCGGTGAGGGTGAGAAGGCCCGGGTCGGATCACCCGCGGTCGAGGGCGCGAAGGTCAAAGGCTCGATCGTCGAGCAGGGGCGAGCGAAGAAGATCCGGATCTTCACGTACAAACCCCGTCAGAACTCGAACCGCCGGCGTATGGGGCACCGTCAGAACTACACCGCGGTCAAGATCGAATCGATCGACGCCTGACCCCCGAGATCGGAGACCTCCAATGGCTCACAAGAAAGCTGGTGGCAGCAGTCGTAACGGCCGCGAGTCCCACTCCAAGCGACTCGGTTGCAAGAAGTTCGCCGGGCAAGTCGTCACCGGCGGGTCGATCCTGGTGCGCCAGCGCGGTACGCCGATCAAACCGGGCAAGAACGTCGGCCGCGGCAAGGACGACACGCTGTTCGCGCTGGTCAACGGCGTGGTCCAGTTCGAAGACCGCGGACGTCTGGGCCGGTTCGTACGCGTCGACCGGTTCGACTAGCTCGTCCCCCTGCCATGTTCGTCGACCAAGCCACGATCACCGTCCGGGGCGGTGACGGCGGGGACGGGTGCGTCTCGTTCCGCCGCGAGAAGTACGTCCCGCATGGCGGGCCCAACGGTGGGGACGGCGGGCGAGGGGGCGACGTCGTCCTCATCGCCGACCTGGGCGTGTCCACGTTGTTGCCGTTTCGCTACAACACGTTGTTTCGGGCGCAGCGCGGGCGACACGGCGAGGGCAGCAACAAGACGGGTCGCTCGTCCGGGGAGCTCATCGTCCAGGTCCCGGTCGGAACCACCGTCCTGGACGAGGACGGCGTCCACGAGCTGGTGGACCTGGCAACCCCCGGACAGCGCTGGGTCGCCGCGTGTGGGGGCGACGGCGGTCGAGGCAACGCGCGGTTTGCCGGCCCGGTCAACCAGGCGCCGACGCGGCACGAGCCCGGCCGCCCCGGCGAGCTGCGGCGGCTGCGCCTCGAGCTCAAATTGCTTGCCGACGTCGGGCTGATCGGGTTCCCCAACGCCGGCAAGTCGACGTTGATCTCGCGGATCTCGGCCGCGCGCCCGAAGATCGCGGACTATCCGTTCACCACGCTCGAGCCGCATCTCGGGGTCGTGGATGCGGGGGATGACCGCTCGTTCGTCGTTGCCGACATTCCCGGACTGATCGAGGGCGCCCACGAGGGAGCGGGGCTCGGCGATCGCTTTCTGCGGCACATCGAACGCTGCCGGTTGCTCCTGCATCTCGTCGACGGCAGCTGTGTCGATCGAGAACCCGTCACGGCCGTGCAAGCGATCGAGAACGAGCTGGGCGCTTACTCCGTCAAGCTCGTGGCGAAACCGTCTCTGCTCGTGGTCACGAAATCCGACGCGATCCAGGACGACGCTCCATGCGAGCGGTTGCGGGCCTGGGCGCATGAGCGTGGGCGTGAGTGCTTGACGATCTCGGCCGTGTCCGGGGATGGCGTCCACGCGCTCGTTCGGCGAGTCGCCGATTGGATCGAGTCCACACCGCGGGACGTCGGCACGGCGAGCTCCGGATGACTGTTCGCGTCGTCATGGGCGGGACGTTCGATCCCGTGCACTACGGCCATCTGCGGATCGCCGACCGCTTGCGGTCCTGCCTGGGGTTGCCGGAGCTGGTCTTGATGCCCACCGCAAAGCCACCCCACAAACCGCTCGAATCGTTGACGCCGGTCGAGCACCGTGTCGCCATGATTCGGCTCGCCGTCGAGGAGTTCCCCGCGTTGCGCCTGTGTGACCTGGAGCTCACCGACGACGTGGCCTACACCATCGACACGCTGCGGACGCTTCGCGCGGACCGTCCCGGCGTCGATCCGGTGTTCGTCGTCGGGATGGATGCGGTGGCGGAATTGACGACCTGGCACGAGTACCGTGCTTTGCTCGAGGAGTTCGACCTGATCGCGATCGCGCGACCGGATCACGATCGTTCCTCCCTCGACGACTGTGACCCGTTTGTCGCCCGGCGGATCCGTACGGCGATCGATCCGGAGGAGGCGCATCTGTTGATCGATTGCGACCGGCTCGGCCGAGGCGGGCGGATCTTCCCCGTGCGACTCCCCACGGAAGCGGTCTCGTCGAGGCGTGTCCGGCGGCTGTCCGCCGCGGGCGAGCCGCTGGACGCGCTTGTCCCGAGCGACGTCGCTTTGTATATTCAGCGCCACCAGCTGTACGCGAGAGAGGAGTGACCCGCTGAGAACACAGGCGAACGACGCAGTCCTGCTCTGTGTGGATGCCGCACGCGATCGAAAAGCCGAGGATGTGGTCGCCCTGGACCTGCGCGGGCTCTCCGATGTCACCGACACGTTCATCATCTGCCACGGCTCCTCCGGTCGCCAGGTCGCCGCGATCGTCGAGAACATCGAACGCCGGTTGCTCACGGAGGCCGGTAAGAAGCCCACCCATATCGAAGGCCTTCGGCAAAGCGAATGGGTGCTGCTCGACTACATCGATTTCGTCGTGCACGTGTTCCTGAAGGAAAAGCGGGAGTTCTACCGGCTCGAGCGGCTGTGGGGCGACGCGCCTGCGTTGCCGCTACCCCCGCTACCCCCGCTGACCGATGACGCCGCGGGAGCCGTCGAGAGCGGTTAGCGACGTGCGGGCGCGGCTCATCTGTGTCGGAAGACCGCGGAACAAGCACGCCGTCGGCCTGTACGACGAATACGAATCGCGGATCGTCAAGCTCGGCCTCGACTTCAGCTCCGCGTGGGTCGCCGAGGAACGGAGCGGCGGCCGCTACAGCGACGATCACGTCATGGAACGGGAGAGCCGGCGTCTTGTCGAGACGGTCGACCGTGGGGCTCGTTTGGTCGTGCTGGATCGACGTGGCAACCAGTTCGAGAGCGAGCGGCTCGCCGCGGTCCTTTCGCGCTGGGCGACCCCGGTCGCGGCGTTCCTCTTGGGTGGGCCGCTGGGCCACCATGCGAGCCTGTTGGAACGCGCGGACGACCTCTGGTCGCTGGGATCCCCGACGCTTCCCCACGAGCTCGCGCGTGTCGTGGCGGCGGAGCAGATCTACCGCGCGATGACTTTGATCCGCGGCGTCCCTTACCATAAATGAGTCCACGGCGGGCGGCCTTGACGCTGGATTGGGGCTGAACTAACCTTGCATTTTGAGTCGTTTACGCGGTTTCGACGGTAGGCTTCGATGAAAGTTCGCACGTTTTTGTTGTTCGTCTTGCTGCTCGGGGGCCTGCTCCTGCTGGCGTCCGTCCTGGACTCCAACCGGGAGGTGCTCGAGCAGCCGATCCTGCTGTGGGGCGAGATGTCGCTGCCCGTCGGGCTTGCGCTGGTCGTATGCCTGGGCCTCGGCATCTTGACGACGTTCGTGATCGGTCTGTCCCGCGAGGCGGGTCTGTTGATCGAACGCGGGCGGCTGCGCCGTGAAGGGCGCAAGTACGAGGAGGTCGAGGAAGAGTATTCCCGCGGCCTCGTCGCGGTGGTCGAAGGGCGCGACGAAGAGGCGCTCGGCCATTTCCGTGCCGTCCTGGAACGCGACAGCCGTCACTTCAACACCCTGATCAAAATCGGCGACGTGCTCCGGGCCCAGGGGCGCATCCCCGAGGCGATCGAGTTTCACCGCAAGGCTCACCACCTGAAAGAGGACAACACGAGGCCGTTGTACGCCTTGGTCGACGATCACGAGGCCGCGGGTGACATCGATCGAGCTCGCGTCGTGCTCGGACGCATCCTCGGGATCCAGAAAAACTCGATCGCGGCCTGGCGCAAGCTCTGCTCGTTGCACCTGAAAGGGGAAAACTGGGAGCAGGCCCTCGAGGCACTTCAGCGGGTCGAGAAGCTCGCCCCGGATCCCAATCGCGAAGCCCGCGATCAGCGCGTGGGCCGCGGCATCCGTTTCGAGATCGCCGCGCAACGGCTGCGCGCCGGCAAGCCGCGAGAGGCCGCCGGTCTGCTCCGGCGCTTGCTCAAGGACTACGACCAGTTCATCCCGGCCCACGTCACGCTGGGCGAAGCGTTGCTCTCGCAAGGCAACGAGTCGGAAGCCGTCGAGGTCTGGTTCCATGGGTTCGAGACAACGGGCTCGCCGATCTTTCTGAGGATGCTAGAGGAGCACTACCTCCAGAGCGAACAGCCGCTCCAGGCGATCGAGGCCCTGAAGCGTTGCATCGCGCAGGCGCGTAAGGACACGCTGGCCCGTTTCTACTTGGGCAAGCTTTACTTCCGTCTCGAGATGCTGGACGACGCATTGTCCGTCCTCAGC
>JBFFZZ010000214.1:0-5615 GCA_041568335.1 Candidatus Polarisedimenticolaceae bacterium | reverse complement strand
GTAGCGCAGCTGCAGGATCGCCCGCTGGATATCGTTCTGCTCCAGGTAGGCCAAGGCCTTTTTCAGGTTGGCCGAGGCCGCCTTGTCGCTGTCCGGGTAGCGCGAGAGCATCTCGTCGAAACCACGGATCGCCCCGCCGAAATCGCCCTGGCTGAAGCGGCACTCGGCGACCCAGTAGAGCGCGTTGTCGGCGTTGGGCTTGTCCGGAAACTTCTCCTGGTATTCCTGGAATCCGGCGATCGCCAGCTCGTAATTGCCCTTGGAGTAGTCCGCGTAGGCCGCGTTGTAGAGCGCCTGGGGGTCCGGCTGCGCCTCGGGATAATCCATCTCGCCCCCCACGACGGCCGCCGGGTCGGTCCGGTTGCCGTCGTCGCCCGGGGGCACCTCGCCGGGCGTGGTGCGGGCGTACTCGCGCGCCTGCGAGGCATCCTCGGCGACGTCGGCCAGCCGCCCGTTGAGGTCCGAGACCCGCTGGTCGACGTTGGACAGGTCGCGTTCGATCTGCTGCACCTGGACGGCCAGATCCGCGAAATCGTCGCGGCTGACCGATTCGGGCTGCTCGAGCCCCTGCGCGACCTGTTCCTCGATGCGGCTCAGCTGGCCGATCGCGTCGGCCTGGTCCTGCCGCACCTCGGTAAGCTCGCGCCGCATCTGCGACACGTCCTGCTCGAGCCGTTTCATTTCGTCGGGCAGGATGCAACCTACCGCCGTCAACAGGGCAAAGACGACGATGATCCTCGAGGCCAGGGGAAACCTCATCGATGAACTCCTTGCTGCCGGCCCGCCTATTCGAACTTGAACTCCGCCCGCCGGTTCTTGGCCCAGGCGGCTTCGTTGCTTCTCGGATCGGCGGGGCGTTCCTCGCCGAAGGTCACGATCCGGACTTTCGTGTTGCCGATGCCGAGCGACCGCAGGAACTCCCGCGTCGCGTTGGCACGTTTCTCACCCAGCGCCAGGTTGTATTCGATCGACCCGCGTTCGTCGCAGTGTCCCTCGATGACGATGCTGTGACCGGGGTTGGCGCGCAGCCAGTCGGCGTTTTGCCGGATCGTTGCCCGGGTCGTCTCGGTCAGATCGTACTTGTCGAAGTCGAAGTAGACGGTCTTGAGGTGTCCCGCGGCGTTCAGCTCGTCGATCGTCGGCGGGGTGGCGCGCTCGATCTTGATCGGCGCCGGCTCCTTGTCTTCGACCTCCTTGGCAGGCGGCGGAGGTGCGGGAGGCGGGGGCGCCGGCTGGGCGACGGGCGGCGGTTCGGTTTCGACCGGTTTCGATTTGCACGCGCCGAAACCGACGATCATGGTGACGGCGAGCAAGACGACGAGAAGGCCTTTTTGTTGCGACATTATTAGGGGTCCTATCGGCACACGCGCGTCACCCGACCACCGGGCACACAGCGGGCCGACTCGATTATAGAGAACGGGTTGCCGGTTTCAAGGTGCATCGGAGCTTCTTTCTAGCGAAAAAACGAACTTTCCTCACCGCGACCAGTCGGGCGTGTAGGCGTCGCGACCGGTCGTCAGCTGCTTCACGTGGCTGCCGTCGGAGCGCATCGTGTAGATCGCGTAGCGCCCGTTGCCGCGGTTGGAGGAGAACACCAGATGGCGGCCATCCGGCGACCAGCGCGGGTTTTCGTTGTTTCCCAACCCGTAGGTCAGACGGGTCGTCTTTTGGGTTTCCATGTCCATGACCATGATCTGGAAGACCCCCTCGAGGCGGCTGTCGTAGGCCAGCTTGCTCCCGTCGGGCGACCAGGCGGGGGATTCGTTGTAGGTCCCGTCCCAGGAGATCCGCCGCACGTTGAGGCCGTCGATCCCCATCAGGTAGATGTGCGGCCGCCCGGTTCGGTCGGAGGTGAAGGCGATCTCGCGCCCGTTGGGCGACACCGCCGGGGCCGTGTCGATCCCTCCATGACGCGTCAACCGGGTGTTCTTCCCCGTCGTGCGGTCCAGCAGGTAGATCTCGCTGTTGCCGTCGATGTCCGACGTGTAGGCCAGTTTCTTGCCGTCCGGCGACCAGTCGGGGGCCGAGCTCAGCTCGCCGCCGACGGTCGGCAGGTTGAGCAGCTCGCCCTCGGTGTTCATCAGGAACACGCCGGGCTGCCGCTGGTGCCAGGAGACCCAGGCCAGCTCCGTCCCGTCGGGGGACCAGGCGGGCGAGAGGTTGATCGTCCCGCTGGTGGTCAGACGACGCACGCGCGCGCCGTCGTAATCCATCAGGTAGACCTCTTTGTCGTCGCCGTGTTTGGACACGAACGCGATGCGCGTCATCGCGACACCCTTGCGACCGGTGTAGTTGAGGACGATCTGGTCGGAGACGGTGTGCGCGACGCGTCGCCGCAGGTCGACATCGCCGGCGTATCGCCAGGCCCGGATCAGGCTCTTGCTCTTGACGTCGTAGAGCCGCGCCGTGAGATCGATCCGCCCGTCGGCGACCTGGATATCGCAACGCACGAAGGCGTCCTCGACGCCGATCGACTCCCAGGCTTCAAACGGCTCTCCGGCGGAGTCGGGCTCCTTGACGAGCCGGTAGAGCGATGGGTCGACGACCTGGAACCAACCCGAAAAGTCGAGATCGTCGCGGATCGTCTGCACGATCTCGTCGACCGTCGCCTGGTGCCCGGCGAGCGTCGGAACGGGAAGGCCGATCTTGATCGCCTCGCCTCCGCCACGAATAACGCCGCCGATGTCGGGATCTTCGGTCTGCGCCGCGATGGGTGACGCGAGCAGCAACAGCGCCGCCACGGCGAGCGTCAAACGGGTGGGTGGATGTCGTTGCATCGTTTCCTCGGTGCCCCTCACGGTGCGGTCAGAATTCCTCGGGTGTGATCTCGAAGACGTAGGCGGCGGTCATGCTCGATCCACGCCAGCCGGGCGGGAGGCGCGGAAGCGGGGACGCGTCCGCCACGGCGCGCAACGCCGAGCGGTCGAGAGCGGAGACGCCGCTCGACCGGGCCACGCGTAGCCCGGTCACCGTGCCGTCCTTCTGGATGTCGAAGTGGATCCGGACCGACAGGGGCTCGCGGAGACCGGCGAGCAGGGGCCGGCGCCAGGTCGTGTAGAGGGCGCGGCTCACCGAGCTCTGGTACCAGCCGAACAGGGAGATCTCACCCGCCGCCTGGACCCCTCCCGTCGAGTCGCCGACCCGCTCGGTCTCCCCGCCGCCGTCGGCCGCTTCGCCGGGATCGTCCGCGGGCCGCCGATCGCTCGGCGGCTCCGGCTCGGGGTCGGGCTTTTTCTCCCTCGGCTCGGCGCGCTTGCTGAACTCCACGTCCCCGGCGGCTGCGGTCTCTTCGGGCTCGGGAGGTGGCTTGGGAGCGGGCCGGGGAGGCGGTTCGGGCTCCGGCTCGAAGACCTGCTGCTTGGGAGCCGCCTGTTGCGGCGCCTCGCCGATCTCGGCGACGAGCTGGGCCGGGATGGCGTCGAGAAAATCGTCGCTGAAGTTCGGTTTCGACCCGGCGAACAGACGCGGGGCGATCAGCACGACCAGCAGGACGACGACGTGACCGATCGCCGAGTAGGCGTAGAACCGTTGCAAGCGCGCGCGATAGGTCGAGCCGGAGGGCCAGACGATCTTGAGCCGCGGCGCCACCTATCTCCTGCCCTCAGGCACGATCTCGCGCGGCACGGTCACCAGCGCGACATCGGTCATCCCGGCGCTGCGGATCTTGTCCATCACGAGCAACACCTCCCCGTAGGGCAACAACTTGTCCGCCCTGAGAAAGACGGTTTCATTCGGGCTTTGTTGCGCCAGGGCCTCCATGCGTTGCACCAGCAAGTCGGGATGGATCAGCTTGTCGTTGAGACGGATGTGGTTCTCGCGGTCGATCGAGACGACGACCCTCGAACGGTCGATCTTCTGGGCGTTGACCGTCGCCGGCAGCTCCAGCTGGATGCCGCGTTGCAGGGCCGGAGCGGCGACCATGAAGATGATCAGTAACACGAGCATGACGTCGACCATCGGCGTGACGTTGATCTCGGCCAGCTGCCGCTGCCTGCGCGATCCGCCGTTGCCCGTTTGCATCGCCACGGCGTCAGACCCGGCGCCCCTGCAACCGGTGCAGGAAGTCCGCGCGGAACTCCTCGATCAACGATTCCATCGTCCGGAGCCGCGCCAGGAAGTGGTTGTAGAAGATCACCGCCGGGACCGCGGCCAGCAGGCCCGCGGCGGTGGCGACGAGCGCTTCGGCGATCCCCGGCGCGTAGGCCGCGATGCTCGCCGCGCCCTGGACCCCGATGCTGCGGAAGGCGTTCGTGATGCCGACGACGGTCCCGAAGAGCCCGATGAACGGGGATGCGCTGGCCGTCGTCGCCAGGAACCCGAGACTGCGCTCGAGCTCGGTGAGCTGGACGCCGGAGCTCTTGCGCAGCATCCGGTCGACCGCCTCGAGCGCTTCCCCGCGCAGTGCGCCCTCGCCGACTGGGTTGAGGCTGATCTCACGGAAGCCGGCCCGGTAGACCTCGGCGACGGGGCTCCACTTGAGGGCCGCCGTCTGGTCCTGGATGGCGGCCAGCCCGCCACCCTGGTGAAAGCGGTCGAGGAAGCGATTCGTCTCCGACTCGGCGCGGCGGAACCGCCGCCAACGTTCGGCGATGATGCCCCACGAGATCACGGAGAACAGGGCCAGGACGAGCAGCGTGGTCCACGCGAGCGGACCGGCTTCGAAGATCAACGACCAGAAATTCAGACCACGAGGGGCAGCGGCGAGGGGGATGACGCTCACTTTGACTCCCGGGGCGGTTTGTGGCGCCGTGTGGGGAACGACGCGGAAGAACTCCTTCGGGCCAAACCCACGGTATGCTATCCCAGCCCCACGGGGCCGTCAAAATGCGAAACGCCGCAACGCTCACCGAAAAGGACGACGAACGGCACCCATGCTGCTGACGTTACGCATCCGCCAATTCGTCCTCGTCGACGACTGGACACTCGAGGTCCGACCCGGTCTCACGTTGCTCACCGGAGAGACCGGTGCGGGCAAATCGATCCTGGTCAACGCGCTCGGTCTGATCGCCGGAGAACGCGCGGATCGAGGCCTGGTAAGGAAAGGCGCGGATGCCGCCGTCGTCGAAGCGGCGTTCGAGCTCGACGAACGATGCCCCGCGATCGAGTGGGCGGCGGACCGGGGTTTCGACGAGATCGTCGGCGAGCGCCAGGTGGTGATCCGGCGTGAGGTGCGTCGCGAGTCCGGCGGGAAGATCCGTCTCAACGGGTCGCCCTGCACGCTCGCGATGCTGCGCGAGCTGGGCGGCCGGTTGCTGGAGCTGCACGGGCAGCACGATCAGCAGAGCCTGCTGTCTCCCGAGCGTCATCTCGAGCTGGTCGACCGCTTCGGAGGACACGAGAAGGAGACGGCGGCCGTGGCGGCGGCGTTCGGCAACCTCGAACAGGCTTTGAGAGTGAGGAAGAAGCTGGAAAAAAGCGCGCGGGACCGGTTGAAACGCGCCGCCGAGCTACGCGCCGATCTCCGTGCGATCGAGACCGTGGCTCCCGAGCCGGGAGAGGCCGAGCGGTTGGAAACGGAGCGCCGGGTCCAGGCCAACGCGGTGAAGCTGGGAGAGTGGCTCGATTCCGCGCTCGCCGCCGCTCGTGAAGGGGAGCCGTCGGCGGCGTCGCTGGCG
>JBFFZZ010000213.1:0-5620 GCA_041568335.1 Candidatus Polarisedimenticolaceae bacterium | reverse complement strand
CCGTCGAGATCGACCATCAGCACGGCGAAGCGGCCGCCATAGCGGCGCGCGCGGAGTTGCTCTTCCTCGAGCCGCTGAAAGAAGTAGTCGCGGAGGAAGAAACCGGTCAACGAGTCGATCGTTGCGCGGCGCTGTTGTTGCGCGGCCTCTAGCGCCGCCGCGGCCTGTTGGGCGACCGTTGTGAGGACCGCCAGATGGTGGTCGTCGTAATCGTTCCGGCGGCGGCTCTCGACGACGACCGCGCCGACCACACGCTGTTCGACCAGGAGCGGTGCGATCATTGCGGAGCAGGTCCCGGCGACCAGCGGCTTGTAGGGGATCGTCTTCCGTTCGGTTCCCCAGCACAGGCCTCGTTTTTCTTCCTGTAACCAGCGCACCAGCGTCGATTCGGCCGGCGCCGGCGCGGTGTCGTGACGCTCGCCGTGACGTCGGTAGACGACGCGGAGCCCGCTGTTTTCGGCCAGCCAGAGCATGAAGCCGTCGGGATCGAACAGCTTGCGGCACTCGCGGTCGAGCAGGGGACCGAGCCGCCGGTCGTCGGGTCGCGCCGACAGCTCTTGGCCGATCGCGTGCACGGTCAACAGCTCGACGGTTCGCGACTCCAGCTCGCGCCGCGCCCTGCGCAACGCGCGGCGCGCGCGGTAAAGGCGCACGAGGAGAACCTGACCGACGATCGTCAGCGGTGCTGCCAGCACGATCAGCGGCGCGGCGGTCGAGTCGAGGCCGGCCAGAATCGCCGCGATCGGTGGGTTGAGCCAGTCCGCCCAGCGGGTGAAGGGTGCGCCGGACCGGCGCCCCGTTTCCAGGGTTTGGCGGAGACCCCACCCCGCAGCCTCGAAGACCCACCACCCGACGACGATCCGAAGGAAGGTCTCCGCCCAAGCGGGTTCCAAGGTCGGTAGGGCTCCCGACAAGAGGAACGCGTAGGATGCCGACCAAGCTACCGAGGTTGCGCTGATGCCATGGATCGGGCGACGGCGCTCGCGGCGGCCGCGGTGCCAGCGCTTCCCCGCTGCAAGCACGACGAGACCCAGCGCGAGGGTCGAGGGGTCCGTTCGCAAGACCAGCAGTGCGATCAACGACGCCGAGGCGAGCTGCGGGACACCCCTCCGTGACACGCGTAAGCAGGTCAACGCCGTGCCGGCCAGGACCAGACGAATGGCCCAGGACTCGGCATCGGGAAGGTGCGTGAGGTTCCACACCTGGCGCACGGCAAACAACCAGCAGAGGACCCAAAGGAGCCAGGCGATGGATCGAATCAGACGCTGGAGGGTGCGATCGCGCATGGGGTGTCTTGGCGGAGTTGGGGTGCGACTCCCCCCAAAGTACGCATCGTTCGAGCCGTTTCAATCGGGGGCTTACAAAGGTGGGAGGTTTGACAGCCCGCCGCGCCGTCGTGATAATGCCTGGCCCGACGGCGTTTTTCTAACTCGATGTAAACAAGGGTCTTACGATGACGAGCTCGGCCCAACAACCGATCAGGATCGGGGTGGTCGGAGGATCGGGCCTTTATGGTCTTTCCGACCTCCGGGAAGCGCGGGAGATCCGCGTCGAGACGCCGTACGGTCCGCCGTCGGACGCTTTCCGGGTCGGCACCGTGAGCGGCGTGCGGGCGGCGTTCCTCGCCCGCCACGGCAGGGGCCATCACCTCTTGCCCGCGGAGGTGAACTACCGCGCCAACGTATGGGCGTTCAAGAGCCTGGGGGTCGAGCGCTTGATCGCCGCCTCCGCGGTCGGCTCGCTGCGCGAGACGATCGAGCCGCGTCACGTCGTGACGGCGGATCAGTTCATCGACCGGACGCGTCATCGCCACACCACGTTCTTTGGCGACGGGCTCGTGGCGCACGTCGGCCTGGCCGACCCGGTCTGTCCCGAGCTGCGCGGCCGGCTCACGGCCAGCGCCCGCGATCAAGGGGCCACGGTTCACGACGGTGGAGTGTACCTCTGCATGGAGGGCCCCGCGTTCTCGACCCGCGCCGAGTCGGAGCTCTTCCGCAGCTGGGGCGCGCACGTCATCGGGATGACCAACTTCCAGGAGGCGGCGCTCGCCCGGGAAGCCGAGATCTGTTATGCGACGCTGGCACTGGTCACCGACTTCGACTGCTGGCACGAGGACGAGGAGGACGTGACCGTCGCCGCGTTGCTCGACAACCTCGAGGCCAACGCCAGGCTCGCCGCCGCGACGGTCGTCCGTGTCGTCGGCGAGCTCGGAGCCCGGCCACGGAGCTGCGCTTGCGGCCAGGCGCTGCAGGACGCGGTGCTCACGCCGCTGAGTCGCGTGCCCGAAACGACTTTGAGCCGCCTCGAGCCGATCCTGGCTCGCTGGCGCGGGGCGCACGGCGGTTCGTGATCCGCCTTGCTAGAATGACGCTTTGACCGCACGGAGTCGCGGATGACCCCAACCCTCGACGGATCTCTCGATGCCGCCGGGCTGCGCGCTCTGGTCGTGGTTTCCCGTTTCAACGAATTCGTCACCTCGAAGCTCCTCGCCGGTGCGCGCACCGCGCTCGAGACGTGCGGGAGTGACGAACCGACGGTGCTCCACGTTCCCGGGGCGTGGGAGATCCCGCTGGCGGTCGACCTGGCGCTCGCCACGGGGCGCTACGATTTCGCCGTCGCGCTCGGCGCGCTGGTTCGCGGTGAGACCTATCACTTCGACGTTCTGGCCGACACCGTGACGCGCTCGCTGTCCGAGATCTCCCGCGCCCGCGGGTTGCCGGTCTCGATGGGCGTTCTAACCGTGGATAGCGTGGAGCAGGCGATCGAGCGCGCCGGGAGCGGTTCGGCGAACAAGGGGCACGAGGCGGCTTTGGCGGCGATTGAGATGACCCGTTTGTTGCGGACAATGGAATAGGGGAGAGGGGTTGGGTAAGCGCCGACGTGCACGAGAGTGCGCGGTCCAGATGTTGTTTCAGATCGACCTCAGCGGGGACGAGCCCAAGGACGTCTACGCGCAATTCTGGGATTCCCACGACATGGAGGCGGACGTGCGCCGTTTCAGCCAGGAGTTGGTCGACGGGGTGTACGCCGCGCGCGACCGGTTGGACGCCAGGATCGCCGAGGCGGCGAAACGCTGGAGGCTCGAGCGCATGGCGGTGGTGGATCGCAACATCCTGCGCATGGCGCTGTTCGAGATGGATCGCCGCGGGGAGACCCCGCACGCGGTCGTCATCGACGAGGCGATCGAGGTGGCGCGACGGTTCGGGACGGACGAGTCGGCCAGATTCGTCAACGGCGTACTGGACGCGCTGCGACCGGATGCGCTGAAATGAGCAGGCGATGAGCGGCTACGACGCCAAGCGGATCGAGGCCAGGTGGCAATCTCGCTGGGACGAGGAGCGTGTCTTCGAGACGGCGCATCCCGAGCCCGGAGATCGAACTTATTACTGCCTCGAGATGCTGCCTTACCCGAGCGGCAAGATCCACAGGGGTCACGTGCGCAACTACTCGATCGGCGACGTGGTGGCGCGTTACCGCCGGATGCGGGGCGAGAGCGTCATGCACGTCATGGGCTGGGACTCGTTCGGCCTGCCCGCGGAGAACGCCGCGATCCATCGCGGCGCGGATCCCGGCGAGTGGACGCGCAGCAACATCGCCACGATGCGCGGGCAGTTCAAGCGTCTCGGTTTCAGCTACGACTGGTCGCGGGAGGTGGCCACCTGCGAGCCGGAGTTCTACCGCTGGAACCAGTGGTTCTTTCTACGGATGCTCGAGAAGGGCATCGCCTACCGGGCGAAGCGGTTGCTCAACTGGTGCGACGATTGCGCCACGGTGCTGGCCAACGAGCAGGTCATCTCGGGTCGCTGCTGGCGTTGCGACGGGCCGGTGCGCCGGCGCGAGTTCGACCAGTGGTTCCTGCGCACCACCGACTACGCGGACGAGCTGCTGGAGGATATCGATCGGCTCGAGGGCTGGCCCGACCGGGTGCGCACGATGCAACGCAACTGGATCGGCCGCAGCGCGGGCGCCGAGGTGCGCTTCGATGTCGCCGACTCCGATCTGTCGATCGAAGTGTTCACGACCCGCATCGACACGATCTACGGGGCGACCTATATGGCGCTCGCGGCCGAGCATCCCGCCGTCAAGTCGCTCGTGGAGGGCACCGACCGACGCGAGGAGGTGCACGCCTTCGTCGAGGCGCAGCTGTCGAAGAACCTGGAGGATCGCTTTGCCGAGGGCGTCGAGAAGCTGGGGGTCTTCACCGGGCGCTACGCGATCAACCCGTTCAACGACGAGCAGATCCCGATCTGGGTCGCCAACTTCGTGTTGATGGATGTGGGGACCGGGGCGATCATGAGCGTCCCGGCGCACGACCAGCGCGACTTCGACTTCGCGACGACCTTTGGCCTTGAGATCCGTCCGGTCATCCGTCCCGTCGGCAGCGAGGGATTCGACGGCAAGCCACCGACCGAGGCGACCCCCGAGTACGGCGTGGTGCACTCGAGCGGGGAGTACGACGGGCTGGAGAGCGCCGAGGCGTGCGCGAAGATGGCCGCCGATGCGGAGGCGCGCGGTTTCGGCCGGGCCACCCGCACCTATCGCCTGAAGGACTGGGGCGTCTCCCGTCAGCGCTACTGGGGCACGCCGATCCCCGTGATCTACTGCGAGGAGTGCGGACCCGTCGGGGTGCCCGACGACCAGCTCCCGGTCCTGCTGCCCGACAAGGCGCCCCTCGGCGAGCCCGGTGGCTCACCGCTGTCCATGGTCGAGACGTTCGTCCACGTCGATTGTCCGACCTGCGGCAAGCCGGCGCGGCGCGAGACCGACACGATGGACACGTTCGTCGACTCGTCCTGGTACTACTTCCGCTACCTCGACCCGCAGAACACACAGGCACCGTTCGATCCCGCCAAGCAGGCGCCGTGGATGCCGGTGGATCTCTACATCGGCGGCATCGAGCACGCGACGTTGCATCTGATCTACACGCGCTTCTGGTCCAAGATGATGCGCGATCTCGGTCTGGTCGAGTACGACGAGCCGGTCACGCGGTTGTTCACGCAGGGGATGGTGATCAAGGACGGCTTCAAGATGTCGAAGTCGAAGGGCAACGTCGTCGACCCCGACGAGATGGTCGAGCGCTACGGCGCGGACACGACGCGGTTGTTCTGTCTGTTTGCGGCGCCCCCCGAGCGCGACCTCGACTGGAGTGAGACCGGTGTCGAGGGCTGCGCACGCTTCCTGAACCGGATCTGGCGCGTGTTCGACCGCGTCGCGCAACAGCTACCGCCGCACGGGACGGAGATCCCGCCCGTCGACGGCGAGGCCTTTGCGCTGCGTCGCAAGACGCACCGGACGATTCACCGGGTCACCGAGGACATCGGCGCGCGTCTCCACCTCAACACGGCGGTGTCGGCGGTGATGGAGCTGATCAACACGATCGCCACGCTGGCCGACGGCTCCGAGCGCGACGCGGGTGAGCGGGCGGCGTTGCGTGAGGCGTTCGAGACGCTGGCCAAGGTGCTCTCGCCGTTCGCCCCGCACTTCTGCGAGGAGCTGTGGTCGAGGCTCGGTGGCTCGGGCTTCGTGTTGCAGTGCGCCTGGCCCGAGGTCGACCGGGCGCTGCTCATCGAGGACAGCGTGACCCTGGTCGTGCAGGTCAACGGCAAGCTCCGCGCGCGTG
>JBFFZZ010000212.1:0-5622 GCA_041568335.1 Candidatus Polarisedimenticolaceae bacterium | reverse complement strand
CTGCGAAGTCACGGTCGTCGAGCTGTTCGACGACATTCTGCTTCGCGAGGATCACGACATTATCTCGCGCGTTCGGTCGATGCTGGAGAGCGAGGGGATCACGATCCGGACCGGTTGGAAAGTCGTCAAGGCGGAGCGTGACGGCGAGCGGAAGCGCGTCACCATCGAAGCGAAGAATGGCGAGACCGAGACCATCTCGGTCGACGAGATCTTCGTTTCGGCGGGACGTCGCGGAAACCACGAGAACATGGGACTCGAGTCCGTCGGCGTGAAGGTCGAGCGCAACCACGTCGTCGTCGACGAGTACCTTCGGACCTCGGTCGACGGAATCTGGGCGGTCGGTGACATCAAGGGACCGCCGCAGTTCACGCACGTCGCCGCCTACGAGGCGGTGAAGCTGGTCAGGAACATCCTGTTTCCCGGTACCTCGAAGGTCAGCTACGACAACCTCCCGTGGGGCGTCTACACCGATCCGGAGGTCGGGGATTACCACCGTGTCGTGACCCCCGGGACGTACAAACTGACCCTCGGCGCGCCGTACTACGAATCGCAGACGCTCCCCACCGTGACGGTCAACCCCGGTCCTTCGACCGTCGTCGACGCGGCACTCGTCCCGTCTCCGGTCCAGCTGCAACCGTTCGCGTTCGAACTGCAAGACGGCGACGACGGTGTGTTCGATCCGGGGGAGGCCTCGACGCTCGAGGTGACGCTTCAGAACCTGGGCCAGTCGGCGACGAACGTGAGCGCAGAGTTGATCCCCACCGGTTACTTCGGGCAGGTGACCCAGTCCAGCGCGGGCTACCCGGACATCACCGTCGGCTCCACGGCGCCGTCGGCGCCGCCGCACTTCGATGTGTTTCTCGATGCGGCCACCCCGCCCGGCCACCGCGCCGGGTTTGCGCTTCAGTGGACCACCGACCAGGGCGTCGGGCAGTCCGAGCCGTTCTTCATCGGCGTCGGCGCGACGACCACCGAGAGCATGCCCTCGGCGGACGTCCCGCACGGGATCTCCGACCGCAATCCGCAGGCGGTTGCCAGCGAGCTGATCTACACAGGTGCATCCGAGATCGTCTCCTTGCGTGTCGCGATCGATCTGACCCACACCTACATCGGTGACCTGCTGGTCGAGCTCGTCTCGCCCGCCGCAACACGGGTGCGGTTGCACGATCACTCCGGCGGCTCGCAGGACGACATCATCGGCACTTACGGCGTCGACCTGACCCCACTGGAGCCGCTCTCGATCTACGTGGGCGAGCCGGCCAACGGCACCTGGACGCTCGAAGTGACCGACGACTTCTCCGGCGATGACGGCTGGCTCAACGCCTGGTCGCTGGAGATCGACGGCCGGCCCGCGGAGGCGACTCCCCCCGAAATGAAATTCCGGAGCGCCGAAGCGCTTCCCGGGGCGGCGCGATTCGAATGGTGGCCCTACCCGGGTCTCACCTCGTACCGCGTCTACCGGGCAACCGATCCGAGTGAGCCGGCGAATTTCTTGGACGTCACCTCCGAGGATGCCGACCCGACGGACACGCTCTTCGACGACACCTCAGCGGAGCCGGTTTCCTATTTCCTCGTGACGGGGGTTGGAAATGGTGGAGAGGGACCGTAAACCCCGCATTGGAGCTCCGTCTTCCGTGCCCCAAGAACTCAACGGGTTGCTGGCTACGCGAAACTTGGGAGCTTCCCTCCTCTGGGGGCCGTAGAATTCATGACCCGGGCCACGGCCGGTCAAACGCGGCCCGGGGAACCCCGTGGAGGAAGGCTCCTTGCGTTGGTTGGTCGGTGATCTTCAGGGCTGTGTGGAGCCGTTCGAGCGTTTGCTCGAGGAAATCCGGTTCGATCCCGAGCGCGACGAGCTGTGGTGCGTCGGTGACGTCGTCAACCGCGGCCCGGAGTCGGCCGCGACCGCACGCCTGTGGAAAGACGTCGGCGCCCATGGGGTTCTCGGCAACCACGACGTCTACGCGGTGCTCGCCGGATCCGGCGCTTGGCCCCGCAAACGGGACACCCTCGACGATCTGTTCAGCGCCACGGATCGCGACGATCTGCTCGATTCCCTGCGACGCCTTCCCGTGATGGTCCACCTTCCCGCCCCGTGCGACGGGGCGGAGGATGTCTGGCTCGTACACGCGGGTGTTCTTCCGGGATGGACGGATCTCGAACGGCTCGCCGCGCTGCTCGACACCGGGCAGCACGACGACGCCTGGCTCCAGAGCGAAACCGTCAGCGCGGCGACACGGGTGCGCTGCTGCGCGCCGGACGGAGAGCTCTCCCGGGAAACCGGCCCGCCGGACGACTGCGCCGAGCCGTATCGCTCGTGGGACAGCTACTACCGAGGTGAAACGAGAATCGTGCACGGCCACTGGGCGCAACGCGGCTACTATCGCGGTGAACGTACGACGGGACTCGACTCCGGCTGCGTCTACGGTGGTCCGCTGACGGCCTGGTGCCAGGACGAGGATCGTATCGTCCAGGTCCCCGGCGACCGGGCCAAAGGATGAAGATCGCCACGTGGAACGTCAACGCGTTGCGCGCGCGGCTCGACTTCGTGTTGCACTGGTTGGATGCGCGCCGGCCGGATGTGGTCGGGATCCAGGAGCTCAAGCTGACCGACGAGCAGTTCCCGCGCGATCGGATTCGAGACGTGGGCTACCACGCGATCGCGCACGGCCAGAAGGGCTGGAACGGCGTGGCGATCCTCTCCCGCGATCCGATCGAGACCGTTAGCAAAGGCCTGCCGGGCGGGGAGCAGATGGGCTCGCGTCTGATTACCGGCCGTATCGGCGAGCTGGTTTTTACCACCGTCTACGTCCCCAACGGCAAGTCGGTGGAGCATCCGGACTACCCGCGCAAGCTGCGCTGGCTGGAAACGCTCGCCGGCCACTTCAGGGAGCACCACGATCCGCGGGGTGTCGAGATCCTGTGCGGTGATTTCAATATCGTGCCCGAGCCGATCGACAGCTGGCACGAGGACCCCATGCACGTGCACCACACCCCGGCCGAACGCGAGCGGTTGCGGGCGATCCTCGATCTGGGATTCACCGATTTGTACCGGGAAAAACACCCCGGAAGGCAGATGTTCTCGTGGTGGGACTACCGCGGGGGGGCGTTCCACCGCAATATGGGGCTGCGAATCGACCTGCTGCTCGGCACCGCCCGGATCCGGGATCGGGTCCGCTCGATCGAGGTCGATCGGGACTATCGCAAGAAAAAGGACGGCCTCATTGCATCTGACCACGCGCCGGTCATATTAGAGTTAGAGAGATGAGAGAGCAGCCGAAATCCGTCGCAGGGGTGTGCAATACCGGTGTGGTCGCCGGCGCCAAGGCCGACCCGCGAGCCGCTCCCGATCTGCTGATCGAGGTGCCTCACGGCGCCACCCGCCTACTGCACTACGAGTCGCTTCGCGGCTTGTTGAAGGGCGGCTACCCCGACGACCTGATCAAGTTTTTCTACGTCAACACCGACGTGGGTGCGCCGGAGACCGCCGTCGCCGTCGCCCGCGGGTTGTTGAGGGGCCAACCGGAGTTGAAGATCCGGATCCTGCGTAGCCTCGTCCCACGCACATTCGTCGATTGCAACCGCGTGCCCGGCGGGTCCAACGGGGACGGCAGGGTTACGCCGCGTGTGCCGGACTACGTGACCGACCCCGCGGACATCGCTACGATCGGCGCGTATCATCAGAGCTACGTGGCCCAGGCCGAGCGCGCCTACGCGGAGGTCTGCGGCAGCGGGGGCCAGGCGTTGATCGTGCATACCTACGCACCACGCACGGTCGATCTGTCGAACATCGATGGCAACATCGTCGAGCGACTGGCCGAGGCGTGGCAGCCGAAGAACCGGCGCAGGTGGTCCAAACGACCCGACGTGGATCTGATCACGGCCCCGCCGGATGGCGGGTCGCTCGCCTCACCCGAGCTGGTCGAGGAAGTCCGCCGGCGCTACAAGTCGATCAAGATCGACGTCACCGAGAACGCGACCTACCACCTGCATCCCGACACGCTCGGCCTGCGATGGTCTCGCGAATACCCGCGTCGTGTCCTGTGCGTCGAGCTCAACCGCCAGCGGCTGGTGCGCAAGTGGACGCCGCTCGAGCCGCTCGAGGTGATGCCCAAGCGCGTCGAGAAGATGGCGCAGCCGCTGATTGCGGCAGTCGCCGGGACCCTCCAGCCGGTCCCGGCCTAGCCCCCGGCGGGCATCAATTCCCGAATTCGCGGGCTCTTTGACGCGACCGATATATTGGATCGCGTGACGATGCTCCAATCCATGTGGGACGTGCTGCTCGAGCTGGCGCCGTTCCTGTTGCTCGGGATGGCTGTCGCCGGTGTGCTGCACGTCGTGCTGCCGCGGCGATTCGTACAACTCCAGTTCAAGGGGTGGCTCGGTGTCGTCAAGGCGGTGGCGTTCGGTGTGCCCCTGCCGCTCTGTTCCTGCGGCGTGATCCCCGCCGGGTTGGGGTTGCGCAAGGACGGCGCGAGCCGCGGCGCGACCGTGGGGTTCCTGATCAGCACGCCGCAGACGGGCGTCGACTCGATCCTGGTGAGCGCGTCGTTCCTGGGTTGGCCGTTCGCGATCTTCAAGGTCGTCGCCGCCGGGATCACGGGACTCTTCGGTGGGTGGTTGACCGACGCGATCGACGCCGACGACGATGTCGATGGCCCCGCGGTGCCCACGGACGGATCCGCGCCGACACGCGGCTTCCGCGCGATGATCGATCACGCGCTGGAGATCGTGCGGACGATCTGGATCTGGATCGTCGTCGGCGTCGTCGCCTCGGCTGCGATCAGCACGCTCGTCCCGCCGAGCGTCTTCGAGTCGGTGACCGGAAGCGGTCCCATCGTCCCGGTGCTGCTCGCGCTGGCCGTTTCCCTGCCGCTCTACGTCTGCGCGACCGCCTCGGTACCGATCGCGGCGGCACTGGTCGCGGGCGGCTTCCCCCCCGGAGCGGCGCTCGTTTTCCTGATGGCCGGTCCGGCGACCAACGTCGCGACCATCGGCGCCATCCGCCGATCCCTCGGGACCCGCTCGCTCCTCGCCTACCTCGTGGCGATCATCGGCGGCAGCGTCGGCCTCGGCGTCGCGTTCGACTTTCTGCTACGTGCCGCCCCCTCGATCGCCGGGCACGAGCACGGTTCGCCCGCCTGGTGGAAGATCGCCTCGGCCGCCGTTCTGCTCGCCCTGCTCGCGTGGTTCGCCATCGACGACGCGCGCCGTTGGCTTCGCCGCGGCAGGTCGGAACCCGCCGCCCCGGCGACCGAGATCGGCGTCCGCGGCATGACCTGCGAGGGTTGCGTCGCCAAGGTCGAGGCCGCGCTGCGTCGCGAATCCGGTGTGCAAGCCGTGCGCGTGCATCTCGATCGGGGTAAGGCGATCGTCTACGGCGACGTCGACCGCGACCGGTTGCGCCACGCCGTCGCCGACGCCGGCTTCACACCCGAACCGGACTGAACCGGGTCCGGCCCCAGGCCTACAGCTGGAACAGGTAGGAGAACTTGACGAAAACCTGCTCGGCGTCGTGATTGAGGCTGGTGCCGGTGTTCGTCAGGAAGTTACCCAGCGGGTCGAGGATCAGGTCGCGGTTGCGGAAGCTGGAGTTGTAGCCGACGTAGAGCGCGGTCCAGG
>JBFFZZ010000211.1:0-5661 GCA_041568335.1 Candidatus Polarisedimenticolaceae bacterium | reverse complement strand
GGTGCTCGAGACGATCACCCTGTTCCGGAGTTTCTACGACCGCGGGGCCGCGCCCGAGGAGGTCTTGAAGGACGTGGGCCTGGAGGAAAAGTCTTCGGCCTGGGTACGCACGCTCTCGGGCGGACAGCAACAACGCTTGTCGCTGGCCTGCGCGCTGGCCTGCGATCCCGAGATCCTGTTCCTCGACGAGCCGACGACGGGTTTGGACCCGCAGTCCCGGCGCCAGATCTGGAACATCGTGTCCGACCTGCGCGAGCGCGAGCGCACGGTCCTGTTGACGACACACTACATGGACGAGGCCGAACGGCTGTGCGACCGTGTCGCCATCGTCGACCGCGGGAAGATCATCGCGCTGGGATCCCCGGCCGAGCTGATCGCGAGTCTCGGCGCGGACAACGTGGTCGAGGTGACTTGCGACCGCGCACCGGATCTCTCGCGGCTGAACGGGCTCGGCGACGTTCAGGAGATCCGGGGAGACGAGTCGCGTTTGCGTGTGACCGTCGAACACCTTCACCGGGCCGTTCCCGCGATCCTCGGCGCGTTGAAGGAGCAGGGTGTCGAGTTATCGAACCTCACGACGCACCACGCCACGCTCGAAGACCTCTTCGTGGCCCTCACCGGGCGACACCTCAGAGACGACTAGGGGCCCGGACCATTGATGCGCTACTCACCGTTGACCCAGCTGTCGCTGACGAAGGTACGCGGGATCCTGCGCGAGCCGGAGGCGATTTTCTGGGTCGTCGTCTTCCCCGTCCTGTTGTCGATCGCGTTGGGGATCGCGTTTCGGGCCAGCGGACCGGCCGTGATGCCGATCGCGGTACAGGACGGCGCGGGAGCCGCCGAGTTGTTCACCACGCTGGTTGCCGACGAAGGGTTGTCGGTCGAACGGTTGGACGAAGGAGAATCCCGCGACGCGTTGCGCACCGGCAAGGTCGCGGTGGTCGTCATCCCGGGCAAGACGTGGACCTTCTGGTACGACCCCACGAGGCCGGAGAGCCGCGAGGCGCGGTTGGTGACCGATCAGGTCCTGCAACGCGCGGCCGGACGAGTCGATGCCCACCCGACCGACGTACGCGAGATGACCGAGAAAGGCTCACGCTACATCGATTTCCTGATCCCCGGTTTACTGGGGATGAACCTGATGGGCACCGGGATGTGGAGTATCGGGTTCTCGATCGTGAACTCCAGGCAACGGCGCATCCTCAAGCGCTTCGTCGCCACGCCGATGCGCCGCTGGCAGTACCTGCTCGCCCAGTTCGTCGGCCGGCTCGTGTTCCTCGTCATCGAGGTCGTCGTGCTGGTCGGCTGCGCCACGCTGTTGTTCGGCGTGCCCGTGCGCGGTACCTGGGTGTTGCTGGGCGGGGTCTGCGCGCTCGGGGCCTTCACGTTCGCCGCCGCCGGGTTGCTGGTCGCCAGCCGCCCGAAAACCGTCGAGGGTGTCTCGGGTCTGATGAACATCGTCATGATGCCGATGTGGATCCTGTCGGGCACGTTCTTTTCCACGGAACGTTTTCCCGACCTGATGCAGCCGTTCGTTCAGGCGCTCCCGCTCACCGCGCTGAACGACGCGTTGCGCCAGGTCATGATCGAGGGCGCCGGCGTGAGCGCGATCGCCGGTGAGATCGCGATCTTCGGAGGGTGGGGGGTCGCCGCTTTCTTCGCCGCGTTGATCCTGTTCCGGTGGCAGTAGACGAGCGGCCCGAAGGGCTCTGTTCGGACTGCCGTCACGTGCGTCGTGTGGACGGTTCCGGCGGACAGGTCTACTGGCGCTGTTGTTCCGATCGTGCCGGACTCGGGAAGTACCCGCGGTTGCCGGTGACGGCCTGTGACGGGTACGAGGCCGTGTCGGACTACGAGGAGTAGCCGAGGTAGGGCCCGAGCCAGCGTTCCACCTCGGACACGTCGAGCCCCTTGCGCTCGGCGTAGGACTGGACCTGATCACGTCCGATCTTGCCCACCGCGAAGTACTTCGACTCGGGGTGGGAGAAATACAGACCGCTGACTGACGCGGCCGGCCACATCGCGCAGCTCTCGGTCAGCCGGATCCCCGTCGATGTTTCGACGTCGAGCAAGCGCCAGAGGGTTCGCTTCTCCGTGTGGTCGGGGCAGGCGGGATACCCCGGCGCCGGACGGATCCCCCGGTAACGCTCGCGAATGAGATCTTCGAGCGCGGGCTCTTCGGGCGACTCGTAGCCCCACTCCCGACGAACCCGCAGGTGCAGCATTTCGGCAAACGCCTCCGCGAGCCGATCCGCCAGCGCCTTGACCATGATCGCGTTGTAGTCGTCCTGGTCGGCCTCGTAACGCGCCGCGAGCTCCTCCGTACCGAGACCCGCGGTCACCGCGAACGCGCCGATCCAGTCGTGAACGCCGGAGGTGGCGGGGGCGATGTAGTCGGCCAGCGCGAGCCGCGGCCGGTCCTCGCGCTCGGTCTGTTGACGCAGGGTGTGGAACCGGACGAGCTCCCGCGTGCGTTCGTCGTCGGCAAACACGTGAATGTCGTCGCCGACCCCGGCCGCGGGGAAGAACCCGTACACACCATGGGCGGTCAGTTCGGCTTCGCCGACGAGCCGGTCGAGCATCGCTTCGGCATGGGCGAACAGCTCGCTCGCGGTGGCGCCCACCTTGGGGTCATCGAGGATCCGCGGGTAGACGCCACGCAGCTCCCACACATGAAAGAACGGCGTCCAGTCGATGTACGGGGCGATCTCCTCGAGCGGCACGTTGTGCAGAATCCGGCTACCCGTGAAGCCGGGCTTCGCCGGAACGGCGGTCTTCCAATCGGTCGTCAACGCCCGGGCCCGCGCCTGGTCGAGGCCGAGCAACGGGGCCGTCTCGCGCCCCTCGTAGGCCCGTCGGATGGACGCCTGATCCTCACGGATCTGCTCCCGGTAGGTCGTCTTGTCCTGGCCGATCAAACGTCCGACGACATCGACGGCCCGGGAAGCATCGAGGACGTGAACCGTGGTTTCCCGGTATGCCGGGGCGATCTTGACCGCGGTGTGCTTCTTGCTGGTCGTGGCGCCGCCGATCAGCAGCGGTGTACGCATCTTCAGGCGGTCCATCTCGGACGCGACGTGGACCATCTCGTCGAGGGACGGGGTGATCAGCCCGGAGAGACCGATCAAATCGGCCTGACGGTCCCGCGCCGCGGCCAGGATCTTGTCCGCGGGGACCATCACGCCGAGATCGACGACATCGTAGTTGTTGCAGGCAAGAACGACGCCGACGATGTTCTTGCCGATGTCGTGGACATCGCCCTTGACCGTCGCCAGCAGGATCTTGCCTTGCGCGTGGTCCGCGCCGCGTTCCATGTGCGGCTCGAGGTAGGCGACGGCCTTTTTCATCACACGCGCGCTCTTGACGACCTGCGGCAGGAACATCTTGCCCGCGCCGAACAGGTCGCCGACGACGTTCATGCCGGCCATCAGCGGCCCTTCGATGATCGCCAGCGGAGTCGCGTAGGCGCTCAGCGCCTCCTCGAGATCGGTCTCGATGTGGTCGGCGTTCCCGTGGACCAGCGCGTGGGACAGACGTTCTTCGAGAGCCAATTGGCGCCAAGCGTCGTCCTGGACTCGGTTCCTCTTCTTACCGGAGACCGTCTCGGCGAACGCGATGAGACGCTCGGTCGCGTCCGCGCGGCGCGCGAGCAGCACGTCCTCTACATGGGTCAGCAAATCGTCCGGGATCTCGTCGTAGACCTCCAGCTGACCCGCGTTGACGATACCCATGTCGAGCCCGGCCTCGATGGCGTGGTACAGGAACGCGGAGTGGATCGCCTCGCGGACCGCGTTGTTCCCGCGGAAGGAGAACGACACGTTGGAGACACCGCCGGAGACCTTGGCCTGGGGAAAGCGGCGTTTTAGCTCGCGTGTCGCCTCGATGAACTCGACCGCGTAGCGATCATGCTCCTCGATGCCGGTGCCGACCGTGAGGATGTTGGGGTCGAAGATGATGTCCTCGGGAGGGAAGCCGACGTTTTCCGTCAGGATCGCGTAGGCGCGGGAGAGGATCTCGACCTTGTGATCGCAGGTCACGGCCTGGCCCTTCTCGTCGAACGCCATGACCACGACCGCGGCGCCGTAGCGACGGATCAGACGCGCCTGTTCGACGAACGGCCCTTCGCCCTCCTTGAGACTGATCGAGTTCACGACCCCCTTGCCCTGGATGCAACGTAGCCCCGCCTCCAGGACCGAGAACTTCGAGCTGTCGATCATGATCGGGATACGTGCGATTTCCGGCTCCGCGGCCACCAGGTTGAGGAACGTGGTCATCACCTGCTCGGAATCGAGCAACCCCTCGTCCATGTTGACGTCGAGGATGTTGGCGCCGCCGGTGACCTGCTGTCGCGCGACCTCCAGTGCCGTTTCGTAGTCGCCCGCTCTGATCAGCCGCGCAAAACGTCTCGATCCCGTGACGTTGGTGCGTTCGCCGATCATCGTGAAGTTCGAGTCCTCGCGGATCACGAACGGCTCCATCCCGGACAGACGCGTGCGCCGGTCCCGCGGCACCGGGTGGTGCACCGTCTTGCCCGCCACCGATTCGGCGATGGCCCGGATGTGCTCCGGCGTCGTCCCGCAGCAGCCACCCACGATGTTGAGCCAGCCGGCGTCGGCGAACTCGGCGATGATCCCGGCCATCTCCTCGGGACCCTGGTCGTAGGCGCCGAACTCGTTGGGTAGGCCGGCGTTGGGGTAACAGTGGATGAAGCACGGCGCGAGCTGGGCGAGCTCCTCGACATGGGGCCGCATCTGCTCGGCGCCCAGCGCACAGTTGAGCCCGACGGCGAACGGCTCGCTGTGGGCGATCGAGGTCCAGGCCGCCTCGACGGTCTGCCCCGAGAGCGTGCGGCCGCTCTGATCGGTGATCGTCAACGAGGCGATGACGGGGACGCGTTTGCCGTGGGTGTCGAACCAGCGTTCGATGGCGAACAACGCCGCCTTGAGGTTGAGCGTATCGAACGTCGTCTCAGGCATCAGCAGGTCGACACCGCCGGCCATCAATCCATCGACCTGGTCGTAATAGGCCTGCTCGAGCTCGCCGAAGGTCACGGAGCGTAGCGAGGGATCGTTGACGTCGGGGCTCAACGATGCGGTCTTGTTGGTCGGCCCGATCGAGCCGGCGACGAAGCGGGGTCGATCGGGGTTCGCCGTGGTTGCCGCGCTCGCCGCGCGGCGGGCGATCTCCGCGGCCGCCTTGTTGATGGCGAAGGCGTGGCTCTCGAGCCCGTAGTCGGCCAGCGAGACCGCGGTCGCGTTGAACGTGTTGGTCTCGATGATGTCCGCGCCGGCGTCGAGGAAGGCCGTGTGGATCTCCTCGATGATTTTCGGCTGGGTGATCGAGAGGAGGTCGTTGCAGCCCTTGAGATCGGAGGGGTGGTCCGCGTAGGCATCCCCGCGGTACCCGGCCTCGTCGAGACCCTGCGCCTGGATCTGCGTCCCCATCGCCCCGTCGAACAACAGGATGCGCTCGTCGAGCAGACGTCTGAGTGTGATTTCGACGCTCACGGCAACAACTCCACGGGTCGGCGCACTACACGCTTCCGACCGCAGAGTATGGTCGCACGCGCCGTCGGCCGCCAGCCCTATGACAGATCGGTCCTAGGCCGCGTGCACCTGGACCGTCTGCCCGACGTGGTCGAGGATCTCGCGCAACCGATCG
>JBFFZZ010000210.1:0-5672 GCA_041568335.1 Candidatus Polarisedimenticolaceae bacterium | reverse complement strand
GGTCTGCTGGCCTACGTGGACAAGGCTACGGGCGAGGTGCGCAAGTTCGAAGGCAACCCCGTGCACCCGGGTAGCCGTGGGCGCACCTGCGCGAAGGGGCCCGCGACGATCAACCAGGTGCAGTCGCACGAGCGCATCCTGACACCGCTGCGACGCGTCGGACGGCGAGGTTCGGGACGTTACGAGAAGGCGACGTGGGACGAGGCGCTGGACGAGATCGGCGGCCGCATCGCCGCGGCATTTCGAGAGGGACGCCACGACGAGATCATGTACCACGTCGGCCGCCCGGGTGACGATCACTTCGTGCCGCGCATGCTGACGGCATGGGGCATCGACGGGCACAACAGCCACACCAACGTGTGCAGCGCCTCCGCGCGCACCGGGTACGCGTTGTGGCTCGGCGCCGACCGCCCCTCGCCGGACTACGCCCGGGCGAAGTTCATCCTGTTGCTGTCGGCACATCTCGAGACCGGCCATTACTTCAACCCGCATGCCCAACGCATCATCGAAGCCAGGAACGAGGGCGCGCGGATCGCCGTGATCGATACAAGGCTGTCCAACACCTCGACGCACGCCGATCACTGGGTCTCCACCTGGCCGGGTAGCGAGGCGGCGCTGTTGCTCGGCATCGCCCATCGTTTGCTCGAGACGGACCGTTTCGATTGCGATTTCGTGGAACGCTGGACCAACTGGCGTGAGACCCTCGAGGTCGTCGAACCCGGCGGCGACGGATCGTTCGATCGCTTCGTCACCTGGCTGAAGCGGCGTTACGCCGCGTTCACACCGGAGTTCGTCGCGGAGGAGTGCCGCATTTCGGCCGACACGGTCGACAAGCTGGCCGACGAGATTGCCGCTGCGGAGGGTCGGTTCACGAGCCACCTGTGGCGTAACGCGGCCAGCGGCAACCTCGGCGGCTGGCAGATCGCCCGCTCGCTGATGTTGCTGCACGTCCTGACGGGCAGCATCGGCCGCCCCGGCGGGGTCAACCCGAACAGCTGGGACAAGTTCGTCCCCAGACCGAGCGACAGTCCGCCCGCGATCGAGCGCTGGAACGAGCTGATCTGGCCGCGGGAGTACCCGCTGGCGCACTACGAGATGAGCTTCCTGCTCCCGCATCTGCTACGGCAACAAGACAAGAAGCTCGACGTCTACTTCACCCGCGTCTACAACCCGGTGTGGACCAACCCCGACGGTTGCTCGTGGATCGAGATGCTGGAGGACGAGGAACGGGTGGGGTGCCACGTCGCGCTCACACCGATCTGGTCGGAGACCGCACAGTGGGCCGACTGGGTCCTGCCGATGGGTCTGGGTCCCGAGCGTCACGACCTGATGAGTCAGGAGACGCACGCCGGGACCTGGATCGGCTTTCGCCAGCCCGTCGGGCGCGAGTTCCGCCGGCTGGAAACCGGGGAAGCGGTCGACAGCACGCTGGGCACGAACCCCGGTGACGTCTGGGAAGAGGCCGAGTTCTGGATTGCGCTGTCGTTCCGGATCGACCCGGACGGAACCTCGGGCATCCGGCGCTGGTTCGAATCGAAGGCGAACCCCGGGCAGCCGCGAACCCTCGACGAGTACTACGGCGACATCTTCGAACACAACGTCCCGGGCCTTCCCGAGGCCGCCGCCGAAGCCGGGCTGACGCCGCTGGAGTACATGCGGCGCTTCGGGGCGTTCGAGGTGCCGTATGCCGGGCAGCGGCGGTACGAGAAGGACGACGCGGGTTTTCCGACGCCGAGCGGGCGGCTCGAGCTGTTCTCGAAGACGCTCGCCGACTGGGGCCACGCGGACGAGGCCCTTCCGGGATACCTACGCTCGCACGTCCACTGGCGCGAGCTGGACGCGACGCGTGGCGAGATGGTGCTGCTGCCGACGTTCCGGTTGCCGACGCTGATCCACACGCGCTCGGGGAATGCAAAGTGGCTCCAGGAGATCTCGCATACCAACCCGCTGTGGGTCCACCCGGCCGATGGTGAGCGGATCGGCCTGGTCAACGGCGAGCTGGCGCGCGTGCGTACGGCGATCGGCTACTTCGTCCCGCGCGTCTGGGTGACCGAGGGTATCCACCCCGGCATCGTCGCCTGTTCGCACCACGTGGGGCGCTGGCGTATCCATCGCGACGACGGCGGTGACAAGTGGTGCACCTCGCTGGTGGACATCCAGCGCAAGGAGCGCAGCTTCCTCTTCCGTCAGAAACAGGGCCTCGTGCCGTTCGACAGTCGGGACCCGGACACCCGGCGGGTGTGGTGGCACGAGGTGGGGGTCCACCAGAACCTGACGTTCCCCGTGCAACCCGATCCGGTCAGCGGGATGCACTGCTGGCACCAGAAGGTCGTGGTCGAACGGGCCGGGCCGGACGACCGATACGGGGACGTGTTCGTCGACACGGCGGCGTCCGAGGCGGTCTATCGCGACTGGCTCGCCCGGTCGGTCCCGGCTCCGGGCCCCGGCGGCCTTCGCCGACCGACCTGGCTCAATCGCCCGTTGCACCCCGTAGAACGCTGTTACCGGCTCGAAAATGAATAGAATAAGGCGTCGCGTTTAAAAGGGTTCGACATGTGCCCCGTTTGCCGAAAACCGATGGTGGCCTACGAGCTCGACGGCGTGGAGATCGACCACTGTGTCGCGTGCTCGGGAACCTGGCTCGACGGCGGAGAGCTCGAACAGATCACCGAGCTGTCCGGCGCCGGCCCCGGACCGCTGGCCGCCGCGCTCGAGGCGGCCGTTTCCGGCGCCGCGACGAAGCGACGCTGCCCCCGTTGCTCGCGCAAGCTGCGCACGCTCGACGTCGGCCGCGATCCCGTCGTCGAGCTGGACCGTTGCCCGAAGGGGCACGGCCTGTGGTTCGATGCGGGAGAGCTGGCGACGGTCGTTCGCGGACACGCGACCGACGACGACGACGAGGGCGAGGTGGCGCGCTACTTCGGCCGCCTGTTCGAGAACAGTCTTTCGGTTTCCGGATCCCGAGATTGAGTCTTCAAACGTCCGTGTGTCGAACGACACCCCGCGGATACGTCTAGAAGGAGTCCCCCATGTTCCCAACGATGATCGTACTCGGCGTGCTTTTCGTCGGGTTTCTCGCCGTCGCCGGCTGGGCGATCGGCATCTACAACGGCCTGGTCGGCCTGCGGAACCAGGTCAAGAACGCCTGGGCGCAGATCGATGTCCAGCTCAAACGGCGCCACGACCTGATCCCCAACCTGGTCGAGACGGTCAAGGGCTACGCCGGTCACGAGAAGAGCACGCTCCAGGCGGTCACCGAAGCGCGTACCAAGGCCGTGTCGGCCGAAGGCGTGGGACCGCAGTCGGCGGCCGAAGGCGAGCTCAGCGCGGCGCTCGGCCGGCTAATGGTCGTCGTCGAGCAATACCCCGACCTCAAGGCGAACCAGAACTTCCTGGGTCTCCAGGAGGAGCTGTCGTCGACCGAGAACAAGATCTCCTTCTCGCGCCAGCACTACAACGACTCCGTGATGACCTACAACACCCGGACCGAGGTGTTCCCGGCGAGCATCGTCGCGGGCATGTTCAACTTCAAGCAGGAAGAGTTCTTCGAGCTCAGCGACGAAGCCGAACGCGCGGTCCCAAAGGTCAGCTTCTAGCGCCGAACCGGCCCTAGTCGTTCATGTGGGAAGCGATCCAGAGCAACATCCGCCGGTCGCGCGCGATCGTCGTGGTGATGGCGATGCTGCTGATCCTGATGGGCGCGCTCGTCGGTGGCGCCTGGATCGGCAGCCTGGAGGGCGCCGTTGTCGGCGCCGTGGCCGCGTTGATGTTGTGGTTGATCCTGCTGCTCGTCTCGATGAGCGGCGGCGATCAGCTGATCCTGATGAGCGCCGGGGCCAAGCGTATCCAGAAGGAAGACGCTCCGGTGCTGTGGAACGTCGTCGAGGAGATGACGATCGCCTCCGGTCTCGGCACGATGCCGTCGATCCACGTCATCGACAACGAGATGCCCAACGCCTTCGCCACCGGGCGCAAGCCGGAGAAATCGGCCGTCGCGGTGACGACGGGCCTGTTGCGGCGGCTCAACCGCGACGAGCTCCAGGGGGTGATCGCGCACGAGATCGCCCACATCAAGAACTACGACATCCGTTTCCTCACGACGGCCACCGTGATGGTGGGGGCGATCGTGATCATCGCCGACATCTTCCTGCGTTCGCTGTGGTACGGCGGCGGCCGGAGGCGCGGCGGGGGTAAGGGCGAGGGCCAGGCGATCTTCCTGATCCTGGCGCTGGTGATGGCGATCCTCGCCCCTCTGTTCGCCAACATGCTGTACTACGCCGTCTCGCGGAAACGCGAGTACCTCGCCGATGCATCCGCCGCCCGGTACACGCGCTACCCGCCCGGTCTCGCCTCGGCGCTACGCAAGATCTCGGGATCGATATCCGGGCACCGGAAGTCGGCCAAGCAATCAACGGCACGGGCGCTCGCGCCGATGTACATCGTCAACCCGCTGCAACTGTCGGCGAAGGGCGGGAGCCTGTTCTCGACGCACCCTCCGACCGAGCAACGCATCGCGGTGCTCGAGGCGATGAGCGGAGGAGCGGGCTGGCTGGACTACGAGAACGCGTTCAAGAAGGTCACCGGACGCGATTGTCTGCCCGCCTCGGTGATCGGCGCAGGAGAGACGGTGGCGATGCGCGAGGCCCGTGTCGAGAAGGACCCCAAGCAATCCGCCGTCGAGCGCTCGCGGGCGGCGACCGACATCCTCGATCGCTTCGCCGGACTGCTGTTGATCCCGTGTCTCTGCGGCGTGCGGATCAAGGCCCCCGCGGGGACGCAGCACACGTCGCTCAAATGCCCCAAATGCGGGCGCCGGCACGCGATCCCGCGAGCCGGCGAGCCATCGGCCGAGGGCCAGGCGGCCGGAGCGACCGAGGAGGTTCCGCAAACGTTGACCCATAAGCGACAAGGCACGGGGTGGGACTCCTTCGAGTGCGCCTGCGGTCGCGCGCACCAGCTCAGCCCCGCGATGAAATCCGGGCGAATCCGCTGCCCGAGGTGTAAACGTAAGATCGAGATCACCGCATAGGATCGATTCCTTGCCCAACGCCGACCAGACCGCGCGCCGCATCCATACGGCCTTCCGGACGCACCAGGACGCTTTCCTCGAGCTGACCGGCCAGGCGCGGCAGCGTTTTATCGAGCGGGATTGGCGCGGCTGGCAGCGGCAGGCCGCCGAACGGCTCGATCTCTACCCCCGGGCGGTCCGGGAAATCACGGCGACCTTCGATGGCGAGAACGCCCCGGATCGAGAAACCTGGGCGGACATCAAGACCCGCTTCATCGAGATCTCCTCGGGCGACACCAACGCCGAGCTCGCGCGCACGTTCTTCAACTCGATCACCCGCCGCGTGTTCGACACCACGGGCGTCGACCCGATGACGGAGTTCGTCGAGGGCAGCACGGTGCTGCCGGAGGCGATCGATGCCGAGCTGTTCTACGAGCATCCGGTCACGGGCTCGACGACGACGCTCGTCCGCGAGGTGCTGTCGCATCACGACCTCGGCGCGCCGTATGCGCAGCTCGAGCGCGACGTCGCGGCGGCCGGGTTACAGATCGACAACTGGCTGCGCAACCAACTGGGGCGTGCGGCGATCGAGCGGGTGCAGACGCTACGCTCCGTGTTCTACCGCAACAAGGGCTGCTACATCGTGGGCCGGATGGTCGCCGGC
>JBFFZZ010000209.1:0-5711 GCA_041568335.1 Candidatus Polarisedimenticolaceae bacterium | reverse complement strand
GGCGAGCTGGATCGACTCGGCGACCTTGCCCGTGACCTCGAGAGCCGCAGGGCGTTGATCGTCACCGATGCGGGGTTGCGCGGGGCGGGCCACGTCGACCGTGCGGTCAAGTCGCTGGAATCGGCCGGTGTCCGTACGGTCGTTTTCGATCGCGTCGATCGCAACCCGTCATCGGCCCATGTCGAGGCCGGTCGTGAGTTTGCGGCGTCGGAGAAAATCGACTGCATCATCGGTCTCGGCGGTGGTAGCGCGATGGATTGTGCCAAGGGCATCAACTTCGTGCTCACCAACGGCGGCCGGATGGAAGATTACTGGGGTACCGGTCGGGCGTCGCGGGAGATGCTTCCCTCGATCGGCATTCCCACCACGGCGGGCACGGGGAGTGACGCCCAGTCCTACGCGCTGATCGCGCACGGGGGAACGGGCGCGAAGATGGCCTGCGGCGACCGCAAGGCCAAGTTCCGGACCGTGATCCTCGACGACACCCTGACCAAGAGCCTGCCGCGCGACGTCGCGGGCGTCGCCGGAGTCGACGCGATCTCCCACGCGGTGGAAAGCTACGTCTGTACGCGCTCCAATCCGATCTCGCGGCTGCTCGGCCGCGAGGCGTGGAAGCTGATCGACGCCAGCTTCGAGGCGACGCTCGCGGGCGGCGACGACGCCGAGGCGAGAGGCTCGATGCTGCTCGCCTCGCACATCGCGGGCGCGGCCATCGAACACTCGATGCTCGGAGCCGCGCACGCCTGCGCCAACCCCCTGACCGTGCACTACGACGTGACGCATGGCATCGCGGTGGGCCTGGTGCTGCCGCACGTCATGACGTTCAACGCGGAGGAGGTCGGCGAGCGCTACGACGAGCTGCGCCCCGCCGAGCAAGGGGACGAGCCCGGGGAGGCGCTGCGCCGCAGGATCATGGAGCTGCGCGCGATCTCGGGTCTTCCCATCCGTCTGTCCGATTGTCGCGTCCCGCGCGATTCGCTTGACCGTCTCGCCGGCGAGGCGAACCAGCAATGGACCGCGCGATTCAATCCGCGGCCGGTCACCCCGGCCGACATGCTCGAGTTCTATGAAGCGGCCTACTAGAGCGATCGTCATCGCGATGCTGTTGGCCGCGGCCCCCGTGTCGGCGGACCACTGGAATCTGTTCCGCGGCGACCCGCAGCTCCACGGCCGCGCGGCCGTGCTTCCCGAGAAGCTCGATCCGTTGTGGCTGTTCGAGGTCGAGGAGGGCATCGAATCCGGCGCCGCGATCGTCGATGGTGTCGTTTTTGTCGGCGCGCTGGACGGCAAGCTCTACGCCGTTTCGCTTGCCGACGGGAGCGGGATCTGGGTCTACGAGGCGACGGACGAGATCAAGGCCTCGCCCTCGGTCAACGCGGGGACGGTCTATATCGGCGACGCGGCCGGTGTCTTTCACGCGGTCGACGCCAAGACCGGGAAGGCGCGCTGGACGTTCGAGACCGAATCCGAGATCGTCTCGTCGGCGAACTTCCACAAGGATCGCATCCTGTTCGGGTCGAACGATCAGTTTCTTTACTGCCTGAAGGGCGACGGAACACTGGCCTGGAAGGTCGAGACGGGAGGTTACGTCTACGGCACACCCGCGATCGTCGACGGCATCGCCTACTCGGCGGGGTGCGACGGCTACCTGCGATCCATCGACATCGCCACGGGTGAGGAGAAGCAACAGATCCTGCTCAACGCCTATGTCGGCGCCAGCCCCGCGGTTCGCGACGGTGTCGCCTACATGGGTACGTTCGAGAACCAGGTCGTCGCGGTCGATCTCACGGCCGGCAAGGTGCTGTGGGCCTACGAAAACCCCGAACGGCAGTTCCCGTACCTCTCCTCGGTGGCGCTCGACGACGATCGTCTGTTCGTCGGCGGCCGGGACAAGACCGTGCACGCGATCAAGCTCGAAGACGGGACCTCGCTGTGGTCCCACCGGACCAAGGCCAAGGTCGACTCCTCTCCGGTCATCTCCGGCTCGCGCGTCTACGTCGGTTCGCTGACCGGCGAGCTGTTCGCCTTCGACCGCAAGAGCGGCAAGGTGGAGTGGCGATTCGATACGGGATCCGGCCTGATGGCGACACCCGCGGTTGCCGACGATCGTCTGGTCATCGGCACGGTGGATGGTCAACTGTACTGCTTTGGGAACGGGAAGCCATGAGCCGTAGCGAACCCGCAACGGCGGTGGGGCAGAAGCTTCAAAAGACCGAGGTCGGCAGCGTCTTCGTCTCCAACTATCCGCCCTACTCGTTCTGGAGCGAGGATGCGGTCTCCGACGCGATCCGCGCTCTCGACGACGGGCCGGTCGACGACCGGCCGCTGGGCTTGTACCTGCACATCCCGTTCTGCCGTCGCCGCTGCAAGTTCTGTTACTTCAAGGTGTACACCGACAAGAACGCACGGGACATCGACCGCTATCTCGGCGCGGTGGTGAGCGAGGCGCGTGCGCTTCGTGACAGCAAGACGATCGCCGGTCGCAACCCCGAGTTCGTTTACGTGGGTGGCGGGACCCCGTCGTTCATCAGCGCCAAGCACCTGCGCCGGTTGTTCGCGGATCTGAAGGACACCTTCCCCTGGGAATCGGTCGAGGAGGTCACGTTCGAATGCGAGCCCGGGACGCTCACCGAGGCGAAGATCGGGGCGATCCGTGACGTGGGGGTCACCCGGTTATCGCTCGGGGTCGAGAACTTCGACGACGAGATCCTGCGCGATAACGGACGCGCTCACGTTTCCAAGGAGATCGGTCGCTGCCTTCCCTGGATCCGGGAAGCCGGTTTCGACCAGCTCAACATCGATCTGATCGCGGGGATGGTCGGGGAGAGCTGGGACACGTGGCGCGAGACGATTCGCAAGGCCATCGACCTGTCACCGGACAGCGTCACGGTCTATCAGATGGAGCTTCCGTTCAACACCGAGTACTCGCGTGATGCCCTCGGCGGAGGCGGCATCGCGGTCGCCGATTGGGAGACCAAACGAGCCTGGCACGACTGGGCCTTCGAGCAGTTCGAGCTGCACGGTTACGAAGTGTCCAGCTCGTACACGGTGTTCAAGAAGGACTCGAAAGCCCGGTTCATGTACCGCAACTCGCTGTGGCACGGGGCGGATCTGCTCGGGATCGGCGTTTCCTCGTTCTCGCACGTCGGCGGGGTGCACTACCAGAACCAGACCGGTTGGGACGGTTATCTCGACGCCGTCGAGAACGACCGCCTGCCGATCCAGCGCGCGTTCGCCCCGACCGAAGACGAACGGCTGACGCGGGAGATGATCCTGCAAATGAAGCTCGGCCGCGTGCATGCTCCTTATTTCAAGGACAAGTTCGGTGTCGACGTCATGCAACGCTACGCGGAGGCATTCTCCCGCCTTCAGAGCAACCAGATGCTGGAAGTCCACGACGCCGGTGCTACCTTGACCCGGCAGGGTCTCCTGCGGGTCGACACGTTGCTGCCCGAGTTCTACGACGAGAGGTATCAGAATGCGCGCTATACCTAGGAGTGTCTCGTACGGGCTCCTTTGCCTCGCGCCGTTCACGTTGAGCGTGGCCGAGGAGACGAAAGAAAAGACCGAGCCGTGGCAGACCGCTTCGTGGTCGCAATGGCGGGGGCCCGGCCGCACGGGAGTGTCCGGGGAAACGGGAATCGCGCCGAGGTGGCCCGAAACCGGCCCGAAGGAGTTGTGGCGGCGTCCGCTCGGTCAGGGATTTTCCGCGATCATCGTCGATGCCGGCCGGTTGTACACGCAGTACGGCGCGGGCGGGGACGCGTTTCTCGCCGGCCTGTCCGCCGCGGACGGGAGTGAGATCTGGAAGGTCCGCACGGGCGCGAATTTCAAAGACGGTTATGGCAACGGCCCGCGCGCGACGCCGACCCTCGAAGCCGGCGTGCTTTACGCGCTGAGCTCCTCGGGGGACTTGCTGGCGGTGAGAGCATCGGATGGCGCGGTGCTGTGGCAGCACGATCTGCGCGAGGCGTTCGGCGCGAGGCCGCCGCGTTGGGGACTGTCCGGCTCGCCGCTGATCGAGGGCGATTTGCTCATCGTCAACCCGGGCGGCGACGAAGGACGCTCGATCCTCGCGTTGGACAAAACGACCGGCGAGCTCCGCTGGTCCGCCCGCGACGACCGCGCCGGCTACGCGGCGCCGGTCGCGATGACCCTCGCGGGGGTGCGCCAGATCCTCGTTTTCGTCGGGGACAAGATCGTGTCGCTCGATCCGGCCAGCGGCGAGACCTTCTGGGAGCTCGGTTGGAAGACGGACTGGGGCGTCAACGCCTCGACGCCGATCCTGCTCGACGGCGATCGCGTCTTCCTGTCCACGGGATACGAGCGTGGAGCGATCATGTTGAAGGTCTCCAAGACCGGGGACGGTGTCGCGGCCGAGGAGCTGTGGCGCAACCGCGAGATGCGCAACAAGTTTTCGAGCTCGGTGTTGTACGGCGGGATGCTCTACGGTTTCGACGAGGGCACGCTCAAGTGCGTCGACCCTGCGGACGGGACGACCCGCTGGCGGCAACGCGGTTTGGGGCACGGTTCGCTGTTCGCGGCCGACGGTAAGCTGATCGCGCTTTCCGACCGCGGTAAGCTGGTGCTGCTCGAGGCGACCCCGGAGGGGTACGGCGAGCTCGGTACGGTCGAGGCATTCAAGAGCAAGACTTGGACGGTTCCGACCCTGGCAGGGGGACGTCTTTACCTGAGAGACGAGAAAGAAATCGTCGCCTTCGATATCTCGAAGTAGCGGCAATCCGACGGCGGGGACAACGGGCGCGGGGAGCCCAACGAGGAGCACGAGGTGTCAAAAAACAAAAAGTGGATCCCGGTTTGGGGGACGGTTGCGGTCCTCCTGTTGTCGGGTGGTCTCGCGTGGGCCGAACCGGTGGACGCCGATCCCGATGCCGAGACGAAGAACGACGATCAGGGCACCCTGGCGGAATACGTCAAGGTCGATGCGTCGGCGATACCGCAGTCGAACACGATCGCGACCAAGCTCGCGGTCGACTCCCGGCTGACGCCGGGGATCGTCGGGACGGTCACCTCCGAGCTGTTCAACGAGCAGCAGGCGGAAAACCTGTCCGACATCCTGGAGAACGTCTCCGGTGTCAACATCCAGGCCCAGAACGGTGTGCACGATTTCTTCTACCTGCGAGGGTTCGACTCGCTCTCCGGTTCGCTCGTCATGGTCGACGGTGCGGCCGTTCCGGAAGCGACGATCTATCCGACCTACAACATCCAGGGCGTCGAGGTCCTCAAGGGGCCCGGTGGCTATCTCTACGGAGCCCAGCCGATGTCCGGCGCCGTCAACATCGTGCGCAAGCAGCCGGTGCCCAACGATTTCCTGAGTGTCGAGCTGGGCGGCGGGAGCTTCGGGACCTACGAGGGCCAGGTCGACTGGAACCAGGCCAACGACGAGGGTTCCCTGGCGTTCCGGTTGAACGGTTTCTACCGCGAGTCCGACGGTTACCGTGACAACCTGTCGAGCGAGCACCGGGGCGTGAACCCAAGCTTCAGTTTCCGCATCAACGAACGCAGCTCGATCAACGTCAACTTGGAGGCGATCGACGCGAGCTTCAGCCCCGATGCCGGCCTGCCGTTGATCGCGATGGCCCCCGGCTTCCCGGCGGCGATCCCCAACGTCGATCCCGAGACGTCGTACCAGTCGAACCTCGACTACTCGGATCAGACGATCCAGCGGGTCCAGGTGGACTACCAGATCG
>JBFFZZ010000208.1:0-5722 GCA_041568335.1 Candidatus Polarisedimenticolaceae bacterium | reverse complement strand
GTACGTGTTCGTCCGCCGCGGCGGGACATGGTCGGAGCAGACCAAGCTGATCTCGAAAGACAGTGCGTCGCGGGACGGGTTCGGCACCGCGGTCGCGGTCGTTGGAGACACCGCCGTCGTGGGAGCGCCCCTGGAGGATGCCCTGGGCCACGCGGCCGCCGGTTCCGCCTACGTCTTCGAACGCGACGGGGCGCGTTGGGTCGAGCAACGCAAGCTGATCACGAGCTCACCGGCCGGGAATCGTCTCGGCGCCGCCGCGGCGTTCTCCGGCGACACCGCGGTGCTCGGGGCTCCCGGGTCGGCGGCGGTCTTTCCCTTCGTGCGGAGCGCGGGTGTGTGGAGCCAGCAGAACCCGCTGCGGGCGGGCGACGGAACGGGCGGGGACGGTTTCGGCGATTCCGTGGCCATCTCGGGCGACGTTGCGGTGGTCGGAGCTCCCCGCGACAGCCACGGGTTTATCCTCGAGGCCGGCTCGGCCTACGTCTTCGCGCGGAGCGGGAGTGTGTGGAGCCGGCAGACGAAGCTGATCCCGAGCGATACGGCGCTCAAGGACCGTTTCGGCGTGTCCGTCGCTGTGTCGGGGGACCTCGCGGTCGTGGGTTCGTACCTGGACGATCACTCGGGTCTCCCCGACGCAGGCTCGGCGTACGCCTTCACGCGCGACGGAGAGTCGTGGTCCGAACACGCCAAGCTGATCACGAGCAGCGCGGCGGGACGCGATCAGTTCGGAGCCTCGGTCGGGTTGTCGGGCGGCACGGTCGTGGCGGGAGTCCCGCTGGACAACAACGTGGGGGGCACGAACGCCGGGATGGCCTACGTCTTCGAGCTCAATCAGCCACCGCTCGCCCGATGCATGGACGTGACGGTGTCCGCGGGCGGCGATTGCACGGCGGCCGTTTCCATCGACGCGGGCTCCTTCGATCCCGACGGCGATCCGATCGCGTTGGAACAATCGCCGCCCGGCCCGTTCGATCTGGGTGAGACCTCGGTCACCTTGACCGTATCGGACGATCAGGGCAGTTCGGGATCCTGCGTCGCGACGGTCCTCGTGGAGGACACGACCGCGCCTCGACTCTCGGTCGACCTGAGTCCCCACACCCTGTGGCCTCCGAACCGTCGCATGGTCGAGATCGAAGCCATCGTGACCGCGAGCGACAACTGCGGCGCACCCCGGGTCGCGCTGGTCTCCGTGACCGACAACGAATCCGACGACGCGCAGACCGGTGGGGACGGCAGCACCACGGACGACGCCCAACCGGGAGCCGACGACTTCCACTTCTCACTTCGTGCCGAACGCGCGGGGAACGGAGACGGGCGGTTCTATACCGCCGTCTATACGGCGACGGACGGGTCCGGTAACTCCACCTCGACGGTCGGGGTCGTCGAGGTTCCTCACGACTCGGGTAGGAAACAGGACTAGCGCCGCAACCAGATCACCTCGGCCCTGCGGCCGTCGAGGCCCCTCCACTCGGTCGTGTCGAATCGCTCGACGACCCACGCCGGGAGCGGCTCACGTCCCTCGGGGGGTCGGATGGCGACGCCGATGCTGAACAGGCCGGCCTCGGTCCGTGTCTCCAGACGACGGCCGTTGTCGATCAAGAACACGGAAACCTCGTCGTCGAGGATCTCCCGCAAGCGGTCGTCCGGGACCATCAGCTCGCCCTGCTCGTTCAGCGCGAAGCGCTGGAACGGGTAAGGGAACTGCAGCAGGTCGTGGTGCTGTGCCGAGCAGTACTCCGTCGGTTCCGTCCCGCGCAGGTAGACCTCGCTGATGAGGTGAGCGCACCCCGCGCGGCGATCGGCGCGCAGCCCCGTCTCCCGATCGATCGTCACGATCGAGACCCCGGGGGGCACCGCGAACTCGTGTAGCGGGACGATCTCGATCGCCCGTTCCATGAACGCCTGCCAGATCGGCAGCGCGGCGAGCGCGCCGGTCTCGCGATCACCGAGGCTCTGAGGCTCATCGAACCCGACCCAGACGCCGACCGCGAGATCGCGGGTGTAGCCCACGAACCAGGCGTCGGTGTTGTTGTCCGTCGTCCCGGTCTTGCCGGCGATGTGCTTGCCCAGGCCCTTGGCGCCGCGCCCGGTCCCGTCGGTGATGACCCCCTCGAGCACGCGATTCATCAGGTAGGCGATCTGCGGGCGGACCGCGTCGCTGACGCCGGGCTCGAAGCGTTGCACGAGGGCCGAGTCGCGGTTGTAGACCTCGCGAATCAGGTGCGGTTCGACGACGACCCCCTGGTTGGCGAATGCCCCGTAGGCGCTCGTGAGGTCCAGCAGGCTGATCTCGAAGGCGCCGAGCGCCAGCGAAGGGAACGGTTGCAGGTCGCTGCGAATCCCCAGCCGTCGCGAGGTTTCGATCACCGCGTCGTAGCCGATCTCGTTGAGCAGCTTGACCGTCGCGATGTTGGCGGACTTCTCCATCGCCGTGCGTAGCGTCACGGTGGCGTAGTACGTGTTGGTGTAGTTTTCGGGTTGATAGGGATCGGGGCTACGCCGGCTCAGGAACACCGTCGGTTCATCGAGGATCCGGTCTCCGAGGCTCCAGCCCTTGTCCAGCGCGGCGGCGTAGACCAGCGGTTTGAACGCCGAGCCGGTTTGGCGCCGCGCCTGGGTGACTCGGTCGAACTCGCTGCGCTCGAAATCGAACCCGCCGACCAGCGCGCGGATCGCTCCGGTCGATGGATCGATCGCGACGAGCGCCGCCTCGACCGCCGGCTCCTGGTCCAACGTCGCGCGCGCGACGAGTTGCTCCTCGTCGAGCGAATCGAGACGCACACGCAGCAGGTCGCCGCTCTCGGCGAGCCGGCCCGGCTTGTCGACTTTTGTCCAGGCAAAGTCGTCCGGCGCGAGGCTCGCCGAATAGGGGCCGACGCGCAGCTCGACAGCCGAGCGATCGACGGCAGTCACGACGGCGTCGACGACGCGGCCGGTTTCGAAGCCCATCTTCCAGCCGGGCGGCTCCCAGGTCTGCGGGTCTTCGCCCTCCGGAACACGCTCCGTCACGCCGCGCCAACCCTGGCGCTTGTCCAGGCTCCGCAACCCGAGGTCCATCGCCTCGTTGGCGGCTATTTGCAGCTCGGGGTCGAGCGTCGTGCGGACCTCGAACCCTTCCTTGTAAAGGCTCGAGCTACCGTAGTTGTCCTGCAGCCAGCGGCGCACGTTCTCGACGAAATAGGGCGCGGGGTTCTCGACACGGCGCAGCGGCGACGTCTCGATCGGCTCCTCGCGCGCGGCGGCGGCCGTCTCCTCGGAGATGTAGCCTTCGATGACCATCCGGCCCAGCACGTGGTTGCGGCGGGACAGCGAGCGCTCCGGGTTCTTGAACGGGCTGAGGGCTTCGGGGCGTTGGATCAGGCCGGCGATCGTCGCCGACTCGGTCAACGTCAGCTCTCGCGCGGGTTTGCCGAAGTAGTAGCGCGCGGCGGCCTCGAGGCCGTAGCGGCCGTGGCCCATGTAGATCTGGTTGGCGTAGTAACGCAGGATCTCCTGCTTCGTGTACTGGCGTTCGATCTCGAGGGCCAGCACGGCTTCCTGGACCTTACGCGTGATGGTCTTCTTGGGGTGCAGGAACAGGTTGCGCGCGAGCTGCTGGGTCAGCGTGCTGGCGCCCTGGGCCAACCGCATCTTGCGCACGTCGCTGACCACCGCGCGCGCGATCCCGCGGAAGTCGATGCCGGTGTGGCGATGGAAATTCGAGTCCTCGATCGAGATCAACGCCTGCTGAAAGGTAACCGGGATGTCGTGGTAATCGATGAGGACGCGGCGCTGTTCGGCGAACGTCGCGACGGTCGAGTGGTCGACCGCCAGCACGCGCGACATCACCGGCGGGTTGTAGTCTTCGAGCGCGCGGACATCGGGCAGGTCGAGCCGCATGAAGTAACCCATCGAGGCGCCGACGATCGTCGCCAGGACGGTGCCCCCCGCCACCAGACTTCCACGCCAGTGAGTGCGGAGAAAAGGTCGGACACGGGACATGACGGCAAATCTCCTCGGCGGCCCCCGGGAGTCGATCTCGACCTCGGATCAAGCATAACTCCTTTTGTGCGGCGAGAACAGTTCTTCATTAGAATCCCCCGGGGTGCCAGGGTGAGACGTTTCGAGCTGAAGTCCGAATTCGAGCCGACGGGAGATCAACCCGCCGCGATCGCCGGTCTTGCCGAAGGGCTCGACGAGGGCCTCGCCGACCAGGTCCTGCTCGGGGTCACGGGCTCGGGGAAGACGTTCAGCATCGCCTCGTTAATCGAAAGGGTCCAACGACCGGCGCTGGTGCTGGCGCCGAACAAGACTCTCGCCGCGCAGCTCTACCAGGAGTTCAAGCGGCTGTTCCCGGGCAATGCGGTCGAGTACTTCGTCTCCTACTACGACTACTACCAACCCGAAGCCTATGTCCCGCAATCGGACACCTACATCGAGAAAGAAGCCACGGTCAACGAGGAGATCGACCGCATGCGTCACGCGGCGACACGGGCGCTGTTCGAGCGCAACGACGTCCTGATCGTGGCCAGCGTGTCCTGCATCTACGGTCTGGGCTCGCCCGAGGCGTACCACGGCATGATGTTGCTCGTCGAGCGCGGGGGGCGGTTCGATCGCGACGCGGTGCTCCGCAAGCTCGTCGAGATCCAGTACGAGCGCGTTCACACGGATCTGCGGCGTGGGGGGTTCCGTGTTCGCGGCGACACCGTGGAGATCTGGCCCTCGTATCTCGAGGAGGGCATCCGGCTGGAATTCTGGGGTGACGAGATCGAGTCGCTGGCGCGTTTCGACCCGGTCCGGGGCAAGCTCCTCGAGACGATCCAGCGCCATCCGATCTACCCCAATTCGCACTACGTCACACCGCGCGAGCAGCAGATCCGCGCCATCGAGGCGATCCGCAAGGAGCTGAGCGAGCGGCTCACCGAGCTGGAGGCCGAGCGCAAGTTGCTGGAGGCGCAACGCTTGCACCAGCGCACCAACTTCGATCTCGAGATGATGATGGAGGTCGGCTATTGCCACGGGATCGAGAACTACACGCGGCACCTGACCAACTCGGAGCCGGGCCAGCCCCCACCGACGCTGATGGACTACCTCACGCCGGAAACGTTGATCGTGATCGACGAGAGCCACGTGACCCTTCCGCAACTACGCGGGATGTACTACGGCGATCGTTCGCGCAAGGAGACGCTGGTGGCGCACGGCTTTCGATTGCCGTCCGCGCTGGACAACCGTCCGCTGCGACAGGAGGAGTTCGAGGAGCGCCGGGGCCAGGCGATCTACGTTTCCGCGACGCCCGGCGAGATCGAGCTGGACCTCGCCGCCGGTCGGGTCATCGAGCAAGTCGTACGCCCGACGGGGCTGCTCGATCCGCTGGTCTCGGTGCGGCCGATCGACGGCCAGGTGGACGATTTGCTCGCCGAGATCCGCCAGCGTGCCGACAAAGGCGAGAGGACGCTCGTCACGACGCTCACCAAACGGATGGCCGAGGACCTCACCGAGTACTACAAGGAGCTCGGCGTTCGCGTCGCCTACCTGCATTCGGAGGTCCACACGCTCGACCGGGTGCGGATCCTTCGCGAGTTGCGGCTTGGCGAGTTCGACGTGCTGATCGGCGTCAACCTGCTGCGCGAAGGCCTCGATTTGTCGGAGGTCTCGCTGGTCGCCATTTTGGACGCCGACAAGGAAGGCTACCTGCGTTCCGAGCGCTCGCTGATCCAGACGATCGGGCGCGCCGCGCGTCATG
>JBFFZZ010000207.1:0-5727 GCA_041568335.1 Candidatus Polarisedimenticolaceae bacterium | reverse complement strand
CCCAGGCTGTCGCGGGGTGCCTTGGTGGTGATGTTGATCACGCCGCTCGACGCGTTCGCGCCGTAAAGCGCCGCGCTGGGGCCGCGGATGAACTCGAGGTTGGCAACGTCGTCCAGGCCGCCCGAGATCGCCGCCCACTCTTGGGCGCCAAGCAGGACGACACCGACATCCCGTCCATCGATATAGGTCGACACGCGTCGGTTGAGCGAGCTGTTGAATCCGCGGGTATTGAAGTTGAAATCGTAAAGCCCACTCTGCGTGACCTCCGCCCCGGGCGTGAACTCGAGGATCTTGGGCACTTGTCCGTGGGACGCCTGCTTCTCGATTTGCACTTCGGGGATCGAGGTCACCGCAGAAGGGGCGTCGACCGTCTTGGCCATCTCGGCGATCGCCGTGACACGCACGCTCTCGGTCACGACATCCCAGTCGACCTCCAAATTCAGCGAGTGTGTTCTTCCGCTCGTGACGATGACGTTCGGCCGTGTCGCCGTCTGATTGGCCAGCGTGAAGATCAAGGTGTAGGTGCCGGGCGGCAACGACTCGAACGCGAAGTTGCCCTCGGCGTCGGTCACCGCGGACAGTTTCAGCTCGTTGATCAGCACAACGACGGCCGGTACGCCTCCGGCGTCGTTGACCACCTGGCCCTCGATCCGCCCGGTGGCAGGCTCCTGCGCGAGAGCCGGGCTCACGAGACACCACACGACCGCCAAGGCAGCGAACCGCCGTCTACCCATGGTCATCGGCTATTTCCTCCCCGTGCAACAGGTTACGGCGTGTCGCGCCACAGCCCGGCGCCCTGTATAACGGAGCGCGCGACCCAGGTCAAGCCGTGGCCGACTCCGACAGCTCGTCCCGCCAGTGGACCCGCTCGCCACGCGGTGCGGACCCGCCCGCCAGGAACCGCCGCTCCAGCACGTGACGCTTGACCTTGAGCGTGGGTGTCAGCAGGTCGTTCTCCACGCTCCACGGGGTTTCGTCGACCACGATCGCATCGAGCCGTTCGTGGTGGGCCAGCTTCGCGTTCACGCGGTCGAGCGTCGCCTGCAACCGTGCCCGCACCGTCTCCCGGTGCTGCGTGCGCATCGACTCGACGAGCTGAACGACGGCGATCGGTTGCGGCAGACCGGAGCCGATCACACAGGCCACGTCGACCGCGTCGTCGGCCACCAGGCATTGCTCGATCGGTAGCGGCGAAACGTAAAGCCCTTTGGCCGTCTTGAAGATGTCCTTGACGCGGCCGGTGATGTACACGTAGCCATCCTCGTCCAGACGGCCGAGATCCCCGGTGCGCAGGAAGCCGTCGTCGGTCATCACCCGGGCGGTTTCCTCGGGTTGCCTGTAATACCCCTGCATCAGCCCGGGGCTGCGATACAACAACTCCCCCTGGTCGGAGAACCGGACCTCGGCGCCGATCGCCGGTCGCCCGACGCTGCCGATCTTGTCGCTACGGAAGGGAATCTGGATCGTGCCGTAGGCGGCGTTTTCGGTCATGCCCCAGCCCTGCGAGATGGGGAGGCCGATCTTCTCGTACCAGACCAGCAGCTCGGTGGCGACCGGCGCGGAGCCGCATCCCAGGCTGCGCGCGTGCTCGAGACCGAGCCTGCGGCGGAGGCGGAGGCAGAGAAAATCCGCGAGTCGCGGGATCTTCAGCAGGACCTCGAGCTTGCGCTCCCCGAGCCGCGCCAGGATCTGCTCGCGAAACAAGGCCCACAGCCGCGGCACCGAGATGAACAACGTCGGGGCGGCGCGGCAAACGTCGTCGAGGAACGTCGCCCGTGACTCGACGAACGCCACCGTGTTGGCCCCGAAGAAGGAACCCATCTCGATGTAGGCGCGTTCCGTGATGTGCGCGAGCGGGAGGTAGGAGACGGTACGGTCCTCCTCGTTCCCCCCCAGGTCCTGGACCACGGTCTCACCGGCCCAGCTCAGCGAGGCGAAGGTGTGCACGACGCCTTTGGGTTTACCGGTGCTCCCCGACGTATAGACGATCGTCATGACCTGGTCCGGTCGCGGCCGTGGCTCGTCGGTCAGCGGCTCGCCGAGCTGCAGCAGCGCATCCCAGTCGTGGTCGACCTCGATCGTGTCGTAGGGCATCCCCAGCCGCAGGGTCCCGCCACCCACCGCGCTTTGCTGCTGTTGGGGCCGGTCCAGCTTGCCGATGAACACCGCCCGGGATTCGCTGTGCTCCAGGATGTAACGGATCGTGGCCGCGTTCGCCGTCGGGTAGATCGGGACGCTGACGTAGCCGCCGAGCATGATCGCCAGATCGGCGACGAACCACTCCGCGCAGTTCTTGGCCAGCAGCGCGACGCGGTCGCCGCGCCGGAGCCCGAGAGCGCGCAACGCTCCGGCGATCCGCCGCGCCTGGTCGCGCACCTGCCCCCAGGTCAGCTCGCGGTAGCGGCCGCCCTCCGGCTGGCGCAGGAAGACGCGGTCGGGCCGTGTCTCGGCCCATTGCTCCAGCATGTCGATCGGTGTGCGTCGGGTCTCGTGCATGGTCGTGTCGGTCATTGTAGACCTACACGTCGGGATCGAAACTCCAGTGCTTGCGCATCTCTTTGAGGCTGACCGTATCCGGCGCCCATCCCGCCAGGAGGTTGCGGAGCCGGCAAGCCAGGGGGTTCTCCCATTGGGCGATGCGTCCGAGCAGCCGCGCCTGTTTGACGATGCGGGTCGTTCGCCCGAGCCTCGATCGCTCGTACTCACGGAGACCCGACTCGATCGACGCGGAACTCGCCAGCCGGCGGGCCAGCACCACACCGTCCTCGATCGCCTGGCAGGCGCCCTGGCCGACATCCGGGAGCATCGGATGAGCCGCATCACCGAGTAGCGTCACGTGACCACGGCCCCACGCGCCGGCCGGAACCCGATCGTAGACATCCGTGCGTAGGATGTTCTCGGCAGGCGTGGCCTCGAGGATCGGCTTGACGGGCTCGCGGAAGCTCTCGAGGCGATCGAGCAGGAATTGCTTCGGCCCATGCGGCCCTTCGGTCTCCCCCGCCGGCGCGTTGTTCACCGCGAACCAGTAGATCTCCTCGGATCCGATCGGGACGAATCCGAAACGACAACCGCAACCCCACATCTCCGTCACGGCGTTGTCGACCCCGACCGTCGTGCGCGGACAGATCCCGCGCCAGCTCGTGTACCCGGAATAGCGTAGGGGGTCGTTCAGCAACTGACTCCGTACGGCCGAGCACAGGCCGTCGGCGCCGATCAGCGCCGCACCGCGCTCCGACGACCCGCGCCCCAACTCGAGCCTGACCCAGGTTTCCTCCTCGGTGAAGCCGCGTGCGTCGGCACCGAACAGGATCCGATCGCGCCCTACCGCATCGAACAACACCTCGTGCAATTGCCTGCGGTGGATCGCGACCATCGGCATGCCGAACTCCCGAGCGAGCGGCGCCACGGCGACCCCGAAGAGGACCTTGCCGTCGTATCGTTGGATCGTCAGGTGCTCGAGCTCGACTCCCCGGTCCTTGACGCGTTCATCCAGATCGAGGTGACGCAGCGCCAGCATCCCGTTGATCTGCACCATGAGGCCCGCGCCGAGAGGCCGAAACCGCGGCGCCCTCTCGACCACGCGAACGTCGAAACCTTTTTTTATCAGCGCGTAGGCAGCCGTCAGCCCGCCGATTCCGGCGCCGGCAATCAGGATGGGACCCCGTCGATTCATTCGGCGGCGACGGTATCAAGAAATTTCTTGCCCCGACCGTGAAACCCCCCTCGTCGCGGTTCACCAGAGGCATGCACAAACCAAAGCGTGTCCCCGACGACACACCATCGGAGGAAAAGACATGAGGGAATCAACCAAAAACACGATCCTGGCGTTCGCCGTCCTCGGCGCGATGGCCGCGGTCCCGACCTTGGGGGCCGAGGGCCGCACACCCATCTGGGAGCCCGTGGTCATCAGCGATCCGGGCAAGTACATCGTGACGCGGGACATCGCGGCAGCGGGCGGCCCGATCATCGACATCATCGTCGACAACGTCGACATCGACCTCAACGGCTTCTCGCTGGAGACCGGCGGAGCGGATCCGGTGATCGTCGGCGGCGGCTCCAACATCTCCATCCGCAACGGCGTGCTGCTCGCCGGCGCGATGGGAATCAGGCTACAACCGGCGCAAAACGTCACGATCGAGGACGTCAAGAGCCAGGGATCGGGCGGGTCGGGCATCGAGATTTTCGACGCGACCGGCTACGCGCTGCGACGTAATCACGTGATCGACTGCTCGACCATCGGCATTGCCGTCGGCGGCATCCCCGGGATTGAGTCCAGCGGGATCCTCGAGGACAACTCGGTCGTGCGCTGCCAGGAAGGCATCAACATCGACGACGCTTCGAGCACGATCGTCAAGTACAACCGCGTCGAGGATACGACCGGCAGCTTCGGCATCCGGTTAGGTAACTCGTTCGGCGTGCTGCTCGACCGCAACACCGTCCAAGACGCCAAGGCCCAGGGAATCTGGGTCGAAGGTTCGTTCGCCTGCAAGCTCTACAACAACGTCGTGCTGCGTTCGCGTGGTCCGGGGATCGACTTCGTGGGGACGCACGACTCGCTGCTCCTGGACAACGTGGTCAGCCAGACCGAGAACGACGGCATGGTCATCGGCGGCGAGCGCAACCACATCGAAGGCAACGTGCTGAACACCAACGGCGCCGGCGGCGTGCAGGGCTACGGGCTGCTGATCTTCGGGCTCGACAACGTGTATCGCAGGAATACCGCGCGGGGCAACTTCGGGCCCGGTGGCGCGGCTTGCGGCGGTGCGCCGGCGACGCCGGACATCTGTGACGCCCCGGCCGGGAGCACCTCGTTCGGCGACAACTTCATGCCTTTCCTGCTGTAGTCGGAAGGGACGGAGGAACGGACATGAAAACGCTCTACAAAACGATGGCCGTCCTCATCGCGCTGGTGGCTCTGCCCGCGACCGCTCAGACGTTGTACTTCTCGCAGGACATCCCGACCGACCCGCTAGGGTTCGGCAATCAAATGCCCTGGGAGGTCTATTCGCACACGCTGGGCAACTACGTCAACGAGCTGTCGCTGCCGCCGAACGCGTCGGTCGACGCCGTGCATCGGATGGACCGGCCCGGGAACTGGCTCTTCTCGCTGGCCCACCCCAGCAGCCTGGGCGGGTTGCTGGTGAACGTGGCCCAGGGACACGATGTCGTGCGATACGACGGCCCGGCAAACGCCTACAGCTTCTTTTTCTGCGGCGCCGGGGTGACACCCGCCATCCCGCGGCGATCCGATATCGACGCCGTCTACCTCGAGGCGGCGAGCGGCGGCGACAGCGGCGATCTGATCGTCAGCTTCGACGTTCCGACCGAGATCGGCGCGACCGTTTACGAGCCCTCCGACCTGGTGCGGTACACCAAGGTCGGCCCGGGTTGCCCCGGCTGACAATTCGCCGGGGTCGTGTTCGACGCGTCGGCCGCGGGTGCCGGCGTCGCGGTCGAGAACAACCTGATCGGCGCCGACGAGACTCCCGGCGGGAGCTGGATCCTCGTGTTCGACGTGCCGTCCGATCTGCTGCCGAGCGCCGGGCCGACCACCTATCTCCCGGGCAACGTCGCCCGCTGGAATCCCGGTGCGGGCACGTTCGACCTGTTCGACACGTTGACCGGCTGGCCGCTGAGCAGCGAGGTCGATGCGCTGTCCTGCCAGGCGAATCCGGGCCGGGTCGCGCAGCTGCTACTGGACAAGTCGACGTTGACGGCGGGCGACCT
>JBFFZZ010000206.1:0-5728 GCA_041568335.1 Candidatus Polarisedimenticolaceae bacterium | reverse complement strand
GAAACTACGTAGGCGCGTAAGGGATGTGCTCGAAAACAACGTTCTTTAACGTCGGATCCGTTAAACTGAACGACCCGGATTCGTCCGGCGCGAGGTCCGTATGAGCGCGCAGACCGACAACCCGCGGCAACCCTCACGTCGCGCCATGTTGCGCATCCTGGCCGTCGGTGGCGCGGCAGGCGCGGCGTGGAAGCTGGGTTGGCTCGATCGTTTTCGGGGGCGCGCCATCACGCGAACGCGGACGTTGATGGGCACGCTGGTCAATCTGACCGTGCTCGGCGATCGAGACGAGGCGTCGGCGGCGTGCGACGCCACGCTCGATCAGATGGCCGGGCTCGAAGCTCTGCTGAGCCGGCACCGCCCGGACAGCGAGCTCTCGCGGCTCAATGCAACGGGGCGAATCGAAAACCCTTCGAAACCGCTACTGGAAGTGCTTCGGCTGTCCGGCCGCGTGTCGCGGATGGGAGACGGCGCGTTCGACGTTTCGGTTCAACCCGTGCTCGATCTCTACGCCGCCGGCGGTCCATTGCCCGATCCCGGGGCGATCGAGGAGGCCGCAGGGCGCGTCGATCACCGTGCCTTGAGGATCTCCAGCCGTGCGATCGAGCTGGCCCGGCCGGGGATGCGATTGACGCTCGACGGTGTGGGCAAGGGGTACATCGTCGATCGCGGTCTCGAAGTACTCAAGGGGCGCGGCTTCGACGACGTCTTCGTCGAGGCCGGCGGCGATCTGGTCGCCAGCGGTCGGCGCGACGGTCACGCAGCGTGGCGCGTCGGCATCCGTAACCCACGTCCCGGGTTATCCATGCAGGCGCGTTTCGACGCGAGGGACGTCGCCGTGGCCACGTCCGGCGACTACATGCAGCCCTACACCGACGACTACTCGCGGCACCACATCGTCGATCCGCGCACGGGCCACTCCGCCCCCGAGCTCGCGAGCAGCACCGTGATCGCGCCGAATGCCGCGACCGCCGATGCGTTGTCCACACTGACGCTCGTGCTCGGGTCCCGAACCGGGCGTGACCTGCTCGAATCGCTCCCCGGCTGCGAAGGGTTTTTCGTCTCAAAGAAGCTCGAGATCACCCGCACCAGCGGGTTCGCGACGAGTTGATCGTCCCGGCGACGGCGACCCCCTGGCAAACACGCATTTTTTTGACGGAAACCTTCGGGTTTCCACGAATGTCTGTCCCATCGGTGCGGGCTATAAAGCAGATGTAGGCACGTTTTTCGTGCGCGAGTGGACGTGTGCATGGTGATCCTCACCACAGTCGGAACGATCGGCGGCCTGACCGTGTTGCTGGCCGCGCTTCTCGTGCTGGCCGATCGCAAGCTCTACGTCGAGGAGGACCCGCGAATCGACCTGGTCGAGGAGATGCTCCCACACACCAACTGCGGCGCCTGTGGCTTCCCCGGTTGCCGGCCGTTCGCCGAGGCCCTCGTCGCCGGCGCGTCGGCGCCCGGTAAGTGCACGGTGAGCTCCGATGAAGACCGGTCTGAGATCGCCACATTCCTCGGTGTCGACATCGGCGCGGAGGAGCGACGCGTCGCCCGGCTGGCCTGCGCCGGTGGTACCAACGTCGCGCGCAACCACGCCCGCTACCACGGATGGATGAGCTGCCGCGCGGCGGCCACCGTCGCGGGTGGTGGTAAGGGCTGCTTCTGGGGCTGCCTCGGCCTCGCCGACTGCTACGACGCCTGTGACTTCGACGCCATCAAGATGAACGACCAGGACCTGCCCGTGGTGAGCGAAGCGAACTGCACCGCCTGCGGCGACTGCGTCGATGCCTGCCCCAAGGACCTGTTTTCGCTGCAGCCGGTCAGCCACCGTCTGTGGGTCGCCTGCAAGTCGCTCGAGGAAGGGGACGAGCTGCTCGACGACTGTGAGGTCGCATGTACCGCGTGCGGGAGGTGCGCCATGGACGCGCCGGGGCTGATCGAGATGCAGCACAACTTGCCCGTCATCGATTACGACCGCAACCACGCGACCCGAGATCCGATCCAGCGTTGCCCGACCGGAGCGATCGTCTGGATGGATCCCGAGGCCGGCGCGGTCAAGGGCGCCGCGGCCAGGAAGATCCTACGCCGCGGACCGCTCAGAGACGCCGCGACATGACACGTCGCGCGCAAGGAAGGTAGGGGACCCGATGAGTATCCTGTCGCTGGGACGCAAGATCAGAGAGACCCGCCGCAAGAAGGACGAGTCGTTCAAGTACCCGGGGGTGCGCGCCGCGATGGACGGCAACACAGCCGTGATCATGTGCGAGCGCGAGTCGACCGATGGTGCGGGCGCCTACCCGATCACGCCGTCCACGCAGATGGGCGAGTACTGGGCGGAGAACGCCGCGAGCGGCCACGTCAACATCTCGGGCCGTCCGCTGATCTTCATCGAGCCCGAAGGCGAGCACGCCGCGGCCGCGGTCACGGCCGGTCTGTCGATGACCGGTTTGCGCGCCGCAAACTTCTCCTCGGGTCAGGGCATCGCCTACATGCACGAATCCCTTTACGCCGCCGTCGGCAAGCGGCTGACTTACGTGCTCAACATCGGCGCCCGCGCGATGACCAAAGCCAACCTCAACGTGCACGCCGGGCACGATGACTACCACTGCATCGACGACACGGGGTTTTTTCAACTCTTTGCCAAGACCGCGCAGGCCGCGGCGGACCTGAACATCCTGGCCCATCGCATCGCCGAGCTCGCGTTGACCCCTGGGGCCGTCGCGCAGGACGGCTTCCTGACGACGCATCTGATCGAGTCGCTGCTCGTGCCCGAACGCGAGTTGATCGCCGAGTTCCTCGGGCGCCCGGACGACATCATCGACACGCCGACGGCGGCCCAGCGCATCATCTACGGCGACAAACGCAGACGCATCCCGTTGCTTTGGGACGTCGACAACCCGGTGATGGCCGGGCTGGTGCAGAACCAGGACTCCTACATGCAAAGCGTTGCCGCGCAGCGGCCGTTCTTCTTCGATCACCTGCGCGAGCTCACGGACCGCGCGTTCGACGAGTTCTACGAGTTGACCGGAAGGCGCTACGAACGCGTGATGGGCTATCGCACGGACGATGCCGACTACGTGATCGTCGGCCAGGGCAGCATGGTCCAGACCGCCGAGGCCGTCGCCGACTACTTGCGCGAGACGCGCGGCATCAAGATCGGCGTGGTCGACCTGCTCATGTTCCGGCCCTTCCCGGCCGATCTGGTCGGGCGGTTCCTGCGCGGGCGCAAGGGCGTGGCCGTGCTCGAGCGGTTGGACCAGCCGCTGGCCGTGGACTTGCCGCTGATGCGTGAGATCCGCGCCGCCATGGCCCAATGCCTGGAGAACGGTCGCGATGCGCGGCACCCGCCGTACCCCGAGCTCGCGACGTATCGTGACGCAGCCGACGTTCCGCCGTTGTATTCGGGCTCGTTCGGGATGGGCAGCCGCGACCTGCAACCCGAAGGGATCATCGGCGCCGTCGAGAACATGCTGCCCGACGGCGACAGAAAGAAGCTGTTCTACCTCTCGATCGACTTCATCCGCGACAAGGCGGTAACGCCGAAACAGGAGGCCTACCAGCAGACGATCGCGGAGTCCTACCCGCATGTGAAGCGGCTGGCGGTGCACGGCTCCGAAAACCCCAACCTGATGCCCGCGGGAAGTACGACCGTGCGTTTCCACTCGGTGGGCGGGTGGGGCGCGATTACGACCGGCAAGAACCTGGCGATGACGCTGTTCGACCTGCTCGGCTACCACATCAAGGCCAACCCGAAGTACGGCTCCGAGAAGAAGGGGCAGCCGACGACCTACTACCTGTCGGCGGCGCCCGAGCCGATCCGCGTCAACAGCGAGTACTTCTACGTCGATGTGGTGCTTTCACCGGATCCCAACGTCTTCGCCCACACCAACGCGCTCGCCGGGCTGAAGGAAGGCGGCGTGTTCATCCTCGAGAGCGACCAGCGCACTCCGCAGGAGGTCTGGGAGAACATCCCGCTGCCGTTCCAGAAGATCATCGTCGACAAGAAGATCCAGGTCTACTGTCTCGACGCGTTCAAGATCGCCCGCGAGGTCGCGACCGACCCGGATCTCCAGCTACGCATGCAGGGTATCGCGTTCCAGGGCGGCTTCTTCGCCGCTTCGCCGGTGATGCGGCAGGCGGGGCTCGACGAGCCGCGCTTGCTCGAGGCGATCCGCAGCCAGCTGGAGCAAAAGTTCGGCGGCAAGGGCGCACGGGTCGTCGAGGAGAACATGCAAGTCGTCAAGCGCGGCTTTGACGAGATCCAACGGGTGCCCTCCGAACAGCTGTCCGAGGCGGCGCCCGGGGTGCCGGCCGTCGGCCGCGAGCCCGCCATCCCCGTGATGGTCAAGACGCTGCCGCAGAGCAAGGCTCCGGCGACCGACATCCATCGGTTCTGGGAACAGACGGGGACGTTCTACGCCCGTGGTATGGCCAACGACAACCTGACCGACCCGTTCATCGGTCTCGGTGTGATGCCGGCAAGCTCGGCGCTGTTTCGCGACATGACGGGAATTCGTTTCCAGCATCCCGAGTGGATCGCCGAGAACTGCACGGCCTGCGCCAAGTGCTACACGATCTGCCCCGACACGGCGATCCCGGGCCTGGTCAACGAGGTCTCGCAGGTCCTCGATACCGTCGTCGGACGACTACGCAAGAACGGCGACAAGCTCGAGCACCTGCCTCGAGCGGTACGTCTGATGGAGCGCCATCTGCGCAAGCTGCTCAACGCGGCAGCGGAAACCGATCCGGTCGCCGGGCTGTTGGAGGAGGCGATCGACGAGACGATCGCGGCGTCCGATGTCGAGGACGGGGAAAAGAAACAGCTCGTGGCGGAATTCGCCCGCTTCCGCGAAGAGCTGGACGGATTCAAATTCGCACTGACGCGCCCCTACTACACGTTGCCGGAAAAGGATCGCGCCGGCGACGGCGGCCTGCTCTCGATCACCGTCAATCCGTACACCTGCAAGGGTTGCATGGAGTGTGTCGAGGTCTGCGACGACGATGCGCTGCGGCCGATCCCGCAGACCGCGGATTCGGTCGATCGGCTCCGTCGCGACTGGGATTTCTGGCTCGACCTACCCACGACACCCGACAAGTACAGTCGCATCGACGACATCGAAGAGGGCATCGGCGCGCTGGAATCATTGTTGCTCGACAAGACCAACTACCTGGCCTTCAGCAGCGGCGACGGTGCCTGCCTGGGTTGCGCCGAGAAGACCGTCATGCACCTGTTCATTGCGACCGTCGAGGCTCTGATGCAACCGCGTATCGCCAAACACACGGAAAAGCTCGACGATCTGATCACGAGGCTCCAGGAGCACCTCAGGCTGAAGCTGGTCGAGGGCATCGATCTCGACGCGCCGGAGACGATGGCGCAGCTCGTCGGCGAGATCGGCGAGCGCGAGGTGACGCTGGCGAGCATCGCCGAGCGGCTCGAAAGCGAGACCGATGGGCAGCCCATCGATCAGGACTGGCTGCGGAGGATGACCGGGCTGTTGACCCGGCTCAAACAGCTGAAGTGGCGCTACACCGAGGGTACGCAGGGACGCGGCCGCTCGAAGATGGGACTGATCAACTCGACCGGCTGCACCTCGGTGTGGGGTAGCACCTACCCGTTCAACCCGTACCCGTTCCCCTGGGCCAACCATCTTTTCCAGGATTCGACCTCGATGGCGATGGGTGTCTTCGAGGGGCACATGGCCAAGATGGCCGAGGGGTTCAAGGCGATCCG
>JBFFZZ010000205.1:0-5729 GCA_041568335.1 Candidatus Polarisedimenticolaceae bacterium | reverse complement strand
TGACGCGTACCACCGGTGTCCCGTTTCGTGTCGGTTTCGATCGGATCCCGGGCTGTCGGCGGCGGTCGTTCAACCGAGCCGTTTCGTGTGCGTTTTTTCCGGTTGCGACACGGCGGTCGGTTTAGTTTTTAGAACTTCGATTCGTCGGCGTGTGAGGTCGCACTCAAGTCCGACGCCGCAGGACCGATGAGACCGGACGATGCGAAGCGTTGCCGATGGAACGCGATGGGCCGGTCTCGGCGACCGGATGCCGGTGTTTGCCTCGTGGTTGTCGGGTCGTCAGTCCGCCCCGGCCTCGGAGGTCACGTTCATGTTCGGTCGCGACGAGACCGCCATCACCGCCACCGTCCGCGCGGATGGACGCGCGCGACTCGAGTTCGGTAGCGGTGAGGAGTTCGTCGGCCCCTACGACGAGATGCCTCTTTCCGTGACCCGCGGCGCGAAGAAGCTTCTCGAGGCCGCGGGGAGCTGGAGCCGATCGCGCGGTTCGAGACCGTTCCGGGATCGCGAATCGGGGTTGGTCCGTATCGCGGTGCGGAACGATGACGAGACGCGGGAGTTTCGCGCCGGCCTTGATGAGCTGCGCGACGTCGATGGCGCGGCGCACGCGCTGTGGGACGCCTTCATCTCCTGGCTGCGGCCGTTCCTGGTCGTGCTCTTCGGCGATACGCCCGGCGGGCGCGCGGCCGGTGAGAGCCCGGCGCTCAGTCGTGCGCGCGCCTTGTGCCGACAAGTCCGATCCGGCTCACCGGTTTCGTGAGCGAGCCTACTCGGCGTCAAGCACCTCGCCGATCTTCTCGGTCAGGCGGTATTGCGCGAGAGTTTGGCCGGGCTCCAGAGACACGGGACCTCCGGTCGGGATTGTACGCCAGCGAAGCCGAAGACCGAATGGACCGGTCGGACGTGAGCTACGTCGACGGGCGCCCGTTCAGGTAGCCCGCCAGGTGCGCGCTGAGATCACGCGCGTCGTCCGCGGCGCCGTCGATCAAGCTCGATTTTCGCTTGCGCAGAAAGGGAAGTCCCAACAGGTACATTCCCGGTGAATCGACGACGCCGGCGTCGTCACGGATGCGGCCCTTGCGGTCGAACACCGGGACATCGAGCCAGGAGTAGTCCGGCCGGAAGCCGCAGGCCCAGAGCACCGTCTTGATGCCCTCCTTGTTTAGGTCCAGCTGCAGCGGTGGCGAACCCTCGACACGGGTCGACTCGAAGCGGTGCGGCGGGTCGCACTCGCCGTCGAGCCCGTTCTCGGTGACCCACTCGTCGATCCGGTCGAGCAACCGGTTCATCTTGAGGTCCGACAGCGCACACTGGTTGAGCAGCGAGCCCGAGAACTGCGCCTTGCCGTCGCTCACCCCGACGAGCCGGCCCACGATGCGGACTCCCCGATCGGTCAACCGGTTGAGGTCGGTCATGTGCCGGTCGTCCGACCCGGCCAGCTGGAGGGACGGGACGCCGCGGGCGCGCTGGAGGTCGTCGATCTCCAGGTAGTCGTCGTCGAGGATCCCGGCCTTGTCCATCCAGACCTTGATGTCGCGGCCGCGATAGACGCGCGGCGCGCGGATGTGCTCTCCGACGGCGATCGTGACCGGACGGCCGGAGCGGTGGAGCTCCTCGCCGATCTGGGTGCCGGTGGCCGACGCCCCGACGACCAGCACTCCGCCGTCCGCGATCTGCTCCGGGTTGCGGTACCTGTCGGCGGAGATCGTCTCGATGGCGGAAGGCAGGGCCTCGGCGACCTCGGGGATGCACGGGAGGTTGCACGCGCCGCTCGCAAGCACGACGCAACGGCACTCCCACTCCCCCTGATCGGTCCGGACCCGGTAGCCATCGCCCCCCGGCGTGACCGAGGTGACCGTCGTTCGGGTCTTGACCGGCGCGGAGAACGACTTCGCGTAGCCCTCGATGAACGCGATCGTCTGGGGCATGTCGCGGAAACCGTCGGGGTCGTCGCCCTCGTAGCCGTAGCCCGGCAAACGGCTCATCCAGTTGGGGGTGAGAAGGCGCAGCGAGTCCCAGCGTTCGGTCTTCCAGGAATGGGCCACCTCACCGCGCTCGAGGATCACGTGATCGATCGAGCGCGAGTCGAGGCAGTGGCTCATGGCCAAACCGGCATGACCGGCCCCGATGACGACCGCGGTGGTCTTCACGTCAGGCTTACACGACCTCGACGGAGACGTGGGTCGGGTTGGTGATGATGTCGTACACCGCCGAACGCTTCTGCGACTGGGCCACGACGGCCTTGATCTCGTCTTCGGTCGCGTCGGAGTCGATGTGGTAGGTCACCCTGATCCCGTCGAAGCCGTTACGCACATCGCTGTCCATCCCCAGGATGCCCTGGATGTCCATCCCGCCCTCGAGCGTGGCGGTGACGGACTTGAGCTGGATGTCGCGATGCTGGGCCACCGCGGCGACGCCCGCGGTCAGGCAGCTGGCCAGACCGGCGAGGACGATCTCGACCGGGGTGGCGCCGTTGTCCTCGGACGCGAACACCTCGGGGTGATCGGCATCGAAGGAGAACGTGCTGCGGTGCTTCTGCTCTTCGCCGAGGCCGAAGAAACCCTCGACCGATGTGCGGCTGTGCGTTCCCTTGACCCAGTCGCACTTGGCCCGCCACGTGAATTTGGCCCCCTCCGGCGTCTGGCTCAGCGCTTCGCGGGCGCCCAGCAGTGCTTCGACGTTGACTCCGTTATCGACAGCCATAGAGAAACCCTCCTCTGCTCGAACTCGATTTTTGTCCGATCTGCCGTGCCTTTTTGCGGATGCAGATTAACATAATTCAATCCAGATGAGTCAGATCGACGCTCGGGCCCGCATCCAGCTCGAGAAGGGCCTCGACCTCCCGGTTCATACACTTGCTCAACCTCAGGTGCAGCGCCTTGGCCTCGTCGAGCGTCCAGTCGTAGGCCGCGATCGCGTCGGTCACGTCGAACAGCTCGTTCGACAGCTCGTCGCGTTTCGTCTGGTAGGTGATCAGGGCCTCGTCGGTGCCGTACCGGACCGCCCGCGCCAGGAGCTCCGCGTCTCGAAGCGCGTCACTGATGCCGTGGGCCGTGATCGGGTCCTTGAAGTAACCGGCGTCGCCCACCAGCGCCCAGCCGGGCCCGTGGCTCTGCCGCATCTGCCCGGGGTGGCCGGCAAACCCCCAGTAGCGTTCGGCCGCCTCGTCCGAGGAAAGCTCGGCGGCAAAATCCGGCGAGCATTCTTCGACGACTCCGCGGTGCCACGCGGCCAGGTCGCCCTTGGCGCCGATGCGGAAGCGATCGGCCGACGCGCCGGCGAAGATGCAGGTGTTGCCGTCGTTGGTCGGGATCGCCCCGACACCGGTGCCCGGCCGGTAGAACCAGCGGTTCCCGCGATTTTCCAGTCCGGGCCAGAAAGTGTAGACGACACCGCTGCCGTGTTTCCCCTGCCGGTAGACCGGCGCCTCGACCAGCTTGGCCACGGTCGACCTCAAACCGTCGGCACCGATCACGATCTCCGCTTCAATGCGATGCGTCGTACGATCGCGATCCTCGATGATCGCGCCCGTCACCCGACCGTCGTCGCGACGGATGAGATCGGCGAGACGGGGGCCATAAAGGACATCGGTTCCCGCGGCTCCCGCGGCGTCCGCGAGCAGCGCATCGATCACCGTCCGTCGCGGGGCATAGAGCGCGTCCACCCCGTCCCGTGGCTTGATCGGGACCGTGATCTCCTCCTCGCCGTAAAAGAAGGAGGTGCTCTTGATGGCCGGGGTGCCCTTGTCCCGAAGCCGGTCGAGCAAACCCCAACGGTGAAGCTGAAGCACGCCGGCGCGCATCATGGCCAGCGTCGAGAGCGTGTCGGCGCCGCGGCGGTCGCGCTCGACGAGCAGGACCGAGAGCCCGTTCCGGGCAAGCAGCATCGCCGTCGCCGCACCCGCGCACCGCGCACCGATCACGATCGCGTCGTAGGCTTTTTGGACCTCCTCGCTGCGCATCGGACTCCTCGTTGAGTAGAATCCACCTGACCGTACCGTCGACGGTCGTCGACGAGCATGTTGAGATTATAAAACTTCGAGGACGCGATTGATGAGCGAGATCGAACGAACCGATGTGTGGCCGGGCGGCATGCCCCGCGTCGGCCAGAAAGCCCAGCGCAGCCGCAGGATCGAGCCGCTGGATATCGAACGGTTCACCGCGATCAGCGGAGATCGCAACCCGCTCCACTACGACGTGGAGATCGCGAAGGCCTCCGCGTTCGGCCGGATCGTCGTCCAGGGTGGGGTGATCAGCGCCATCCTGAACGCCGTCGTGGCCGAAGACCTCCCCGGTCCCGGGACGGTGTTCCTGCAGACGAACTGGAGCTTCAAGGCGCCGGTTCGTCCGGGGGACACGATCACCGGCGCCGCCGAGGTGCTCGAGGCGCGTGCCGACAAACCGATCACGAAGCTCCGCACCACCGTCACGCGCGACGACGGCACGATCGTCCTGGAGGGCGACGCGGTCTGCTACACGATGCCGATCGCGACCTGAGAGCTCAGCGCGACGGTCGGGCCACGAGCGCACGTCAAAGCCCTGCGAGAACTGGATCGCGACGGCGTGGCCAGCGACACCGCCTGACGCGCCTGTCTGTCGGAATCGGGGAAGAAGCGGCTAACCGGTCGATCGCCGTTTGAGCGGCACCGCTCCGACGATCAACGCGCCGGCCAACGCGACGAACAACGCCCCCGACCGAAGGACGAAGGAGCCCGGCCCGCCGATCCCGGTGACGGCGAGCCGACCCAGACCGGCGCAGAGCAGCAGGGCACCGAGCACGGTCCGCCACATCGGGAGGGCGCGATCGGGCATCGGCAGCCGTTCGAAGCGGCCAAAGAGCGCCAGCAAAACGATCAAGAGCAAACCGTAGAGCAACATCCACGGCGGACGGGCGGCCCACCAGCCTGCGCTACCCGGACTCCACGTGAGACCGACTCCCCCGAACAGCCAGGAGAGCCCGATCCACAGCACCAATGCGGTGGAGTGCCAAAGATAGATCGACATGATGTTTCCGTTGACCAGGATCGTCGCCGCCCAGGCTCGTCGTCCCGACAGCAGCCGTCGCGCCGGACCCTGGAGCGCCAGTAGGAGCCCCGCCTGGATCAACCCGAGCCCCAGCATCGCGAGCGAGGGCGGTAGCGTGTTGGAGACCTCCTCCCCGGGAACCCCGACCATGCTGCGTGGGTAGCCCGCCACCAGGACCAGGAACGCCATCAGCCCCGCACCACCCAGCGCCCACGGGAGCGCGCGGGACGGGCCGTCCAGCCGTCCGTCGCGCCACAAGTAGCCGAGCTGATGGACGGCCGACCAGACGAGCAGGTAGTTGATCCACGGGAGCCCCTGGACGTCGAGGCCGAACCGCACGGAGTCGATCAACGTCGCGGCCGCCACGAGGACCCAGAACGAGCCGATCCCGAAGCGCTCCCAGGCGGCGCGCGACAGCGGCGTGAACAACGCCACCAGGACGTAGACCGCGAGGAACCAGAGCGGAACGACGGAGACCTGCGAGCCGGTGCGGATCGCATCCGGGGGCACGCCGACCGAGCGTGCCGCCAGGCCGAGCAGCCCCCACGCGACGAGCAGCGGAACGACAGGGCCGAACAGGCGGCGCATCCGCGCGCCGATCCACTCCCCGTAGGAGCGGCCCGCGCGTTGCGCCGAATCCCACGACACCGCGTTGGAATAGCCGCCGACCATGAAGAAGACCGGCATCACCTGGAAGATCCAGGT
>JBFFZZ010000204.1:0-5741 GCA_041568335.1 Candidatus Polarisedimenticolaceae bacterium | reverse complement strand
GTCTTGAGCATCTGGGCGCGGCCGATGAGCGTCGTGAGCGGGTTGTTGATCTTGTGGCTGAGAACGCTCAGGGTCCGCATCACCAGCGCGAGCCGTTCGCTGCGACGCCGCTCTTCGGCCGCCACCGCCTTCTCCTTCAGCGCCGCGGCCTGGCTCGCGAACATCACCAACGCCCGCAGCTTCCTGGCCTCGTCTTCGTCATCGGGATCGCCGTCCAGCGTGTCGTGCCGCATGTCGGCCAGCCGCGTCTGGTACTCCTCGAGGACACGATCGATCAGGTCGTCGAGGTCGTGGCTCCGGTCGATCAGGTCGAGACCGATGTCGTGGATCCGGCAGAGCTCTTCCAGATCGGGAAGCAGGCTCGCGGTCTGTTTGCCTCGATCACGCATGCGCCACCTTGCGCTCGCGGTCCACGGCGTCGACCCGCGCCTCGGGCAACCGCAGGATGAAGCGGCTTCCGCCGGCCTTTCGCGCCTCGTGCTCGACGCAACCGCCGTGCTGTTTGGCGATCGATTGCGCTTCGTAGAGACCCAGGCCCATGCCGCTGGGCTTGTCGGTCAACGACGCCCCGCCCTGCTCGAACGGGGCGAAGATGCGATCGCGATCCGCCTCGGCGACGCCGCAACCGCGATCGGACACGATGATCGACACCCCCGTGTCGTCGAACTCCAGCTCGAGCCGGACCGGCGCATCGTCGTCGGAGAACTTCACCGCGTTTTCCAGCAGGTTGCTCAGCGCCCGTGAGACGCGATCCAGGTCGAGCCGCAGGGCCTCGTCGGAGTTCGGCAACCGCACCTCGATGCGATCCGTCTTGCACAGGCTGACCGCGGCGTCGATCAGCTCCTTGCCCGTGGTCGCGGAGAGGTTCAACGCGGACGCCTCGTCGAGCTCGGCGAGCCGGAGCAGCTGGTCCAGATGATGCTGGAGCACCTCCGCCGACTCGATCATCGACCGGGTCAGCTCCGCGCGTTGCGCGGCGTTGCTGCGGTAGTCGTGCATGAACGTCGCGGCGCCGAGGATGGCGGTCAGCGGCGTGCGCATCTCGTGGGACAGGTTGTTGAGTAGACGGTCCTTGGTCTGCTCCGTTTCGCGCAGCTGGTCGTAGGCCCGGCGCAACGCGACCGTCCGCTGCTCGACCGTCTTTTCGAGCTCGTCGCGGTGCGTCGCGACTTCCTGATGCAGGCGGATCTGGTCCAGGCCGACTTCGAGGTGCGCGCCGAAAGTCTTGAGAAAACGAATGTCCTCGACGCTGAAACCGCCGTCCGGCTGCGGCGCATAGGCCAGCAGGTAGTGCCGGGATTTTTCGCCCGTGGCGACGCAGACCGCGGCGCGCAATCCGTTGATCGGCTCCAGCGCCGACGGCGTGGTGAGCTCGGAGAGCAGCTCGTCGACCACGCAGCTCCCTCCCGCGGAGATCATGCGCTCGGCGAGAGCGGCTCCCTCTTCGCTGGCGATCAGCGGTTCCTGTATCCGGCCCCAGCAGCGCTCGACCACGGGGTCTTCGAGCGGCCTGCGGCGAACCAGCGAGATCGCGACGGCATCGAGGATCGAGGCCGCCGTCTCGAGCGCCGCATCGACCACCCGTTCGGTTTCGAAGCAGGCGCCGACCGCAATCGTGGACTCGCTCAGACGGCGCAGCGCATCCAGCTCCCGATGCTGGCGGGTCAGACGCGCCCGGACATCCCCGAGCTGCTCACCGAGGTGCGTCTGGGTCCTCACCGCGTCGGCCAGCAGGTCGTCGCCCTCGAGGACGACCCGGTCTGGGCTCGACGGCGCGGCGGCATCGTTGGTGCCGCCGGCCGGTTCGATCGTGCGGCCCATGTAGGGTGAGAAGGCGCGCTCCAGTTGTCGCGACAGCTGAGCGGGATCGAACTCGTTCTTCGCCCGTCCCTTGGCCTGCTCGTAAATCCGCTCGAGCATCGCTTGACCGGCGGACACGAACGTCTCGAGGACGCCGTGGCCCTCGGTCGCTACCGCGGGCACGGCGCGATCGACATCCACGCCAAGCCAGCCGGCGACCCGGGCGGGTTCCGCGGCGTCTTCCTTGTCCTGCTTGTTGAGCTGGAACAGCACCGGCGTCCGATCGGGATCCAGCCGGGCCTTGCGCAAGTTCATCCGCAGATTCTGCAAGCTCCAACGGTTCTGTTCCTTGCGATCGGCGGTCGAGTCGGCGACGAAAACGACCGCGTCGGCCCCACCGAGCACGATCTGGCGCGTGGTGTCGTAGCGCACCTGGCCGGGGACGGTATAGAGCTTCATCGCGACCCGGTAGCCGAGGATGTGACCCAGATCGAACGGCAAGAGATCGAAGAACAGCGTGCGGTCCCCCGCGGTCTGGAGCGACAGCAGCGGTTGCTCGTCCTGCGGATCGGTCAGCCGGTGCAGCGTCGCGAGATTGGTCGTCTTGCCGCCGAACGCGGGTCCGTAGTACACCAGCTTCGCGTACAGCAGCTTTTCCGCGTGGTTCCATTGGGCCATCGGGCCGCGCCTCAGTTGTAGACGACGTAACGCTGCATGCGGCGGACGAACTCGGCCGCGTCGATCGGCACCGGGGCCCACTCCGAAGCCGCCGGGTCGTCGCCCGGTCCGCTCTCGGCGGCGAACAGCTCCGCGACGACCCGGGTGATGCGCTCGTCGAGGTCGCGCTTGGTCAAGGTCCTGTACTCCAGCGTCTTGCGGTTCATCTCTCCTCCCCCACCGCAACCGGCTCGAGCAGTCCTCGAATCCGTTGCATCAGATCGGTCGGTGAATAGGGCTTGGTCATGTACTCCGCGGCACCCAGCGCCATCCCGCGCTCGCGGTCGTGCTCGCGTCCGCGCGCGGACAGCAACACCACCGGGATCCGGCGCAGTGTCGGGTCGTCCTGCATGCGCCGGCAGATCTCGAACCCGTCGAGCCCGGGCATCATGACGTCGAGGATCAAGAGGTCCGGCGGATCGGCGCGCAGCATCTCCATGCATTCGTCGCCATCGGCCGCCGTCTGCGCGTCGAATCCCTCCTGGGAGAGGATCCACTCGAGCGGGCGCCGGATGAAGGCATCGTCGTCGGCGATCAGGATCCGGGGTCTCTTGGTCACGAGCGATCTCCAGATGGGTGCGCGACCACCAGGGTCACGTCGTCATCCATCCCGCGATGGTCGGTGTGGCGCTCCAGGTCTTCGAGCAGGTGCGCGCGTAACGCGGGGGCGGGGCGGTCCATCGCGGCGCGGGCGATCCGGATCAGCCTCTCGAGCCCGTACATCCCGCGGTCCTTTGCCCGCGCCTCGGTCACACCGTCGGTGTAGACGATGAGTCGATCCTCGGGAGCCAGCCGCGTGACTCGGGTCGCGTATTCGGTTTCGGCGAACAGCCCGAGCGCCGTGGCGCCGCTGTCGAGCCGTTCGACGCCGCCGTCGCCGCGGAAGCACAACGCGGGCGGATGTCCCGCAGCGCAGTACGACCACTCGGCGCCGTCCCGGGAAACCCGGCACAGGAAGGCCGTCGCGTACATCTCCGTCTGATCGAAGGTGGCGGCGAGCACCGTGTTGGCGCGTGTCAGGAGCTCGGCGGGATCAGAGGTGCGTTGGGCCTCGGCGTACAACGCGCCCTTGACCGCGGCCATGTACATCGCGGCCGCCACGCCGTGCCCCGAAACGTCGGCGACGAGGATCCCGAGGCTCCCGTCGTGGAAATCGATGTAGTCGTAACAGTCGCCACCGATCTTCTCCGCCGAGTAGCTCACGCCGGCGGTTTCCACGGTCGTGAAGGGGGTTTCACACGGGGGTAACAGGCTGCGGTGGATCTGGCGCGCGAGCTCGGTATCGCGGCGACGGATGTCGGCGTCACGGGCGTTCTCGGCGAGCCGGTGATTGCGAAGGAACGCCGACGTGAGCGTGGCCAACGCGGAGAGCAGCTTGACGTGTCCGGTGCGGTACGGGCTGCGATCGGTGCGCTCGCGCATCACCAGGGCGCCGATCGGCTTCCCGGCCGGCGACGGCAGCGGAACGATCAACCGGGCCATCTCGGCGGCGGACGGCTCCTGCAAATGGACCTTCGCGCCCTCGACGGCATCCTGAAGGGGGCGATCGACGGCGTTGAGCGGCGGTGGCACGACCCCGACGGCCGCGACCCGCTCGATGCCGTCGCCCTCGCGGAGCCACATTTCCGCGCCGCGCGCCTGCAGGACCTGCGAGGCCTCTTCCAGCACCAGCCGGGACACCGCGCGGCGCCCGAGAACGGCACCGAGCCGTTCGCTCAGCCGGTAGACGAGCGAAACCTCCTCGTACCGATCGAGGATCTCCTGCGAGAGACTCGCCAGGTCGTGCCGGACCCGGTCGGCCGCGCCGGCGTGGGCCGGACGGTCCAGCGTGACGGGATCAGACTTCATCCGGGCACTCCCAGAGCAGGAGTTCCGAGAGCATCAGGTCGTTCCCCGGCTCGGCAGATCCGATGACCACCGATCCGTCGGGACCGACGGATCGGCACAGCAGCAGCGGCGCGGTGCGTTCCGGGTCTCCCCCATCGGTGAACAGGTCCGAGTGATCGTCGCCGGGACGGGCGATCACGCTCCACGATTCCTGCCCCCCGACGAGCAGGACATCGACGACACGACGGCGCTTCGCCCGGGAACCGGAACCCTTGGTTTCCATACCTTCACCCTCGCAGCATAGATATTCAATATTTATTATTGAAATATCCACTTATCATTTTCTAGCAATCGACATTCCAGGTATCGGATTTGTAATCGGGGCGGACATTCGCCGGGCCCAACCCCATGCGCCAAAAGGGTTTCGGTGATCGCCGCGCGTATTCGACTGCGGCGACGATCGCCCTCCGGGGTGACAATGGTGGGCGTCAGCGGTGTGGAGGGTGACAAAAATCAGGACTCGTCCAGGATCCCGTCCCGGGCGTCTAACCCCTAATGTGGAGGCTGGGGTAACGGTGTCTTCCGTGACCGACGAGGAACTGGTCGCGGCCGTGCAATCCGGGGACATGCAGTCCCTCGGGCAACTGGTCGTGCGCTGGGAGCGCCCGCTCTATCGCTTCGTGTCGCGGATGGTGCCGCGGCCGGACGACGCGCGCGACATCTGCCAGGAGACGTTCCTGCGCATCCTGAATCGCGCGGATCGCTTCCGTGCCGGCTCCCGCTTCTCCACGTGGATGTACCAGATCGCGTTGAACCTGTGCCGCGACCAGGCGCGCTGGCGCCGTCGCTGGGGGAAGATCGTCGACGACGGCAAGGAAGCACCGACGGAGACGACGGCCTCGGCGGGGCCGAGTCCGGAGGCCGGGACGGAGTCCAACGAGCTGGCGCACGCGGTGCGGCTCGGGTTGCAGGAGATCCCGGCCGAGCAACGCGAGGTGCTGATTTTGAAGGAGTACGAGGGACTCAAGTTCAAGGAGATCGCCGAAGTCTTGAGTTGCCCGGAGAGCACCGTGAAGTCGCGGATGTACTACGGACTGAACGGGCTCAAGAACGCACTGGCACGACAAGGCATCCGGTAGGAGTCGGACATGGATTGCAAACGGTGGAAGGAAACCTGGGTCGCGTACCTCTACGACGAGTGCTCGCCGGAAGAGCGCGAGACCATCGACGCCCACCTCGGCGGCTGTGACGTCTGCCGGGAACGGATGAACGAGCTGGCGGTGACACGCGAGGCCCTCGCCTCGAGCGCCCCCGAGCTCGTCGCGCCGCCGCGTGTCCTCGTGCTGCCCGCCGCACCCGCACGGAAACCGAGCAGCTGGTCCTTCGCCGGTGGCTTC
>JBFFZZ010000203.1:0-5760 GCA_041568335.1 Candidatus Polarisedimenticolaceae bacterium | reverse complement strand
TCGTGCTGCTCGGCATCGGCTATTGGCTGCACCGTCGCGAGCAGCCCTAGAACGTCACCAGGTGTACGTCAGGTGACCGAGGGCGCGGCGGCCGAGCAGGTCTCCCCCGAAGGATTCGTAGTGTTCGTCGTCGAGCAGGTTGGCGATCGTGACGCCGGCCTTCCAAGCCTGACCGAACCGGTAATTGGCGTTCAGGTCCACGGTCTCGTAGGAGCGCACGTCTCCCTGGAAGGGACCGACGACCCAGCGGAATCCGTCGGTCCAGCGCACGAGCAGATCGCCATCCAGACGCTTGCCCGCGTAGCGCACTCCACCGGAGACCTTGTGCTCCGGGCTGTTGGGCAGCAACAGGTCGGACAGACCCGGTGCGGTCTGAGCGACGTCGTAATCGAACCACGAATAGGAGACCTGGATCGTCCACTCCCCGTCGATGAAGTGATTCAAGGACACGTCGACGCCCCGGGTGTCGACCCGGCCGAAGTTGGTGTAGGACGCGGCCGCGAGGATCGGAGCCCCGTCGAGGTTGTTCGACAGCAGCGGGAAAAACGGCCCGAGGCTCATCTGCAACGCGCTGAGCAACATCGTCTGACCCGCTCCCGACAGAGTCGCCGGGGGCCGGTACGGGCCGAATGTGGGATTCACCCGGTCGGTGGGCGTCGCGCACGTCCCCAGGGGTGTTCCGCATTGCGGGAGGAGATCGGTGATGAAGTCATCGTTCTCCGCGCGATAGACGTCGACCGTCACGAACGAGCTCCGCGCGAAGATCCCGCTCCAGCCCAGCTCCCAGCTCGTCACCTGCTCGAGGTCGAGGTTCGCGTTTCCCAGCGCCAGCAACGGCGTGACTCCGTTGCCGAAACCGCAGTCGACCATCTCCGAGCTGCAGATCCCCTCGACGCCCGAGAGGTCCAGCGGCGGCCCGGCCGGAGCCTGGAGGAAGAACTCGGAGTAGTTGGCCACCTGGAAGGCTTCGTTGTAGGTCAGCCGCAGCGTGTGGTTCGGCGCCGGATTCCAGACCAACGCGGCCTTCGGCGACACCTGGCTCGAGTGCAGCGAGCTCTCGTCCCAGCGCGCCGCGAAAACTGCCTCGAACGTCGGTCGGAACTCGTAGTTCAGCTGGCCGAACAGCGCGCTCGCGTCGGCGTCGACGGGCGCGAACATCAACGACTGCCGGCCGGTGGCGGGGTCGAAGCTGTCCAGGTCCTCGCGGGTGTGGGACCCGCCTACGACCAGGCGCATCCGGTCCCCTGCGAGCCGCCAGTGACCTTGCGCTTCCACGCCGAGCCGCTCGGTATCGAGCGCGAGGTTGAGACCGCTCGAGAGCGAATGCTGACGCGGCGCGTCCCGCCGGGTGTAGTTCAACTGAACGTTCCAATGATCGTCCGACCAGCGTGCGCGGGCCCACGGGCGCTGGACATCGAGCAATTGGACGCGGCCGATGCCGGTCTGGAACAGCGGGCCTGCAATGTCGGCCGTCCCGCCCTCCAACGTCAGCGTCGAACCGTTGCCCCAGTACTTGTCCACGCGCAGCCCGCCGTAACGGATCTCGTTGTCATCGACCCGCACCAGCGGAACCTCCTGCGGCAAGCAATCCGTCTGGCCGGTCAGGGTGCAGGGCACCGAGTATTCGGCCGCGCCGGTGCGGGAGCGCGAGAAGTCCCCGCTCGACCGGGAGCCGGCGACCACCTTGACGTACCAGTCGGCAAACACGTGTCCGGCCCAACGAAAATCGACGTGTGTCGTTCCGAGCTCCCCGGCGGTCAGGCGGACCAAACCGCCCTCGTTGTAGCGCGGCTGCTTCGTCGTCAGGTTCAGCACCCCGCTGGCGGCGTTCTTGCCGTACAGCGCCGCGCTGGGTCCGCGCAGAAGTTCCACACCGGCGAGGTCATCGAGCGGGAACGAGACCGCGGCCCACTCCTGTGCTCCGAGGAACGGCACCGACGGATCGCGGCCGTCGATCAGCGTCGCCACGCGGCGGTTGAGGGAGCTGTTGAACCCGCGGCTGTTCAGGTTGTAATCGTAGAGACCGCTCTGGGTCACCTCGGCGCCGGGTTCGAACTCCAACAGTTTGGGCAACTGGGCATGCCCCGCCTGCTTGGCGATCAGCTTTTCGCCAACCACGGAGATGGCCGCGGGAGCATCCACGATTCGCTCGACGCGTCTCGAAGCCGCGTACACCGTCACCGCCTCGGCGTAGGCGATCTCCCACGCCGCGGTGAGGTCGACGTGTGCGGTCTGACCCGGCGTCACCACGACTCCCGATTCGGTCAATGTGCTCGAGCCGAGCGTGAACGTCAGATCGTAGGTGCCTGGAGGGACCGCGCTGAACGTGTAGGAGCCCTCGGCATCGGTCAGCGTCTCGCGCTGCGAGCCGTCGACCGTCACCCGCACGGTGACGCCGCCCTGGCCCACCCCGTCGTTGTCCGCGACACGTCCCTCGATCCGTCCCGGCCGGGACTCCGCTGCCGCCATCGACGGGCTGAGCGCCACGAGACACAGCAACGCGCAAAGCAGGCATCGCATCGTTCTTTCAGGCTAGCACGGGCGGCTTGCGCGCTTTGGGTCACTACGATAGAAAGGCGTCGGCCTCCCGGGAGAATGTCGCGTTGACGTCACCTTCGATCGCCGGTCTTATCGTTTTGCTGTCGGGTTGCATGCTCGCCGCGCCGCCCCACGGCGCCGACGGTGACGCGGAAGCCTCGTGGATCGATCGGGTCCGGCAGGAAGACGAGCGGCGAGTGACCCACTGGGATCTGTTCCCGCGCGTCCGGGCGGGCTACCCGCAATCGCTTTCGGCCGGTATCGGGTTGATTCGCTCGCGGTTGCCGGAAACCTGGGAGTGCATGACCGCCTGTCCGTTCCGCGGGGTGACCCTGCAGCTCGAGCCGGGGATCCGCGGGATTCAGGCCAGCGCCGGGTTCGCGACCCTGATCGCCGAGAAAAAACATCAGGAACGTTACCTGACGGACGTCCATACCGCCTTCGGGGTCAAGGGCGTCCTGCTCCACCGGTGGGACGATTCCGCCCTGGATTCGGCGGAGCGAACGTTCGTGGGCATCGAGTTCTCCTACACCGTGACACGGATCAACTTCAGCCTCGGCACGCTGCGTCGTCTCGAACGTGTCCAGGGCGGGGACTGGATCGTGGCGGCCGGCATCGGTTGGGGCTTCTGACGTGCGACACCGGGCGATCGCCGGTTGCCTGTTCGCGGCGCTGGTCGTCGCGCCGGCGGCGTCGGCCCTCGAAACCGACCCGTACGAGGCCTGGACCCGCGAGATCGCGGACGGGACCGAAGCGCTCAACGCAAAGGTCAACTACGAGCTCCAAAAGGTCCTTGATCGGGTCAACGGTCGCCGCGGCATTCGACGGCTGACCTGCGACACGGTGACGAATCACGTGACCGCCCACTTTCGAATGCTGATCTTCCATCCGATCGAGATCTGGGCGTCGAAGAGCCCGCTGATCGACCGCTACCCGCCGACCGAGGAAGGCGAGCTCGAGTCACGATCGACCAACATCTTCGGTAACCACGGTCCGTGGGATATCGGAACGTGGCTTCCCTTCGCTCCGACCATCGAGATCCACGGCGTGCGCATCGGGACGGACAAGATGGCGCACTTCTTTTCCGGGGGAAGCTCCTACTACGCGCTCTACCGCCGCGCGTTACGCCAGGGGAAGAGCGAGGAGGAAGCGGAGCGGACGGTGATCGACCGCGGCATCTTCTCGGAGCAAACCTACCTGGGCTACGGGACTTCCGGCGTGATGTCCCCCGCCGATCTGGAGGCGAACTATCGCGGGATGACCTTCTTCCTCGGCCTGTGTGGCGGTGACTCGCCGCAACTGGAACGCGACGGCGAAGACTATCGGCTCTCGCGGCCGTTCGACGCGCGGGAGTACGTGACCGTCGACTGGGACGAGTCGTACAACAACTCCGGCTTCAACAAGCGGCGCTGGAGGAAAGTCCGACCGCGCATGCTGGCGCTCTGCCCCCTGCTCGACCACCCGTGGGTCGTCGCCCAGCGCGAGCGCTACCGCAAGCGCGATGCGATGACACCGACCGAGGTACGCATGCGCGAGCTGATCGCGGAGGGCAAGATGGAAGACCTGTCGAGGTACTCCCTCGAATCGACGTGTTCCGGCGCGGGCCCCTGACGTTAGTCGCCCGACGCGAAGATCGCGGCGAACAGCCGGATCCCGTACCACAGGTTGCCGATCCGGATGTTCTCGTCCGGGGCGTGCTGGTTGTCGTCGTGGTTGGCGATCGGAACGACGACGATCGGGTCTCCGAGCTGCCGGGTGAAGAGGTACAACGGAAGGGAGCCGCCCAGGGTGGGCATCAGGATCACCGGCTCCCCGGCCGCACGACCGGCGGCGGCGATGATCGGGGCCACCACCGGCGCGTCGAGCGGCGTACGGACCGCCGGGTAGCCGGGCCGGCGGATCACCTTGACCAGTCTCGGGTGAGCGAGGCGCGTTTTCCGGTCGGGATCCTCCCGCACGATCGTGTAGCCCTGCTTCTCGATGTGCGCTTCGATGAGGTCGTGCAGGTGATCCGCGTCGTTGCCGCGAACGAGGCGCACATCCAACGTCGCCTGCGCGGTCGTCGGGACGATGTTGCGGGCCGTCGATCCGACCGTGGCGCTGGCCATTCCCCGGATATTGAGGGATGGGAGCATGATGCGCTCGATCAGCGTGGCCCCCCCGCCCTCGGTCCGCGCGAGCCCGAGCTCCTTCTTCAGCTCGGCCTCGACGGCGGGGACGGCGGCGACGGCAGCGCGAGTCTTCTCACCGAGCGGCTCGACCGTGTCGTAAAAGCCCTCGATCAGGACGTTGCCGTCGTCGTCGCGCATCGTGGCCAGCAGCTCGGCCAGCATCCACGCCGGGTTGGGTGCCCAGTTACCGTAATGCCCGCTGTGCAGGTAGCGCTCGGCGCCGTACACGGTCAAGTCGATACCGGAGTAGCCTCGCACGCCGAAGACGAGCTGCGGGCGACGGCTCTGGTGGACCGGGCCATCACAGATCAGCCAGAGATCCACGTCGAGTCGAGCATGGTACTTCTCGAAGAAACGGCTCAGATGGGTCGACCCCTGTTCCTCCTCCCCCTCGAACAGGAACACCAGGTTGACGGTCGGGGCGGCATCCTGGGCCTTCAACGCGTCCAGGGCCGCGAGGATCGCCGGGATCGGCGCCTTGTCGTCCCCGGCCGAGCGCGCATAGAGGTACCAGTCCGGATCGATCGCCTCGTTTCCCTCGGGGAGCGGCCGCGGCCGGCCGCCGGCTTCCATCGACGCGGTGTAGAGCACGGGTTCGAACGGCGGATGCGTCCAGCTCGGCGGGTCGACCGGCTGCCCGTCGTAGTGGACGTAGACGCCGAGCGTGCGCGTCGCGCCGGGGGCGTCCAGGCGCGCCCAGACCAACGGCGGAGCCCCGGGCCACTCGAGCAGCTCCGCGGTGGCCCCGCGAGCCGCCAGCTCGTCCCGCGCCCACTCGGCCGTACGACGCAGCCCTTCCGGGTGTGCGGGTGTATTGGGGATCGCCAGGAACTCGGCAAAACCGCCGAGGATCCGCGCAGCGTTGGCTTCACGCCAGCCGTCCACGGCGTCGAGATCGACTCCGGCGCGCACCGGCGCGACGATCCACAGAACCAGCAGCAAGACCAGGCGGCGTGTCACAGGATGTCTCCCGTTCGCGTGGGTGCGAGGGTCCATCCTATCGAAAATCCCCGGCACCGGTAATATGTTGGGGAGCGTCTTCCCGGAGAGC
>JBFFZZ010000202.1:0-5795 GCA_041568335.1 Candidatus Polarisedimenticolaceae bacterium | reverse complement strand
TGGTGTCGCTCGACAGGTCGATGCCCTGGTCCTTCTTGAACTCGCCGATGATCCACTCGATCAGCAAGTGGTCGATGTCGTCGCCGCCCAGATGCGTGTCGCCGTTGGTGGACAGCACCTCGAACACGCCCTCGCCGATGTCGAGGATCGAGATGTCGAACGTCCCGCCGCCGAAGTCGAACACGGCGATCGTTTCGTCTTTCTTCTTGTCCAGCCCGTAGGCCAGCGCGGCCGCTGTCGGCTCGTTGACGATGCGCAACACCTCGAGACCGGCGATCTGGCCGGCGTCCTTGGTGGCCTGCCGCTGAGCGTCGTTGAAGTATGCCGGGACCGTGATGACGGCCTGCTTGACCTCACCGCCGAGGTGCGCCTCGGCCGCTTCCTTCAGCTTGCGCAGGATCATCGCCGAGATCTCCGGCGGTGCGTACGTCTTGTCCTGGATGCGTATGCGTACGTCGCCGTTCTCCGCCGCCTCGACGGTGTAGGGCACCATCTTGGATTCGTCGGGCACCTCCTCGAAACGCCGGCCCATGAATCGTTTGACAGAGAAGACGGTGTTCTGCGGGTTGGTGACCGCTTGCCGCTTGGCCACCTGGCCGACCAGACGCTCGCCCTTGTCGTTGATCGCGACCACGGACGGGGTCGTCCGGCCACCCTCCGGGTTGGTGATGACGGTGGCGCTGTCCCCTTCCATGACGGCGACGACGGAGTTGGTCGTGCCCAGGTCGATTCCGATGATCTTGCTCATAACAAAACTCTCCGTGCCCCGCGAGAACCTCGGGGGCGGCTTTTTCTGCGATATTCGATGGGTTAAGACCGCCCGGTGGGGCTGTCAAGGCAGGGACCGATTATTGTATCCGGCCTGGAATCACGGGCTCACGGGTTCATCGGCGGGCTCCGGGGCCATCATCATGCGCTGCACGCCGGTGAACCGGTGGAAGACGAACAGATCGTCGTCGGGCCGGCCGTCGGCGTCGAGCCCCGAGACGCGGAATCCGCCGGCCGAGATCGTGTAGCCGTAAGGCTGGCTCCACGGGTCCAGCAGGTCGGCGGGCTCCAGGTAGTCGCCGACCAGGAGCTCGGACAAGCGGTCGGGGAAACGCCCCTTGTCGAGATAGAAGATCTCCAGGGCGGTCTCGATCCGCTCCAGCCGCTGGCGGCTGGCCAGGCGGTGCAGCGTGTCGGTGGAATCATCCCGCAGAGCGACCTGCCAGGGGGTCCACGCGTTGTTGGGCAGCGTGGAGAGAGCCGCCGCCACGAACAGGGTCATCGTCAACCCCAGCATCAGGTGGAACACCTTCTCGGGCATGCGCCGCGGCGTTTTGGCCACCATGGCGGCGTTGGGGCGCTTGACCTCTTCGATCAGCTTGCGGTTCATCAGATCCGCGAGCAGGCGGTAGGTGTCGAACTCGCCCATGTTCGCGTGATCGTTGATCTCCAGCACGGTGCGCTTGCCGTCGACCAACCTGAGAACCGTCAGCTCCTCCACGCCGACCTGAACCGCGTCTCCCTGCCCGCCGGGCTCCTCGGGCGTCGCCACCTCGTCCCCGGCCTGCTGGTCGAAAATGAAATCGAACTCGCTGTCCGGCGTAGTCGCCGGTCCGGCGAGCAGATCCAGTTGCTCCGCCGCCTCGGTGAGTCGCACCACCATGTCGTCCGACCGGATCCGGCGCTCGATGATCGGCCACTCGTCGATCATCCGCGCGCCTTCCATCAGGATCGTCTCGGCACTGATCGGTATGAAGTGCTTCTGATCGTAATCCAGATCTTCGGAGCCGATGAAGTTGTACTTACCGGAGCGCCAGCGGAACAAGCGGTAGACGATCTGCAGCGATTGCACGCGTAGCGCCTCGACCAGTTCCTCCTCGCTGATGAAACCGTTCTTCACGAGGATGAAGCCGAGTCGTTGCAGCGTCTTCTTCTGGAGCTTGAGCGCCTCGTTCAGCTGCTCCGCGCTGATTCTCCCCGTGCGGACAAGGACCGCACCGAGCAGATCCTCGACGCTCGCCGAGCGCGTGTCGGCGCCCACGACCTGGCCTTCGAGGAACTTGACGGTGACGGCGTCGCCGTCCTCTTCGAGCGTCAGGATCCCGGTCTTTCGCTGGATCCCGATCAGCTGGAAGATGTCCCCCAACCCGAAGTCCTTGATGGTTCCGGAGAGCGCCATGCCCTTACGTCTCCCGTCCGCGGATGGACCAGGCGTTGGCCATGAACCAGACGATCGTTCCCGTCACGACGGACAGGATGCTCAACGCGCTGACCGTCCAGGCGGAGGGCACCGACGCGGACTCGAGCAGGTCGAGCCGCAGCCCGGTCCCGATCAGCGGGTCCAACAAGCCGAGCAACCCCGGAAGCGCACCGACCCAGGCGGCGAGCCAGATCAACAACAGCAGCGTACCGAAGAGCGCGCGGCCGGTGACGAGCTGGGCCGTGCCCGGCAAGCCCAGCGAGAGCCAGCGACGCAACGATTTGGTCCGCCGCTCGTGTCGCTCGACCTCGTACATCTTCTTGGTCTTGGTCTCCGGTGCCAGGCCGTCCCCGAGCACGAACAGATGCAAGCACTGCGTGCAGTACTCGTGTCCCTCGGTGCTGCGCTTGCAGTAACCGCAGAACGGGTTCCCGCAACGGATGCAGCGGCGCGCCGGCTCGCCCGCGCGCGTGAAGAACAACAACGCGAGGCAGCCGATCAATGCGGACATCGATCCGATCCCGACCGGGTTGGCCAGCCCCGCGGCCACGGACTTGGCCGATAGCCCGGTCCCGCCGTGACCCCCGAGCGCGGCGATCCAGACGGAGCCGATCTCGAGCTGCGCGTCGATCACCGTGGCCCGCTCGCCCGAGCTCGTGCTGAGCAGCTCGGTGACCCGCTTCGCGTCGATGGCCCGGGCGGCGCGCAACGTCTCCTCGGCCTCCCGGAACTTGAACGACTCCGACTGCACGAGGTGCATGTTGAAGTGCGCCAGCACCGAGGCCGGGACGATCTCGATCGCCCGCTGGTAGTTGGCGATCGCCTCGCCGTACTGCCCGGTCGCGGCGAAGATGTTCCCCACGTTGATGTGGGCTTGCTCCAGCGCCGGATCGAGCTCGATCGCCTGTTTGTAAGCCTCGAAAGCCTCCTCGAAGAAACGCCCGTTCTTGTACAGACCGGCGAGCAGGAAGCGGTACGCGGCGTCCTCGGGGTGCGCGTCGACGAGCTTGCGCAACCGGACGATGCGGTCGGGGTCGTATTCGCCGCCGGCCGAGGCCAGCGTGGTGCGCACGATGGGGTCGGCGGCGAGTGCGTAGACGGCGACCGAGCCGCGGTAGATCGGTAACGCGGCGACACTGGCGACCAACAGCAGCACCGCGGCCAGGCGCTCGGAGCGGCGCATGAACCGGAACGTGACCGCGATCCAGTACAGCGCGGCCCAGCCGATCAGGACCCAGACCAGAAACGGCGCCAGCAACACGATCCAACCGGCGGGCCGGGCGAGGCGTTCGTCGGCGAAGCGAAGGACGAACTCCTCGACCTCGTGTCTGAACGGCACCTGGTAGCGCCAGACCATGATCAGGGAGAAGACGAAGATCGTCCCCGCGAGGGCGACGACGAGGGTCAAGGCGACACGACGGAACAGGCTGAGGTCGCGGATCGAGCTCGTGAAGGCGGCGGTCACACCCTTGATCAACTCGGCGACGGCGGCGCCGTTGCGACCGGCAGACTTCCAGTACACCTCGGCACGGGCGAGGTGGATCTGCGGGCGTCCGGGATCGACGGCCTCGGCGAGATCCAGCGCGGCCAGCGCGCGGTTGTAGCGACCCTTGTTTAGGTGACGTTGCGTTTCGGCGAGCAGCGCTCCGGCGACGGTCTCGAGCCGCCGGATTCCCTCCTCGCGGCAAAACGCTTGGATCAGCTCGGATTGCTCGGCCGCGTTGTCGTCCGCGCCGTCTGCCAGGAACGCCTTGCGCTGGAACCAGAGCGACTCCAACCGTGTCTCGAAGCGCTCGTAGTTGAACCCGCGCCGGTTGTCGCCGTCCGCAACGACGGACTCCTCGCCCGTGATCGGCTCCGTGGCCGGTTGTTCGGTCGTGCGCGGCCCCAGACGGATGACACCGTTGTCCTGCGCGGAAGCGATCGATGGGAACAGGAAGAGGACGCAGGCCAGGCAAACGAGGAACCACTCAGGCGCCGGGCGGCCCCGGCTCGTTTGCCCGCTCGACACAGCGCATCCGCAGCTGATAGAGCAGGCCGTCGAGGAGTCCCTCTTCTTCATTCGTCAGATTACCCCGGCACTTCTCACGCAACAGGCCCAGCAGATCGATCTGCAGGCGGGCCTGCTCGAGGTTGACTTCCGGCTTCCCCGTCGCTGGGTGGGCGATCTCACCGAGGAAGATCAAGGCCGGTTGCGCCATGGCATTGATCAGCATGGTGAAGTCCACGTCCCGGTGATCCTCGACCGGCCGCCGCTCGAATCCCGCTTCCGCGCCCGGCGGCTCTCGATCGAGGTCTTCCGTCTCGCCGCTCGCCGCCGCTTCGTCGGCCTCCGAGGTTTCCTCGGCTCCGCCGCGCAACTCACCTTCGGCGGTGAACAGCCGTCGATCGTTCACCTTCAGCTCGGTGTCGTCGCCTCCCTCGTTTCTCTCCTTCTCGAGGTCGTGCTTCGCCATGATCTCCCCTAAAGCGCCGTTTTCCGGGCAATCCTAAGCGGTGAGCCGATGCTATCATCGGGTCCCCGACAGCTTCAAATTGCCCGAGTTCCGGCCCCATTAAGGGAAATCCGACCCCGGTGGCCAAACATCAGTCCTGCCCCTGTCCAAGTCAAGGTGAGCGCCGCTCCATGAACGATCACGAACGATTCGGCAAATTGGTCGAAATCATGGACCAACTGCGCGAGCCCGGGGGGTGTCCGTGGGATCGCGAACAGGATTGGCGGAGTCTCCGCAGCTACCTGCTCGAGGAGTGCCACGAGGCGCTCGACGCGCTCGATTCGGGGGATCTCCCGGCGCTCCGGGAAGAGCTCGGGGATCTGCTGCTGCAGATCGTGTTCCTCTCCCGTCTGGCCCAGGAGGAGGGCGCGTTCACGGCCCGCGACGTCGTGCGCGGGATCGTGGAGAAGATGATCCGGCGCCACCCGCACGTCTTCGGAGACGAAAGCGCGGAGGATGCCGACGAGGTCCTGCGGAACTGGGAGCGCATCAAGAAGCGGGAGAAGGCGGAGCGCGGCGAGCATCGGCCCAGCGTGCTCGACGGCTTGCCGGGAGGCCTACCCGCCTTGCTGAAGGCGCTGCGGCTCGGCGAGAAGGCCTCGCGTGTCGGCTTCGACTGGAGCGCGCCGCAGCACGTGATGACCAAGATCCGCGAGGAGCTCGACGAGCTCCAGACCGCGCTGCGCGACGACGACCGTGAAGCCACCCGCGAGGAGATCGGCGACCTGTTGTTCGCGACGGCGATGCTGGCGCGCAAGCTCGACCACGATCCGGAGGCGGCGCTCGAATCGGCCAACCGGAAGTTCGCGCGGCGATTCAAGACGCTGGAGCGGTGGGCGCGCGAGTCGGGTCATTCGCTCGAGACACTCGATGCGGACAGGCTCGAGGAGCTCTGGAACGAGGCCAAGAGCTCCGAGGGTTAGCCGATGCCGAAGACGCCCATGCGGCGGAACCGATCGTGGCGCGTGCGCGTCAGCGCGGGGCCGTCGAGCTCGGCCATCTCGTGGAGCTGACGCTCGATCACGTCACCCAGGATCTCCGCCTGCCGCGCGTGGTCGACGTGCGCCCCCCCGTTGACCTCGGGCACGATCTCATCGACGATGCCGAACTTG
>JBFFZZ010000201.1:0-5881 GCA_041568335.1 Candidatus Polarisedimenticolaceae bacterium | reverse complement strand
CCGCCGGGCTCGAAGACGAGGTGCGTGGCCTTCTGGCCGCGGGCGTGTCGCCCGAATGCAACGCGTTCCAGGCCATCGGTTACCGCGAGGTCGTGCACGCGCTGCGCCACGGTGAGTCGATGGACGGCGTGATCGAGCGTGTGAAGGTCCACACACGTCGGTACGCCAAGCGCCAGCGCACTTGGTTCCGCAAGGAGCCGGGGATCGTCTGGCTGGATGCCGCCTCGACGCCCGACGCGTTGCTCTCGGCCGCGCTCGAGGCATGGACGCGTTTCGTTCGAGAGTCCGCAAACTGACGCGTGTTATACTCCGCCGCGCCCGGAGGGTCGAATGGACGCAGAAGCCAAGAACTTACAGAATGATTTCTTCAATGCCGCGCGCAAGGCGCGCACCCCGGTGACGATCTACCTGAGCAACGGCAAGAAGCTCACCGGTCGCATCAAATCGTTCGACAAGTTCACGGTCCTGATCGATGGCCCGGCCGGCGACCTGATGGTCTTCAAGCACGCCGTGACGACGGTTTCGATGGGGACCGGCGAAGGCGGCTCTAACGCCTGAAGAAGCCCTTCTTTTCGGTCGCTTCGGCGGCCACGGGCTGCCGTTCACCACCACCGCTGAGCTCGCGGATCCTCGAATTGAGGCGCTCGATCTTCGCCTCGTACTCCTGGCGCAGGACCGAGATCTGCTTGTTCAGCCGCTCGGTCTCCTGGTGGTGCTTCTCGGCGGCCGATCCGCCTGCCTGGTTTCGCTCGTACTCGGCCAGCCTCGCATGCAGCTCGGCGATCTCGTTGTCGCGCTCGGAGAGCTCGGCCTGATGCCGCTCCTGGAGGTCGTCGTAGTGTTTCTTGACCTCTTGGAGCTCGAGGATCTTGGAAAAATCGCTTAGCGGTTCTGCCATTTCGTCTCCCTCCGTCGACTGACCGGCCGCGGCGGCGTAGAGGAACTTTCTGAGGATCAGGTCCAGGTCGCCCGGGTTCGCGCTGGCGGCGAGGGCGGTTTCCATTTCCACCTGGTTGTTGACGACCAGGGCGGCCAGCGATTGGTTCATCGACTGCATCTTGTGGTAGGCGACCGAGCTCTCGATCTCCTCGTCGAGTGCTTCGAGGTTGCCCTGGTGGATCAGCTTGGCGACCCGCGGGGTGCGCGTCAGGATCTCGACCGCGGAAGTCAGCCCGGAGCCGTCCTTTCGTTCGACCAGCTTCATCGATACGACCGCCTGGAGCACGGCGGCCAGCTGCTGGCGGATTTGGCGGTGGTTCCCCTCGGGGAAGCTGTCGACGATGCGGTCGATCGTCTGCGCCGCGGAGTTCGTGTGCAGTGTCGAGAAGACGAGGTGGCCGGTCTCGGCCGCGGTCAACACGGTCTGCATCGCTTCGACGTCGCGCATCTCTCCGACCATGATCACGTCGGGATCCTGGCGCATCGCGTTGGTGAGCGCCATCTCGAAGCTCGGGGTGTCGGTCCCGATCTCGCGCTGGGTCACGGCGGCCAGGTTGTCGTTCAACAGGAACTCGATCGGGTCCTCGACGGTCACGATATGGACCAACCGGGTGTCGGCGATCAGCCGCATCAACGAGGCCAGCGTGGACGATTTGCCCGAGCCCGTCGGTCCGGTGATCAGCACCAGTCCCTGCGGAAGCTTCGCGAAGTCGGTCAGCACCTGGGGAAGACCCCAGTCCTCCAACGACGGGAAGTTGAACGGGACGCGGCGAAAGGCGGCCGAGCAGGTTCCGCGTTGAAGGAATACCGAGGCGCGGAAACGTGAGACGCCGGGAACGCTGTATCCGAAGTCGACGGCCATGTCGCGCTCGAGGATCGTGCGCAACCGATCGTTGAGGATGCCGTGCAGCATCTTCTGCACGTCCTCGGGACCGATGGGGTCGCACTTGAGGGGCAACAGCTTGCCCTTCAACCGCATCAGCGGGGGCCGCATCGGTTTGATGTGCAGGTCCGACGCCTGTTGCTCGACCATGAAGCGCAACAGATTGTCGATCGACAGCTTATCGAGGTCCGTTGTCTTGCTCACGTGGTTCACCCGGCCCGGCCGCACGGGGGCCGTTTCGAACATGGTGCCGGGCCGCGAAAGAGTCAATTCGCAGCATTGACTCCGGTTCCGGGATCGGCATAAATTCCTTGTTTTCGATGGGCAATCGCTTCAAACGGCTGTTGGCGCAGCTCAATCTGGCCAACCAACTGACCTTCCTTCGGTTGGTCCTGATCCCGTTCTTCGTCATCGCGGTGCTGGAGGGTCGCTTCGGGGTCGCCCTGGGGCTGTTCGCGGCGGCGGCGGTGACCGACCTGCTCGACGGGTTGTCGGCGCGCTTGCTCAAGGAGGGGACCCCGCTCGGCGCCTACCTCGATCCCGCCGCCGACAAGCTGTTGCTCGTCGCGGCGTTCGTCCTGCTGACCGATTATCCGGTCATGCTCCGGGACGTTCCCATGACGCACCGCATTCCGCTCTGGTTGACCGTGCTCACGATTTCCCGCGACGTTTTGATCGTGGCGATCGCGTCGTTGCTCTACGTGACGCGGACGCAGACCCGGTTCCCACCCTCGATCTGGGGCAAGCTCACGACGACGACCGAGTTCGTGATGATCGCACTGTTTCTCCTGTTCAACCGATTGGGTAGCGGCAGTCGTGTGCTCGAGGTGATGGTCTGGCTGACGCTCGCGATGATCCTCCTCTCCGGGTTCCACTACCTCGGCCGCACGATCCGGATGCTCTCGCAGCCGAAGCCCACGCCGTGAGCGACGGAAACGGCAGGCTCGACCTCGATCGCCTGTCGCGGCAGGCGCTCGAGTTCGACGCGTTGCTCGATCTCGTCGCGGGACACGCGGTGACCGACGCGGGCAAACGCTCCGTCCGGGGCTTGGCCCCGTGGACCGGGCGGGGCGAGCTGGACCGCGAGAACGCTCGTGTCGCGGAGCTACGCGACTGGATCGTGCGCCGGGGCCCGCTGCTGTCCGGCGGGCTGCCGGACCCCCGGCCGACGCTCGCGCTGTTGCCGCTGATCGACGCCGGGATCGAAGCGGCAGCCCTGCGCGATCTCTGCGCGAGCCTCGCGGCCATCGACGCGGTACGGACCGCCGTGCTGAAGGCCGATGAGCCGCCAGGACGGCTGCGCGAGCTCGTCGAGCCGCTGCCGGATCTGCGGTCGAAGACGAAGGAGGTGCTCGACGGTGTGGAACCCGACGGGAGGATCGCCGACCACGCCAGTCCACGGCTCGCCGAGCTGCGGACGCGCCGCGCCCGTCTTGCGGGGCGGCTCCGCCGGAAGCTGGAGGCGTGGCTGAAGGATCCCTCGGCGAGCGCTGCCATCCAGGACGAGTTCGTCACCCGCCGGAACGGACGTTTCGTCATCCCGGTCCGTTCCGATGCGGCGAACCCGGTGCGGGGAATCGTCCACGCGACGTCCTCCTCCGGCGCGACCCGTTTCATCGAGCCGCTGGACTCGGTCGAGATGAACAACGAGCTGGTCGAGCTCGGTGAGGCCGAACGGGAGGAGGAACGACGCATCTGCGACGGCTGGAGCGCGGCCTTGCGCGAGCGGCTGGGCGATGTCGAGTCGAGCCTCGACCGGCTCGCCGAGATCGACTCGCTGCAGGCCCGCGCACGTTACGCCGAACGGGTCGGCGGTGTCCGGCCGCGTGTCGAGACCGGCGGGCCGATCCGTCTACGGGGGTTGCGCCACCCGCTGCTCGAGCATCACCTCGAGCAGTCCGGCGGGCGCTGCGTGCCACTCGATCTGGATCTCGATCCCGCGGACCGGATCCTGGTTCTCTCGGGGCCGAATACGGGCGGGAAGACCGTCGCGCTGAAGAGCGTGGGGTTGGCCGTAGCGATGGCGCAGTGCGGCATCCCGGTCGTCGCGAGCGACGCGGTGCTGCCGTTGTTCCACCAGCTCCGCGCCGACGTCGGCGACCACCAGTCGATCGATGCGGACCTCTCGACGTTCTCGGCGCACGTCACTGCCATGGCGGAGTTCCTCGAGGCGCGCCAGGCACCGGCACTGTTCCTCTTCGACGAGATCGGCTCGGGGACCGATCCGGCCGAGGGGGCGGCGCTGGCCCAGGCCGTGCTCGAGCACCTCGCCGGACCGCAGGTGACGATCGTCGCCACGACGCATCAGAACGTGCTCAAGCAGTGGGCTTTCGGGGACGCGCGCGCGGCGTCGGCGGCGATGGAGTTCGACGACCGGACGCTCCGACCGACCTTTCGCGTGTTGCCCAACGTCGTCGGCCATTCGGCCGGGCTCGACATCGCCGCGCGCTGCGGGCTCCCGCCCTCGTTGATCGACCGGGCCCGTGAGCTGCTGGGAGAGGAGGCGGGGCGGTCCGAGGCCTACCTGAACAAGCTCCGCCAACGGTTGTCCGAGCTGGACGATGAGCGTGCGGCGTGGACGGAGAAACAGCGCCGGCTGGAGGCCGAACGCGCGGGCCGTGAGCGGAAGGCCGACGCGCGGGAGCAGAAGCGGCAGGCGGAGATGGCGCATCAGTTCGATCGCCGGCTGGCCGCCTTCAGCCGACAGGCGAAGCGCGCGCTGTCGGCCATCGAGGATGTGGCGACGCGTCGCACGGCGGAGCGGCGGGCCCATGCCGAGGAGCGCCGCCTCAAGATCGAACGCGAGCGAGCGGTGGCCTCGATCGGAGGCAGGCAACAGGGGGCCGACCTCCCGCGACCCGGCGAGTTGCGCGAGGGCCAGACGGTCCACGTCGTATCGCTCGACCGGCAGGGGACGGTACGACGGGTCAACGGCAAGCGTATCGAGGTGCAGCTCGGGAGGATCGGCGTCACCGTCGATGCGGACGATCTACGGGCGACCGCCGCCGAGAAACGCGCCCCGCGCACCGAGCGCGCCCCCGCTCCGGCACGCGACCTGGAGACCGGCCCCGCGGTCGAGCTGATGCTCATCGGTCAGACGGTGGATGTCGCGCTCGATCGGATCGATCGCTTCCTCGACCGCGCCGTCCTCGGCTCCGTCGGGCAGGTGCGGCTGATCCACGGCCACGGGACGGGCCGGCTGCGCCACGCGATCCGCCAACACCTGCGCGGCCACGCTCTGGTGCGCGACTATCGCGCCGGCGACGAGGGCGAAGGCGGCGACGGGGCCACGGTCGCGCGGCTCAAGTAACCCGTCACTCCTCCCCGAACTTCTCGAGCCAGTACTCCACGTCGTCCCCCGGTTCGGGCTTCTCGTCGGCCGGCCCCGCTCGTAGCCGTTTGCGAAACAGGTCGGAGCGCTCGGTTCTCGCAGTCAGGTGGCGACAGCGATCACCGAGCGACCGATCGCTGGTGACGACCAGCCAACCGCGCGGGTCGGGCTCGGCGCGTAGGAAGTCGAGGATCCACGCGTCGGCACTGCGGCCGCGGCCGGAGAACCGCGTCTCCCCGCCGAAGCCCAGGCCCGACGGAGCGGGACCGTCGAAAACGAGCACGCAGCGGCGGCGCACACGGGCGGCGTAACGGGCGAGCTCGAAGCTCAGCTTTCGCTTGGCGCCTTCGCCGCGGTCGCGTCCCCGCCAGGTGCCGAGCAGGTTGTCGCCGTCGATCAGGAGGGGCATGCGCCGTTAGCGGCCGAACAGCCGGCGGCTTCCCTTGGGATCGAGCTCTTGCATGCGCTTGATCACGTCGGGATGATCCGGGAACCACTTCAGGGCTTCCTTCAGCACCGCCATCGCGTTGGTTCGCTTTTCGCGTTTGACCAGCAGATCGGCCAACGCGGTGTGCGCGTCGATCACCGTCGGGTCGAGCTCCAGGCCGCGCCGGAGATGCTCCTCCGCCTCCTCGCGGCGGATCGGGTTGAGCCCGATCGCCTTGCCGAACTCGACGTGGTACTCGGGGACGTTCTCCTCCAGCTCGATCGCATTCTCGAGGAACTTG
>JBFFZZ010000200.1:0-5884 GCA_041568335.1 Candidatus Polarisedimenticolaceae bacterium | reverse complement strand
CTCCCGGCGCAGCGCCTTGAGGATGATGTTGTCGAGATCCCCCTCGAGCGGCCTGGCGCGCTTCCCGGCGACGCGGCTGGGGCGCCGCGGCTCGGCGGTACACACGGTGGTCGCGTAGATCGGCGACGTCGGATCGACATCGAACGGGCGCTCGCCGGTCAACAACCGGAACAGCACCAAACCGAGGGAGTAGACATCGCTGGCCGGGGTCACCGGCCGACCGAGAAGCTGCTCGGGGCTGGCATACTCCGGCGTGAGCAGCCGCTCGGCGGTGCGGGTCTCGGGCGCGTCGGTGTCGGATTCGAGCAACTTGGCGATGCCGAAGTCCAGCAACTTGGGCGTGCCGTCTTCGTTGACCAAGATGTTCGAGGGCTTGATGTCGCGGTGCACGATCAGGTTGCGATGCGCGTAGTGCACGGCGTCGCAGACGTCGAGGAACAGCTCCAGTCGCCTTTCGATCGACAGATCGTTCGCCTCGCAGTAACGGTCGATGGGCAGACCGTCGACGTGCTCCATGACCACGTACGGCTGCTCGTCGGTCGTGCCGCCGTCGAGCAGGCGCGCGATGTGCGGGTGCTCGAGCCGCGCGAGGATCTGCCTTTCGGCCTGGAATCGCTCGTGGAGCAAGGAGCCGGGGAAACGGCTACCCGAGACCTTGATCGCCACGCGCTGCTCGAACTCACCGTCGCTGCGCTCGGCCAGGTAGACCGCGCCCATGCCACCGCGTCCGATCTCGCGGATCAGCCGGTAGGGTCCGAGCTGACGATTCCGAGGGACGTCGCCCGCGACTGCTCGGGCCGCGCCGGATACGACGCGGCTCAGCTCCGCTGCGGAGTCGGCATCGAGCAGGGACGTGATTTCGTCGAGCAGGTCCCGGTCACCCGCGCAGGCCTGCTCCAGCCAGGCGCGTCGCCGCCCCTCCGGCTGCTGCAGCGCCTGATCGAAAAGCGCCTGGATCCGTTCCCAGCGTTCGCCCTGCATGGCGCCCACGATCTTACCTGTTGGACACGGACCTCGGCACAGCCGACGCCGTGCTTCGCACTCGGAGAGCGGCGAGAAATCCGGCCAAACCGCATGCCGGTGAACATCCGTGTTATCGTGCCGTTCATCCAAATCACGGAGGTTTCAAAAATTGAAGAACGAAATTTGCGGGGTCGTCCTCGTCATGGTGTTGTGCGCCGCCGGTTGCTCCGGTGACAAGGATGCCACCGACGCGGTGGAGAGCGCGGCAGACGCTGCCGAGGATGCTGCCGGAACGGTCACCGAGGCGGCCAAGGGCGTTGTCGAGGAAGCGAAAAACGACCCGATGAAGCGCTGCCTCGAGCTTGCCGCGGAGAAGAAATGGAAAGAGGCCCTCGAACCGTGCACGGAAGCCGTGAAGGCCAACCCCGATGATCTGGCAATCAAGCACGCGTTCCAGCAGGCGCAAGCCGCAGCACAGGAGTGATGTCATGGGTTTGATCAATTTCGTCAAGAGTGCGGGGGCGAGTCTGTTCGGTGGCGGGGGAGATAAGGTCGACCCGCAGGCGATCGCGAAGTCGATCGCCGAGCACGGCGTGGAGATCTCCGATCTCGATGTGCAGGTGGACGACGACGTCGTCACGATCCGCGGCACGGCTCTGAATCAGGCGCAGCGCGAAAAGGCGATCCTGGTGGCCGGAAACACCAAGGGCATCGCCCGTGTGAACGACAGGGTCGATGTCGCGCCGCCCGAACCCCAGGCGGCTCCCGAGCCTCCGAGCACGTATTACGAGGTTCGGTCGGGGGATTCGCTGTCGAAGATCGCCAAGGCGCAGTACGGTGACCCGATGAAATACCCCTTGATCTTCGAGGCCAATAAGCCGATGCTCAAGGACCCGAACAAGATCTATCCGGGACAGGTTTTGCGGATTCCACCGCTGTCCTGATCGGCATCATTCTGTTTTTCTATCCGGCGCTTCCCAGCGCCCGTCGCACCGCCGTGCCCGCGGTCAAACCCTGGACCAGCACGGAAAAGACGACGACGGAATAGGTCACCGACAGGATCACTTCACGATACGGCGACGCCGGCAGCGCGAGCGCCAGCGCGATCGAGATCCCGCCCCGTACACCGCACCAGGTCATCAGCTTGACCGTGTGCGGGACGTAGTCGCGGATGCGGCGTAGCGCGCTGATCGGGATGCCGACCGCGATGAGGCGCACGATCAGCACCAGCGGGATCGTCACGATACCGAGCAGCACACGCTTGCCGCTGAAGGCGAGGATGAGCAGCTCCAGCCCCATCATCACGAACAGGATCGCGTTGAGGATCTCGTCGATGACTTCCCAGAAGCCGTCGAGGGCTTCGCGCGTGTCGTCGGACATGCCGAAGAAGCGGCCGTGGTTGCCCATGAACAGCCCCGCGACGACCATCGCGATCGGTCCCGAGGTGTGGACCGCCAGGGCCAGCGCGTAGCCGCCGCCGACCAGCGCAACCGTGATCAGGATCTCGACGGCGTGATTGTCGATCGACTTGAGCATGCGGTAGGCGATCCAGCCGAGGATCAGGCCGAAGACCACGCCGCCCAGCGCCTCGACGGCGAACAGCTCGCCGATGTGGGCGGCGTCGAGGTGGTCTCCCACGAGCAACCCCGCGATGACGGTGAACACGACCACGCCGACGCCGTCGTTGAACAGCGACTCCCCCGCCACCATCGAGCTGAGGTCCTTCGGCGCGTTGGCGCTCTTCATCACGCCGAGCACGGCCACCGGATCGGTCGGGGAGATCAGCGCCCCGAAGGCCAGCGCCCAGATCCAGGGCAGCTCGAAACCGAACGCACCCGCGAGCAGCCAGAACAGCGTCCCCGTCAGGAACGTCGAAAAGACCACCCCGACGGTGGCCAGGATCCCGATCGACCACTTGCGGTTCCTGAGATCGCCGAGATCGACGTGCAACGCACCGCCGAACAGCAGGAAGCTGAGCATCCCCTTCATCAGGACGTCGCCGAAGTCGACCTGCTCGATCAGCCGGTCCATCCAGGCGTCGTCGAGAACCCCGGCCGCTTCCAGACCGAAGAGCGCGAAGGACAGGACGAGCGCGCCGGCCATCACGCCGATCGCGGTCGGCAGCTTGAGCCAGCGCTCGTTGATCCAGGCCAGCACGGCGGTCACGCCGAGCACCAGACCGATGAGTGCGAATCCGCTCACGACTTCAGGATCCCCGACGCGGTCGCTTCATCAAACCTCACAGGCCGTGCTCGCAGCGGCCCTGGTTGCAGTGGAAGATCGGTGGGTACCCCTTTTCGGCGCAGTCGGCGTCGTCCGCGCACTCGATGACGCACTCGTCATAGCGGCACACCTTGCCGCCGTCGAGATTGCAGTTGAACGCCGTCGGCTTGTCACAGAGGTAATCCATGCAGTGTGCTTCGCCCGTGGGATAGTCGGCATAGCACCAGGCGTTGTCGTCGTTGAGCAGCCGGCTGCAGTCGGCCAGGCAGGCCCATGGCGGCGGCGGATCCTTGAAGCAATGACCCGTCCCCCCGTTGAACGTGTCGTCGCCATAACAGGAGCCGACGTCGCAGGGGTGGGCGTTGTCGCATTCGCACCCGGGGCCACGAACGTCGTCGCACCGTTTGCAGATGCCCTCCGTCGTGGCGCCGAACTTGGTCGCGCGGCAGGTCATCTCACCGTCGCCGTCCCAGCACCACTGGGTCGGGCTGTAGTCCCCGTCGGGCTCGAACGGATCGCTTCCGGGCCAGGTTTCCTTGTCGTCACAGAGGCAATTCTCGTCACCGACGCATTTCGGCGGATGCGGCGTGGGTTCGGCCGGGTGCGGCCACTTCGTCATCGTTCCGTTGTAGACCAGCGTGCCGACCCAGGTGATGAAGTAGGCGTAGGTGTCGTTGTTGCGCACGTTACGCGCCAGGTGCCCGCAGTTCTTGCCGTAGCCGTTGAGGTAGGTGGCGAGATGCCGGATCTTCGATTCGCCGTACGCCGCGGACGAGTCCGGCGATCCGATGCAGAGATCGCCGTGCCCGTGGTAGTGCTTGTCCTGGACGGCCACCCACGCGTCGCCCCAATCGACCCACAAATGGTGCAGCATCTCGTGGTTCATGATCCTGGCCTGGTCCCAGTCCGGGCGGTCGCCGAAGAACGCCGCGCACAGGTCGACGTTGCCGCGCACGATGTGGTGCGCGCCGGGCTTGACCGTATTGCACACGTTGCCCGCGCCATAGGCGTCCGGGCAGCGCAGCTCGATGTCGTAGCCCCCGGAGCGCGCCGCGCGCGTCACGTCCCACAGCTCGTCGAGCCCATCCTTGACCGCGCGAAAGCGCTTCTCGGAATAGGGACCGAACCAGTATTCGAAGCTGGATTCCTCGGTGATCGGGTTGCCCTGGGCGTTGACCCCGGGACGGCCCCACAACCAGGCGCGTTTTTCCGAATGATCCTTGGAGGCTACGAGGTTGATCATCATCTGGGCGATCCAGAGGTGGTAGTGCCCGCGGACCCAGGCGCGCATCGCGTCCACGCATTCCGCGCTGTCGCCACAGGAGACGTCCGGGAACGCGACGTCCGGCATGCCGGGCAGGACGTAGCCGTCCTCGTGGAAGCTGAACAGCGCCTTGGCCTTGCACGACGTTCCGATGTCGGGTGCGATCTGGTCCTGGGCGTGCTGGGCGGCCTTCGCTTCCATGGTCGTCGTCTGTGTGGTCAGCGAGTCCGGGGAGCCTCCGTCGGTGACGAAGCTCAGCTGTCTCCTGTCCTTTGTCAGCCGCAAAGGCCAGACGGATGCGCGTTGGAGCGGCCGTTGCCCGCCGTCCGCGGATCGCAGATCGGGAGTGTCGGGGATCTCGGGGTCGACGCACTCGACCTCGTTGGACTGGATGCTGCCCGGCCCAGAGGGCGTGGGGGGTTTCTGCGGCGTGATCGCCCGCTCCGGTTTGCCCTTGGTGCGGACCTGGGCCTGCGCGGCCGGAAGCGCGAGGAAGAGCGCCAGCGCCAGGGACACCGGCATGAACCACGGTCGTCGTCGGGCGGGTCGCATCACGTCACGTCCTCAACATAGAGCGGGCCGGTTCCCAATCTCACACCGCAGCGATTCTAATCCGCACGAGGCCATATCCAAACAACTCGCCGGCGAGTTCTGTTAGGCTGGGCGCTCCGCACGAGGAGTCCGATCCGTGCCCGCCCGCTCATCGCCAGCGCTCGACCGGCTGCTCGAGCTGAAATTCGTTTTCGGTTCCGTCGGCCGGAAGAAAAAGCTCACCCTGCTGGACCGCGTCGAGATCGACTCGATGGACGACGCGGACGGCGTCTTTCGCCTCCACGAGCATCTCTGTTTCATGCGGGCCTATCCCGACGATCGTCGCGTGCTGGAGAAAGTGGAGACCTTGCTCGCCGGTTTCGCGGAGCGCGACGACCTCCAAGAGCACCGCCGCGAGCTGGTCAACAGCGGCATCGCGGGCACCGAGATCCACTTCCCCTTTTTCTGGTTCACGCTGCGCTGGCTCGCGGAGCGCTGGCCCGACCGCTTGCGGCTCGACTGGGTCGCGCTGCGCGGCAAGTACCGCGACCGCTTCCTCGAACGCTTCTCGATGATCCTGCCCTACGTCGAGACGCTGGCCCTCGAGGAAGCCGCAGCGACGCCGCGGGAGTGGGTCGAGATGCTGAAGGGTCCGGACGAGACCGATGCGGAGTTCATCGTCAAGCGCTATGACGCGTTACAGGCGACGTCGATGGCGCGCGAGCGGATCTTCGAGGAGCAGGAGCTTCCCTTCCGGCTCCTGCCGGGCGCCGACACACCGTGCGCGACGCGCGGCCGGTTCGACCCGTCGCCTGTCGTGATGCAGAAGAAGGCGTTGGTGCGCGGCCGCGAGTCGTTCCGGAAGGAGCTCGAACGAAAGCCTCCCAAAGCGGCCCGCATGGG
>JBFFZZ010000199.1:0-5908 GCA_041568335.1 Candidatus Polarisedimenticolaceae bacterium | reverse complement strand
GATCTTCCCGGCTTCGACGGTCCCCAGGCGGTCGCCGCCGCCGAGCATCCGGGCCGGCGTCGTGGTGAGCGCGGCGAGCGCGGCGTCCGCGTCGAGGCCGCGCTCGATGGCGGTCGCGAGGCGCGACTGGACCTCTTTCACGTTGTCGAGCCCGTGCGTCGTGAAGGCGAAGCGGATCCCCTTCGAAGCGACGCGCCCCGGATTCTCCGGGGCGGTATCCCAGTGACGGAGCGCCTCGAGCGTCACGCTGAGATCGTCCTCCTCGCCGACCTCGGGCGGTTCCGGGAAATTGAGCGGCAGCAGGATGGGCAAGCCGGAGGCCGCGATCGCATCGATCCGTTTGTATTCCTCGCCGTTGCCGACGACCCAAGCATCCAGGCCGAACTCGTCGACGATACGGGCGACCCGCAACGTGTCGAGCACGTCGTTCGTTTCGAAGACGATGGTCTCTTCACCGTGTGCCGCGGCCTCGAGAGCGACGTGCGCCGTGTTGATCTCGGGTCGCGCCTGGCGGCCGTTGGCCCTGTAGGCTTGTTGCGCGCCGCGATGCCAGCGCGCGTCGTACAGCGTCTGGCGCGTGAGCGCGACGGCACCCATCAGGGAACCCGGGTACCCCCGATCGGTACCGCGTCCGGGTTGGACGGCGACATGCTGGGCGACATGGCGGCGGAGGAGGTTTGCTCTCGCCGGGCCTTCGCCGAGGTTGATCAGCACGCTGCTGCCACGAAACAGGCCGCTCTTCGGCGCTACCACGGCCGTCGTGAAGCCCGCGCCGCGCAGCTTTTTGAACACCGCATCGTCCTGTGCGTGAAGCGTCATGTCGCGCTCGGGGTGCACGATCCTGTTCGAGTGTCCCGCCTGGGGAGCGGCGTTCTCCTGATCGTCGCCGCCCGGCGCAGGCCAGTCGACCGTCACGTACGGCTCGATCAAACCGGCATAAACGGTCAGGTTCTCGCGTTTCCAGACGCGTGCGTCGGCCGGTGGTTCGACATCCGCACCGACGGCCTCGATGACCCCGTCGCGCACGACGATGGTGCCCTTCTCGATCACGTTGCCGGGCGATACGACGATCCGGACGTCCACCAGAGCCTGGGCCGGTTGTTTGGCGGCAAAGGCCGGAACGACCCATAGCGACAGCGCGAGCGCCGCCGCGAGGCGTCTCAAGGTCATGGCTTCCTCCTACCTGGAGTCGAACCCTCCATAGCGCGCGAGGCGAAGGAGGGAAGCCCGAGAATAGGGGGCGGGGGGAAAAGCTGTCAAGGGAGCTCGACGAAGACCGGGCCCTGCTCGTAGCGCGGGTCGTAGGCGAGCAAGACAGGCCAGCCAAGTCACGATCCAAGGCGTGATGCGTCGCATGACGAGCACCATGCCCCAGAGTCCGTCGCTACGCCTTGGGCGGGACCCCGCAGACCTTCTCGACTCTTCCGACGACGTGGACCAGCCGCCCCAGGACCCGCAGGTACAGGGCGTCGAGCCGTTCGAGCGCTTCGCCCACGGCATGGTAGACCTGGCCGAGGTCGTTCTCGTCCACGACATCGCCGCCGAGTACGTACTCACCCGCGGTCCGCGTTCCGCCCTCGTTGTGGAACGGGTAGGCTTCCGGCTCGAGCTGTGCGGCGAGCTTGCCGAGGTGACCGGTGGCCTGCTGGGACGCCTGCTGCAACGCCTGGAGGAGCTCCGCGTTGTCCTCGTTGCCCTCGAAGTTCGAGAGCAGCGTCGCCAGCGTGGTCATGTCGCGCCGCAGCTCGACCGCTTCCTCGAGCGCGGGAGCCAGACCGAGCAACGACTCGACCAGGCGTGGCGTCTCCTCGACCGCCTTGGCGTGATCCTTGATGCGTTCGGCGAGCGCTGGATGCGGCAGCAGCGACAGGGCCGCGTGCATGCGTTCCTCGGCCGCGGTGAAGTAGGGCTCCAGCTCGTTCTCCAGGTTGAACCGCTCCGAGCGCTTGTCGCCGGCGGTGCGTTGGGCCGACGTCAGATCGGCGGCCGGCAACCCGAACTCCGAAGCCGCAACCGAGAAACCGGCGTCGAGCAGTGTGGCTGCCTGCTCGGCGAGCATCGCCTGCTCGGCCATCTCGTTACGGAGTCGCAGCTTGCGACGGGCGTCGCGCTGCCCCTCGTGCATTTGCCGGTGCGATTGCTTGAGCTGCGCCAGGGCCTCGTTCGGGTTCCGGGCCATCCTGGTCGCTTCCGTGCTCAACCTCAGGGCGCGGTTCTCGATCAGCACACCGCGAAAGAACTTGTCGATCGCTTTTTGACCCGCCTCCAGGCGGGCCTGGCCCTCCTCGATGGCGTCGACGGGGACGAGCTTGGGTAGCTCTCTTCCCGGACCCAGCATTTGCCGGTAATAGCTACGGGTGACGGCCTTGGAGAGATCCTCGAAGTTGGCGAACAAATCGGTGGCGGAGGCATCCAGGTGGAAGATCCCGGGCGCGGCTTCTTTGCGCGCGCTGATGATACGGTCGCGATCCGCGGGGTGCGTGTCGAGCAGCCCGGTCTTCGTCTCGCGCAGGTGCTGCTTGATCGCCCCGCGCTGGTCCTTCTTCATGCGCTTCACGCCCGAGTGGATCAGCCGTGGCAGGTTGTCGGCCAGTCTACCGTCCTTCCAGGCGGTGTCGAGCGAGGCGAAGGCGGCCTCGGTGGCCGCGCCGAGCTCGCACAACCGGAGCGCCGTATTGGCGAAGTTGTCGCTGCCCGCCAGACGCGCCTCGTAACGATCGGCGTCGTACTCCATCTGGCGCAGCATGAAGCAGCTCACGACGTGGCCGAGCATCATCAGGAGCCACAGCAAACGCCGCGTGATCCAGATAAACAGTCTCGACGCGTACAGGATGATCCCTATGCGGATGTCGATGTTGCGCGACCATTGCGCGAGCTTGACGTCCAGGATGTCGCGTTGGTAGACGACTCGAGCGAACCAGGCGTTGATCGAACGGACGACGTAGGTCACGCGCATCCCGGTGCCCTGCGAGAAGTGACCGAACTCGTGGGCCAGGACACCGGCGAACTGACGCATGTTCAGACCCGCGACCAAGGGCATCCCGATCGTCAACACCAGGTCGTTCCCGAACAGACTGAGCGCGCCGCGGCGGAAGCTGGCGGACGCGTTGACGTCGCAGTCGACGTAGATGCGTTTGGGCACCGGTGAACCGACGGACGCACAGATCTTCTCGACAAAATCCCAGAGCAGCGGCTCGCGATTGCGGTGCACCGCGCAGCGGGCCGACGGATCCGCCGATCGCGCGAACAGCGGTTTGATCATGAAGACGATCAGGATCGCTCCGGCGACCAGCGGGGCGAAGTAAACGAGGAACGAGGCAAAACCGCCGTCGCCCTGGAGAACCGTCTTGTTCTCGGTGGCGTGGTAGTGGATACCGTACCCCGTGAGCGCGATCATCCCGATGTAAACGAAAGGCAGCAGCACCATCAGCAGCGCCACGAGGAACACACCGAACCGGTACAGGATGGAGACCTTGACGGACTGGAACTCGCCCTTGAACGCGCCGAGGATCTGTTCTGCGTGGGTGTCCATCGCGGGCTAGCCCCGGTCCTTGATCTTCTGCAGCGCCTCCTCGGCCGCCGCACGCAAATCGTCCGATGTCCACTTGTCGGCGAGCATCTCGTTCAGCGTGGGTTCGAAGCGACTGCCGCCGGACCCTTCGTTGCCCATCGCCTGGATCGCGGAGATGTTGACCCAGCGGTTGAGGTAGGGGTAGACCTTCTTCTCGGTGGCCCGGAAGGCGATCTCCTGGATCTCTTCACGGCTGGCGTCCTTGTCGATCTTCCCGATGACGAAGTCCTTCAGCCGGACCTCCATATCATTCTTATAGAGGAGCCGGTTGTTCTTGGCGCTCCTGGCCTTGAAATCGACCGAGATCTTCCCGGGATCGTAGTCGCCGCCGCTGGATCGATAGGTCTTCCGTTCGACCGTGAACTCGAGGACGACCACGGGCTTGCTCCCGCTACCCGCCTTTTCGAGATAGGCCTGCCAGAACTTCGAGCCGTTGACGGCCTTGGCGATCTCTTTCTTGTGCTGGCCCTCCGCCTTGATCGTCGTGCGCGGATCGACCTCGTCGCTCGGGCCACAGGCGATCACCACGGCGACGGCAAGCCATAGACAAAGTTTTTTCATGTCCCCGGCCCTCCAAACCTTCGGCGAATATAGGGCCGGGAATCCGACCGGGGCCAGCGGCCGGGCGGCGATCGAATAGCGCTGTCTTTCGGACGTTTTTCGCCTGCGCTTTTTCGCCGGTTTGACCAACGACGAGGTCGCCACGGCGCTCGGCGTTTCGGTCACCACCGCGCGTTCCGACATGCGTCCGGCGCGGGCCTGGCTCAGACGGGAGCTGGCCGGGGAAGCGCCGGGCTAGCGCCGCGAGTCAATCGATCACGATGTCTTCGAGCCCGGCCTCCTCGTCGGGGTACCGCATGTTCAGCTCCTCGAGCGTTTCGACCAGGATCCCGGAAATGACGAGGTTGCGATACCACTTTCTGTCCGCCGGAACGACGTACCAGGGCGCCCAGGGCGTGCTGGTGCGCGACAGGACCGCCTCGTAGGCGCGCATGTAGTCCTGCCACAGCTTGCGCTCCTCGATGTCCCCGCGATTGAACTTCCACCGCTTGTGAGGCTCGTCCAGCCTGGACTGGAACCGTTCACGCTGCTCGTCCTTGGAGATGTGCAGGAAGAACTTGAGAATCGTCGTGCCCTCGTCGGCCAACTGGCGCTCGAAGGCGTTGATGTGTTCGTAACGCCTCGACCACACCGTCTCGGAAACGAGATTGCGGACGCGAACGACCAGCACATCCTCGTAGTGGCTGCGGTTGAAGATCGCGATCTGGCCCCGGCCCGGTGTGTGCTGGTGCACGCGCCAGAGGTAGTCGTGGGCGAGCTCGCGCGCGGTGGGTTTCTTGAAGCTCGTCACGCGGACGCCCTGGGGGTTGGTGCGGTCGAACACGTGGCGGATCGTACCGTCCTTGCCGCCGGCATCCATCGCCTGCAGAACGATCAGGATACCGTGCTTGCCCTCGGCGTACAGAAGCTCCTGGAGTTTTTCCAGGCGGGCGTTGAGGTCCTTGAAGGTGTTCTTGGCGGCGGTTTTTCCATCCGCGGCGAGACGTCGATCCCGGGTGTCCAGGTCGGTCAGACGGACCGACGTCCCGGGCTCGATGCGATAGATCTCGGTGTCCATTTTGGTATTAACCGCGGACTTCGCGTGCCTGTCAAGACGAGGGCGACGCCTTGCCGCGCCGGGGCACCCAGGGAATCATGCGCGAGGTTCGTCTTTGGTACTCCGCGTAGCCGGGGTACTTCGATGCCGAGATCGACTCGGTGAACGCGGTCGAGCCCTGGAAGAGTAAGGTCAGCAGGACCGGGCCCAGCAGCGAGATGCCCCACCACGGCGCACCGGCCGCGACACCGAACAAGTAGAACGACCACCAGACCCCCTGTTCGCAAAAGAAGTTCGGATGGCGTGAGTAGCGGAAGAGACCGTCGCTGAGGAACCCCGGGCCGTCGCAGTTGCGCGCCGTTTTTTCTTGATGGAAGTTCCACTGCTGCTGATCGGCAATCGTTTCTCCGACGAGAAAAACGACAAACAGGCCGGCCCCGATCGCATCTACGATGTTGAGACGGGAAGGCGGCAACATCGCCACGATCCATGCAGGCAGCGCAAGCAGCAGCAGCAGCGCGTGCTGGAAGCCGTTGATGAAAACGACGTTGAGGATCGCGAAGGAACGCGGGCTCATCCGTCGACGCAGGACCTCCCAGCGATAGTCCTCGCCACCCTTCCGATAGCCCCCCTTGCGGGCGAAGTTGTAGGTCAAGCGTGCGCCCCAGGCCGCGACCAGACTCGTCATCAAGATCAACCGCGGGTCGACACGGCCGGCCGAGACCGTGAACCACGTGACG
>JBFFZZ010000198.1:0-5918 GCA_041568335.1 Candidatus Polarisedimenticolaceae bacterium | reverse complement strand
CGAAGGCGACCTTGAGATGCACCTTCGCGGGGCCGGGGCCGAGGCGGTAGGTCAGCGGCAGCGCGCCGCGCCACGCCTCCGGGGCGACGGGGCCGCGGATCGACTCGAGCAGCGGCAGCGCGTCGCCGTAGGAGATCGGCAGCACCGGGATCTTGGTCAGGGTCGGGGCCTCGCTGCGATCCAGCCGTTTCGCGTCCCGCGTCGCGCCGACGAACGGGGTCAGCGGGTCGCCGGGAAACAACGGCATATCGGCGACCGAGCCGCGTTGCGCGCCATGCTCGTTCTTGAACGGGCCCTCCGGGTAGACCTCACCCTGGAAGTAGCCGTCGTCCCGCGGGTCGGAATAGAGGATGCAGCCGATGGCGCCGTGCTCCGCCGCGACCTTGGGCTTGATCCCGCGCCACGAGCCGCCGTAACGCGCGATCACGATCTTGCCCTCGACGGAGATGCCGCGCCGGTCGAGCTCTTCGTAGTCGTCCGGGACGCCGTAGTTGACGTAGACCAGCTCGCCGGTCACGTCGCCGTCGACCGAGAAGGCGTTGTAGGGAGGCAGGTGCTCGTCCTGTTGCTGCGACGTCGCGTCGCCGGGGACGGCGGGCTCGTTGAGCGCGGCGATGAAGGACCCCGGTTCGAGCAGCTCGAGATGACGCTCCACCGGAGTGGGAAACAAGACGTGATACGTCGCGAGGTCGGCCTCGTAGCCCCATTCGCGGAACCGCTCCAGCATCCACTCGGCGTTGGACTTGCCCCACGGCGAGCCGACCGGGTGCGGGTGCGCCGAGAGGTGCTTCATCCATTGATTCAGATTGCCCGCGTCGAGCAGCGCGTCGAAGCGCTCCTCACGTTCCCGCTGCGCGGCCGATCCCTCCGACGTGAAGCCGAGCAGGTCGGGTTTCGCTGCGGGTTCCTGGGCGGTGGATAACGTACAGATGAAGAGAGCTAGGAGGACGACCGGACGCATGGATGCCCCTTGTTACTCACTGTTCGTGGACCCAACAAACAACGTCCGCTCGTCGACGAAGCAGATCGGGTTGTCGAAGGGATCCCTGGCGTAGAACAGACGCTCGCCCCACGGCATCGACTCGATCTCGCGCTCGATCCGCCCCCCGGCTTCGCGGACACGTTCGCACACGGCTTCCAGATCCGGCACCGCGAAGTAGAGGTACTGGTGCGCGTGGTGACGCCAACCCTCGCCGGGATCGTCGCCGTCCGCGACCGGGTCGTAGCAGGCGAGTACCGTTCCGCCGCAGCGGAAGTAGTGCCGGCCGGGTGAGACGCGCTCGCCCGGGCCGCCGAACACTTGCGAGTAAAACCGTGCCGCGCGCTCGATGTCGCCGACCGGATGGATGACGCGGTACAGGGTAGCCGTCATGGCCGCTGCCTCAATCCCGTTTCATGAGGAACTCATCGACCAAGTGTACACCTGGCGTTTCCAGACGGTCAGAAAAAGGCCTGGCGGATCGACGAGGATCGTCGCGGACGTCACACGATCGAGTTCTTGTCCCGCGAATTGTTCCAGGGCGCTACTTTGAACAACAACAACATCCCCGGCACGGCGACGACCGCGCACAGCAGGAAGAAGCTCGTCCAGCCGACCCGCTCCACGATGACCCCGGTGACGGCGTTCGCCACAGTCCGGGGCACCGCGGTGAACGCCGTGAACAACGCAAACTGCGTCGCCGCGAAAACCGGGTTGGTGACGCGGGCGATGAACGCGGTGAACGCGGCCGTCCCGAGCCCGACCCCGAGGTATTCGAACGCCACGACGACACCGAGCATCAAGGGATTCTTTCCGATCTCGGCCAGAGCGGCGAAGCCCAGGATGCTGATCACCTGCACGACGCCGAAGATCCACAGGGCGCGGTTGATGCCCAGCTTGATCATGACGACGCCGCCGCCCAGACCGCCGACGATCGCCGCGGTGAGCGACGAGAACTTCGCGATCGATCCGATCTGCGTGAGCGTGAAGCCGACATCGACAAAAAACGCCGACTGGAGGGCCGTGGCCATGTTGTCGCCCAGCTTGTAGAGGAACATGAACGCGAGGATGAGCAACGCAGGCCCGAAGCCCTTGCGATCCACGAACTCGCGGAACGGCTCGACGATCGCATCGACCAGCGTCTTCGGCGGACTCGGGTTGGCGACGGCTTCCGAGATGACGAAGGTCAGCACGATGCCGACCGCCATGAACGACGCGACCACGATGAAAACGGTGTGCCAGGGCAGATGGTCGGCGAGGACCAGTGCGAGCGAGCCGGGGACGAGCCCCGAGAGCCGGTAGGTTTGCACGTGGATGGCGTTGCCGATGCCGAGCTCGTGGTCCGGCAGAAGCTCGCGGCGATACGCGTCGAGGACGATGTCCTGGCTCGCGCTGAAGAAGGCCACCGCCGCCGCGAGGTAAGCGATGGTCCAGATCGAGAAGACCGGATCGAGGAAACCCAGCGTCGCGATCGAAAAGAACAGGGCCACCTGCGTGACCAGGATCCACCCTCGCCGGCGTCCCAGGAACGGCAGCGTGTAGCGATCGATCACCGGCGACCAGACGAATTTCCACGTGTAGGGGAGCCCGACGAGAGTGAAGAACCCGATCTCGGCGAGCCCGACGCCCTCGACCCGCAGCCACGCCGGGACGAGCTGGATCAGCAGATAAAGAGGTAGCCCCGACGAGAACCCGGTGAAGACGCAGATGAGCATGCGCCGGTTGAGGATGGCCTCCTTGAGCGACGGGCGCCGCGGCTCCGGCGTCTGGGCGTCAGAGGTCATGCAACCCATCGTAGTTCATTGCCGGAGCCCCTGGTTCACATTCCACAACATTGCCTCGCCGACCGCAGGCGTCAATCGGCAAGGCCTGGCATGATGAATGCCGCCGGACGATCCGGCCCGGAGGCAGAGACTTGAATCGCACGTCGCAATCCCTGGTCCTCGTCACGTTCGCCGTCCTCGTCGCCGCTTGCGCTCCGGGATCCGATCCCGTCGCCGAGCGCGACCCGCACTCGTTCAGTCGCCCCGACGAGGCGGTCGTGCGGCATCTCGGCCTCGACCTGGACGTCGATTTCGACAACCGCACGCTGTCGGGGACGGCGACGCTGACGATCGAGAACCTGACCGGAACCGACGAGCTGTGGCTCGACACCTGGGATCTCTCGGTCAGCGGCGTCGACCTGGGCAGCGACGACGCGCCGACCGACTACCGTTTCGTCGAGACCAAGCCGCATCTGGGCCAGTCGCTGCAGATCGACATCGAGCCGGACACCACGACGGTCCGCGTACACTACGCCAGCAGTCCCGGTGCGCAGGCGCTGATGTGGGTCGAGCCGTTGCAGACGGCCGGCAAGCGCCACCCGTTCCTGCTCTCGCAGTCCCAGACGTGCCTCGCGCGGAGCTGGATCCCGTTGCAGGACAGCCCCGGCGTGCGCATGACCTACGACGCGACGATCCGCGTTCCCCCGGCGCTGATGGCGCTGATGAGCGCCGAGAACCCGACCGAGAAGAGCGCCGACGGCGTCTACACCTTCCGCATGCCGCAGCCGATCCCGTCCTACCTGCTGGCGCTGGCGGTCGGCGACGTCACGTTCCGGCCGCTCGGCGAGCGCACCGGCATCTACGCCGAGCCGGAGGTCATCGAGCGCGCGGCGTGGGAGTTCGCCGACGCGCAGAAGATGCTCGAGGCCTCCGAGGAGCTGTACGGTCCCTACCGCTGGGGCCGTTACGACATGATCGTGTTGCCGCCCGCGTTTCCCTTCGGCGGGATGGAGAACCCACGGCTGACGTTCCTGACGCCGACCGTGCTCGCCGGCGATCGTTCGCAGGTCGCGCTGATCGCCCACGAGCTGGCGCACTCCTGGTCGGGCAACCTCGTGACCAACGCGACGTGGAACGACTTCTGGCTCAACGAGGGATTCACCAGTTACTTCGAATACCGCATCATGGAAGCGCTCTACGGCCGCGAGCACTCCGAGATGCTGTGGCTGCTCGGCAAGGGCGGGCTAAGCAGCCTGATGGAGAACGAAGACCCCGCGGACACGAGCCTGCGCGTCGACTACACCGGGCGTAATCCCGACGACATCCCCAGCGTGGTCTACGACAAGGGCGCGTTGTTCCTGCGGTTGCTGGAGGAGACCTACGGCCGCATGGAGTGGGACGCCTTCCTCCACGACTACTTCGAGCGCTACGCTTTCGGGACGGTGACCACCGAGAGGTTCCTGTCCGACCTGCGCGCGGAGTTCGGCGAGAAGGACCGCTGGCTCGAATCCGCGATCGAGAGATGGGTCTTCGGCCCGGGGCTTCCGGAGGATACGCCCCGGATCGTGTCGCCGGCGTTCATCGAGGTCGAGCGGCAGCTGGAGGCCTGGCTGGACGGCGGACCGCTGCCCGTGGACCCCGGCTGGTCGAGCCACCAGTGGGTGCACTTCGTGCGCGCTCTCCCTGATGACCTCCCACTCGAGCGGCTCCGCGAGCTCGACGCGGCATACAAGCTGACCGACGCGGGCAACGCGGAGGTGCTCACCACCTGGCTCGTTCACGCGCTGGGCAGCGGCTACGAGCCGGCGTACCCGGCGATGGAAGCGTTCGTCACGCGCATGGGTCGCGCGAAATTCCTCGTGCCGCTGTATCGCAAGCTGTGCGAGACACCGGAGGGCTGCGCGCGGGCGAGCGTCCTCTACGAGCGCGCGAAGCCGGCCTACCACCCGGTCTCGATCACCGCCGTCGACAACGTCCTCGCGGCCGCCCGTGGGGCCGGATCCTGAACAAAAACCGATTCGCGGGGTAGCATGACCGACATGTCCGACCAGGATTCACCGCAGGACCCGCCGGTCCTGCAGCCGGTGGAGGCTCCGGCGGAACCCGCCCCGGTCGTCGCACCGGCAACCGACGACGCCGAGCCGGAGGTCGAGCACGACTTCGTGGCCGACGGCGTCCACTACCCGCTGCATCCGAACTGGGTCCTGGCCTCGCGGCTCTCCGGCGGCATCGTCACCGTGATCGTCTGCGGCGCCTCGATGATCGGCCTGTTGATCGCGGTGTTCGCCTCGCGCTGGCGCGGGCCGACCGTGCTGCTCGCGTTCCTCGGCTGGTTCCTTTTTTTCGTCGCGCTCGGGTGCTGGACGCAGATCGGTCCCGCGTTGCGCTACAAGAGGCGCCGCTACCGGCTCGACGAGATGGGCCTGCGCATCCGCCGCGGGCTGGTCTGGCAAACCGAGATCTCCGTTCCCTATTCGCGGATCCAGCACACCGACGTATCGCGCGGTCCGATCGAGCGCTGGTTCGGCCTGTCGACCCTGATCGTCCACACGGCGGGCACCGAGAACGCGTCGATTTCGCTCGACGGGCTGCCGGCGCCCCGCGCCTATCGCATCCGCGATCTGTTGCTCACCGAGGTGGAGACCGACGATGCCGTCTGACACGCTGGGCTCGCCGCAGCGGTTGCACCCCGTGTCGCTTCTCTTTTCGGTCTGGTCCTTCATCCGCGGCATGATCGTCCCGCTGATCGTGGTCCTCTTTCTCGGCGGCGGCACGGGCTACGAGTTCTGGTTCGCGCTGGCCATCGTTCCCGCGATGATCGCGGCGGTCGTGAAGTACGCGTTCTACCGCTACCGGCTCGGCGACGACGAGATGATGGTCCGTGAGGGCGTGCTGACACGGAACGAGCGCCACATCCCGTACGCGCGGATCCAGAACATCAACCTCGTCCAGAATCCGCTCCATCGAGCGCTCGGGGTCGCCGAGGTGCACATCGAAACGGCTTCCGGTACCAAGCCCGAGGCGATCATCCGCGTGCTGTCGCTCGACCGGATCGACGCGATCCGTGATCGCGTGTTCCGCGATCGCGCCCAAGGAGAAACCGTTTCCGCCGACGGCCGGGAAGAGGGGGCCGATCGGTTGCTCGAGCTGTCCACACGCGACCTGATCCTGCTCGG